>JAEEJI010000054.1 GCA_016281825.1 Muribaculaceae bacterium | reverse complement strand
GACGAGTATCCGCACAATAGCCGTCAGGCCGCAGCCATCATGATGATGATCCAGAACAATCTGGACAAGGCCGTGGCGCAGCACCCGCACGAACTGATCACTTACGGTGGCAACGGCGCTGTGTTCCAGAACTGGGCACAATACCGCCTGGTGATGAAGTACCTGAGCGAGATGACCGACGAGCAGACCTTGGTAATGTACAGCGGTCACCCGTTGGGACTTTTCCCCTCGCACAAGGACGCACCCCGCGTGGTGGTCACCAACGGCATGGTCATCCCCAACTATAGCAAGCCCGATGACTGGGAGCGCATGAACGCCCTCGGCGTGAGCCAGTATGGCCAAATGACCGCCGGCAGTTACATGTATATCGGTCCGCAGGGCATCGTTCACGGCACTACCATCACCGTACTCAACGCCGCCCGCAAGGTCATGGGCGCAGAGCGCGAGAAGCGCATCCCATTGTTCGTCACCGCTGGATTGGGCGGCATGAGCGGCGCACAGCCTAAGGCGGGCAACATCGCCGGTGTGGTAAGCGTCATCGCCGAAATCAATCCGCTGGCGGCACGCAAGCGCTACGACCAAGGTTGGGTGGACGAGTTGCATGAGAACCTTGACGAATTGATTCCTGCCATCCGCAAGGCCGTCGCTGAGCGCCGCGTGGTGTCGATGGCCTACGTCGGCAACATCGTAGACCTGTGGGAGCGTTTGGCCGATGAGGATATCCATGTGGACTTGGGCAGCGACCAGACCTCGCTGCATAACCCGTATGCCGGCGGCTACTACCCCGTAGGCTACAGCCTCGAGGAATCGAAGGTGATGATGGCCGAGCAACCTGATCAGTTCAAGGAGGCCGTCTTCGCTTCATTGCGCCGTCAGGTGGCCGCCATCAACCGTCTTACCGCCAAGGGGATGTACTTCTTTGACTATGGCAACGCCTTCATGCTCATGGCGAGCCGTGCCGGTGCCGACATCATGAAGGACGAGACGCACTTCCGCTATCCGAGCTATGTACAAGACATCATGGGCCCGATGTTCTTTGACTACGGCTTCGGCCCGTTCCGCTGGGTATGCACCTCGTGCGACCCGCACGACTTGGAGGTGAGCGACCGCCTCGCCGCCGAGGTGCTTGACGACATGCTGCAGAGCGCTCCCGAGGACATCAAGGGGCAGTTGGCCGATAACCTTCACTGGATTCGCGAGGCAGGTAAGAACCACCTAGTGGTGGGTTCTCAGGCGCGCATCCTCTATGCTGACAGCGAGGGGCGCACGCGCATCGCGCTGGCGTTTAACGATGCCATCCGCCGCGGCGAAATCACACGTCCCATCGTCTTGGGTCGTGACCACCACGATGTCAGTGGCACCGACTCGCCGTTCCGCGAGACCAGCAACATCTACGACGGCAGCCAGTTCTGCGCCGACATGGCAGTACAGAATGTCATCGGCGACTCGTTCCGTGGTGCCACCTGGGTAAGCATCCACAATGGTGGCGGTGTAGGATGGGGCGAGGTCATCAACGGTGGCTTCGGTATGGTGATTGACGGTAGTGAGGCCGCCGACCGCCGCATCCGCCAGATGCTGTTGTGGGATGTGAACAACGGCATCGCCCGTCGCTCGTGGGCACGCAACAAGGGTTCGATGGATGCCATCCGCCGCGAGATGGAGCGCACCCCCGGCCTGCAGGTCACCATGCCCAACCTGGTCGATGATGACCTTCTTGACAGCACATCAATCTAACTCTCATCCAAGAACCGACTAATTAACATAACCTATGATTCATGAGATTAGCGCCGAGCATCTGAGCGTGGAGCGTGTCGGCGAAATTATCGAGAGAAATATGAAGTTGCGGCTGAGCGACGATGCCCGTGCGCGCATCATCCGCTGCCGCCAGTATCTGGACGAGAAAATCGCCAACAGCCCTGTGCCGGTCTATGGCGTGACCACGGGCTTCGGTTCGTTGTGCAAGGTGAGTGTAAGTCAGGATCAACTGTCGCAGCTGCAAATCAACCTGATGAAGTCACATGCTTGCGGCGTGGGAGAGCGTGTACCCAACGAGATTGTACGCATTATGCTCCTACTCAAGGTGCAGTCGCTGAGCTATGGCTACTCAGGCTGCAAACTCGACACCGTGGAGCGACTGATTGACTTCTTCAACGAGGGCATCTGTCCCATTGTCTATCGCCAAGGTTCGCTGGGTGCTTCGGGCGACCTGGTGCCGCTGGCTCATCTGTGCTTGCCGCTGGTGGGACTGGGCGAGGTGGAGATGGACGGCAAGGTCTTCACCAGTGCCGAGATGCTGCGGGCCAAGGGTTGGGAACCCATCCACTTGGCCAGCAAGGAGGGGTTGGCGTTGCTCAACGGAACACAGAACATGGGCGCGTTTGCCGTGTGGGCCGTGCTGCGCGCACAGGAACTGAGTGACTGGGCCGACCGCATTGGCACGATGTCGCTTGAGGCTTACGACGGCCGCATCGAGCCGTTCACCGAGGCCGTCCATCTGGTGCGTCCTCACAAGGGCCAACTCGAGACCGCGGCTCGCATCAAGGGGTTGCTCCAGGGCAGCGAACTGATTCGCCAGCCCAAGGTGCATGTGCAGGATCCCTACTCGTTCCGATGCATGCCACAGGTGCATGGCACCGTCAAGGACACCATCCGCTATGTCAAGAGCGTGATTGAGACCGAAATCAACAGTGCCACCGACAACCCCACCGTCTGCCCCGACGAGGATCTCATCATCAGTGCAGGCAACTTCCACGGCGAACCCATTGCCCTTCCGATGGATTTCCTGGCTATGGCGCTGAGCGAACTGGCGAACATCAGCGAGCGCCGCATCTATCGCTTGGTAAGCGGCACGCGCGGTTTGCCCGACTTCCTGGTTGCCAACCCGGGTCTGAACAGCGGATTCATGATTACGCAATATACCGCCGCCAGTGTGGTGAGCCTGAACAAGTCGCTAGCCATGCCATCAAGCACCGACAGCATCCCTTCGTGCCAGGACCAGGAAGACCTGGTGAGTATGGGTGCTAATGCTGCCATCAAGCTTTATAAGGTGGTATTCAACACCGAGCGCGTGCTGGCCATTGAGTTGTTCAACGCCGCTCAGGCACTGGAGTTTCGTCGTCCGCTCAAGTCTTCGCCTGTCATTGAGCAGTTGCACGCCGACTTCCGCAAGGTGGTGCCATTTATCCTTGACGATGACGTGATGTATCCCCATATCGAAGCCGCCATTAAATTCCTACGCAAATGACACTATTAGTCAAGAATATAGGGACATTGGCGGGAATCGACGAAGATGGGTTGACCCGACGCCAGGGGGCGCAGATGCGCCAGTTGAACTGCATTGACCAGGCTTGGGTGCTGGTCGAGGACGGTGTCATCATCGATTTCGGTGAAGAAGACGACATCATCCTGCTCGAGGATGACACAATGATTGTGGTCGATGCCGAGGGCGGCATGGTGCTGCCCAGTTGGTGCGACTCGCACACCCATATCGTCTATGCCGGCAGCCGCGAGCAGGAGTTTGTAGACAAAATCAATGGCTTGAGCTATGCCGAGATTGCTCGTCGTGGCGGCGGCATCCTCAACAGCGCCGATCGCCTGCACGCCATGAGCGAGGACGAGCTGTACGAGCAGGCCATGCACCGTGTGCGGGAGGTTATTGCCAAGGGCACGGGTGCCATCGAAATCAAGAGTGGTTATGGCCTGAACACCGAGGACGAGCTGAAGATGCTTCGCGTTATCCGGCGCATCCAGCAGAACACTCGCCTGCGCGTGGTGAGCACCTTCCTGGGCGCCCATGCAGTGGGACGCGCCTATGCTGGAAGGCAAGCCGACTATGTTGACATGCTCATCAACGAGATGTTGCCCGCCGTGGCACAGGAACACCTCGCCGACTATGTGGACGTGTTCTGCGACGAGGGCTTCTTCACCCCCGAGGAGACAGGACGCATCTTGGAGAAGGCGTTGGACTATGGCATGCGAGGCAAGATTCACGGCCAGGAGCTTGCCGACAGTGGCGGCGTGGAGGTTGCGGTCAAGCATTGCGCACTCTCGGTCGACCACCTGGAGAGCATGACCGACCGCGACATCGAGTTGCTGCGCGGCAGCGAGACGATGCCCACGGCATTGCCCGGTACATCGTTCTTCCTGAATATGCCGTTCGCGCCAGCCCGCAAGATGATTGAGGCTGGACTGGGTGTAGCCATCGCCAGCGATTACAACCCTGGCTCCACGCCGTCGGGCGACATGAAGTTTGCCGTATCGTTGGCGTGTATCAAGATGCGGCTGCAACCCGCCGAAGCCATCAATGCGGCGACCATCAACAGTGCTTATGCCATGGGCATCAGCGACAGTTACGGCTCCATCGCAAAGGGCAAGGTGGCGAACTTCTTCATCACTGAGCCACTACCCAGCGTAGACTTCATACCCTACGCCTACACCACCCCCATCATCCGTCGCACCTTCCTCGCCGGCGAGGAGTTTTAGTGGAGAGCAAGAAAGTGGAGAGTAAGAAAGTGGAGAGTGGAAAGTGAAAAGTGAAAAGCACTCTTCCCCCTCCACTCTTCACTTTTCCCTATTGCTATGCCAAATCTCGATGGAGTTGACGGCGTTCTGCCACAAGATGTAGCAACCGGGACCCACCGAACATAGCGGGTTCAAGTAGGTATAGGCAATCCACACGGCGAAAGCCGTGTTTTTTTGTCCCAACCCCTGCCCGGCCTCCAGCGTGGTGCCGAAGAAATGCCCCACATAACGCCCAAGCGCGAACTGCACGAAGCAGAGCACCAACGAGATGATTGCCAAAGTAAACACAAAGCCTGGCGTGGTTCCGGCATGGAGGATATACTTGAGAGTCGATCCTGTGACGATGGTCAACGATATGCCCCATAGATAGAATGAGAGGTCGGGAACACTCAAAATCCATGAATGCAGGCGGTGCGCGAAGTGCTTTACAATGTATGCGGCACCCATAGGTACGAGCAATACCATACAAACCTTATATAATATAGAGAAGAATGCCGCCCAGAAACTGATGTCCACCCCTTGGTCAATCATCGGGAATATCAGTGGCACCATGAGTGCGGTAACGAAGTTGGAGATAAACGTATAGGTCGTCAGCGACTCAAGGTCACCGCCCAGCTTTGCGGTCACGACGGCTGCCGCAGCCGCTCCTGGCGCGATGATGCACGTGAGGATGCTCTCCATCACTACTAGGTCGTTGCCAGTCATGCCCGTCGACATGATGGCACCTGTCACAAGTGCCACCAGCGCCAGTTGTAAACCTGTTATCCACATGTGCCATGCCGTTGGGCGCATGCGGTGGAAGTCGATGCGGCAAAACGTGACAAATAGAATCAATGCCATGAACAAAGGGAAAATGGCATCAAAAATCGGGTCAAAGAAACGCGCCGCACTGTCCAGTGCCGGCACATAAGCGAACACCAGATACAGAACAGTTCCAATGACAATCGCACTGGGCAATGTCCAATTCTTCAGGAATGTAATGAGTCGTTTAATAGTTGATAGTTGATAGTTTATAGTTGAGACCGCGCTGCGCACAAGTAGACTAAAGTCTAAGGTCTAACGACTAAAGTCTATATATTCCCCCTCTTTAGGGGGGATTGAGGGGGGCGCAATCTTCCACCCCAAGGCGGCGATGAGCAGGGTCATCAATGGACACAAGAGGTTGAAGAAGCAGTATGGCAGATATACTAACGTGGGCACGCCCAGCACGGTTGCTTGCGTCATGCCGCAGGTGTTCCACGGCACCAGCACCGAGGTCACCGTCGCCGAGTCCTCGGTGGTGCGGCTGAGCAGGCGCAGCTCATAGCCCTCCTGCTTGTACACCTCGCGAAACATGTCGGCACCCAGTACGATGCTGATGAACTGGTCGCCCGTGGTTAGGTTTAGGAACAATCCTGTAAGTGCGGTCGACCCTACCAGGGTGAAACGCGAGCGCACCCAGCGGATAATCACTCGCGTGATGCTCTCAAGCATGCCGCTTGCCACCATCGCCGAACCAAAACACATGGCGCAGATAATCAACCAAATGGTGTTGAGCATGCCGGTCATGCCGCGCGTTGACACCAATTCGTTGAGTGCGGCAAACCCCGTGTCGACCGAGGTGGAGCCATAGTAAGAGATTACCAGTCCGCGCGTCATTGCCGCGGCCTTGCCCAACGATGGGTCGCCGGCAATCTGTGTGAGGATGTGTGGTTGAAGGATGATCGCCACGATGCCCGCCATCACCGCCGAGGCAAACAACACTATCAGTGACGGCACTTTGCGGGCAATCAGCACACCGGTCGCCACCGGCACGAGCAAAGTCCACAACGAGATGTTGAACGTTGAGGACAACCCCTGGGTATACTGCTCAATATGCAATGCGCCTGCTGTGCCATGTCCCAGGCCGGCAATGGTGAAGATAATCAACGACAACAGCAATGCCGGGACGGTGGTGTACATCATATAGCGGATGTGGACAAAGATGTCGACACCCGTTGCCGATGATGCCAGGATGGTGGTGTCGCTCAACGGGGACATCTTGTCGCCGAAATATGCCCCCGAGATAATCGCTCCAGCCGTCCAGGCGGTGCTCACACCCAATGCCTGACCCACGGCGAGCAACGCCACACCGATGGTGGCTATCGTGGTCCACGAGCTGCCCGAGAGCAACGATACAAGCGAACAGATTACGCAAGCGCACACCAGGAAGAAACGCGGCGAGAGAATCTGTACGCCATAGTAGATGAGTGTGGGCACCACGCCGCTCACCATCCATGAGCCAGCGAGCATACCCACCGCTAGCAAGATCATCAGGGTGATAAAGATGCCGCTCATCGTCTTAGCCATCTGCTGCTCGAAGGTCTGCCACGACACCTTGTAGAAGAGCATCGAGATGGTCACGCATACCGCAAAACCAAATATCAATGCCGTCTGGCTGCCGCCCATCAGCGAGTCGCTGCCAAAGAGGATGATCACCACAACCAGCAAACCGATAAGCGCCACGATGGGAATCGCGGCGACGAGAGGATGAGGGAGTTCACGGTGCGTCATATCGACAATTTTTTATTACGGCCTACAAAAAAACATTGTCACCTGTTGTCCTAGTTGTCTTTATTGGTTTGTGAGGGATTCAGAACTCCACACCGAATTTGATGAAGGCGTTGTGGAAGATGCCGGTCTTGTCGAGGTAGCTGTGTCCGCTGTTGTCGGGTATAGCACCTGGAGTGTCGCCTGTGCACCACAGTTTGTAGTGCGCCGTGTGCAGGGCATAACCGATGCCGATGTTAAACGAGAAATACTGCGACGTGCCGAAGTGGTAGCCCAGCGACGGCGAGGCGAAAAACCCGCTGTGGTTGAAAGTGTTGGCGCCGAGCTTCAGACTGGCCCAAGGCGTTCCGTGGGTCTCGCTGCGCCAGTTATAGCGCCCCTCGGCATAGACGGGGATGAATGGGAAGTCCCAGTTGGGGTCATTATGCTCGGGCACAGCAACATCGTTGCGCAGTGGGTAGGTGTCAACCTTGGCGCTGAAGTTGTGGATGCCGATGCCTGCACCCAGATACCAGTGGGTATTGAACTGGTAGCCGAACGAGGTCTCGACCAACCAATAGTCGTTGCGGGGCTCGCCGAACCCCAGCGAGTAGCCCACGTCAACAAAGCCGCGGAACTTGCTGGTGTCGTAGTTTTTCTTGCGCGACTCATGGGTGATGTAGTCAATCTCGTCGGTGGTATAGACATACTTGATGTCGCCATCGGTGAGGATTTCGACAGTCTGGTCGTTGCGTTGTGTGATGACACCTGTCACATATTCCCCACTCTTGAGGTGTATGGTTGACTTGCGGGTCTTGTTGTCTGCCGCCGAGATGGTTAGCGACAACATCAATAATAAGATTAATAAAGCTTGTCTCATCATTATTATTCGATTAAGTATTGTTCAATAACTTGCGGGAAATGGGCGTATTCCAGGGGGTGGATGCGAGCCGCGAGGGTGTCGGGTGTGTCGTCGGGCAGGACGGGGCAGGTGAACTGCGCCAGGATGGTGCCGCCATCCACCTTTTCGTTCACTAGGTGGATGCTGATGCCGCTCTCAGCATCACCGTCGGCGAGCACTTCCTCATGCACATGATGACCATACATGCCCGGCCCGCCATGGCGCGGTAGCAGCGATGGGTGGATGTTGACGATGCGGTCTTTGAACGCTGTGAGCATGGGTTCGCGTATCACCGCGAGGAACCCTGACAGCACCACTAGGTCAACCTGTAGTCGCTGCAGATGCTCAGTAACATGTGTGGGATCGAGCCAATGTTCCTTCCCCCAATGCTCCACCTCGATACCCAGCGGGCGTAGACGTTCGTAGACACCCGCCTGTCGGCGATTACAAATCACGGTAGCCACCTCGATGCTGGGGTGACCAGCAAAGTAGCGCACCAAGTTCTCGGCATTGGTGCCGCTCCCCGAAGCCAATATTGCTATACGTTTCATAGATGGGGGCAAAGGTACGACTTTTCGAGCAATTTGAGAACAATGATAAAGAATAATGTGAAAAATTGTTGTGGCATTTGGTTGTTTGCGCAATTCGTTGTAATTTTGCAGAAAATCAGAATAACAACTAATAACTAAACAATTTAAACCACTATTTTTTTTATGGCAAAGAAATGGATTTGCACCGTCTGTGGCTATGTCCACGAGGGTGACACGCCTCCCGAGAGATGTCCGCAATGTAAGGTACCCGCTGAGAAGTTCAAAGAGCTGAACGAGGACGAGGGTCTGAAGTTTGTAGCCGAGCACACCCTGGGTGTCGCCAAGGGCGTTGACCCCGAGATTCTGCAGGGCCTGAAGGATCACTTCATGGGCGAATGCACTGAGGTGGGCATGTATCTGGCAATGTCTCGCCAGGCCGACCGCGAGGGCTATCCCGAGGTTGCTGACGCCTTCAAGCGTTACGCATGGGAGGAGGCCGAGCACGCCGCCAAGTTCGCCGAGCTGCTGGGCGAGGTGGTCTGGGACACCAAGACCAATCTGGAGAAGCGCATGAACGCCGAGGCTGGCGCCTGCGAGGACAAGTTCCGCATCGCCAAGCTCGCCAAGGCCCAGAACCTTGATGCCATCCACGACACCGTTCACGAGATGGCACGCGACGAGGCTCGTCACGGACAGGGCTTCCAGGGACTGTATAACCGCTTCTTTAAGTAGTTAATAGTTAAGAGTTAAAAGTTTATAGTTAACTCGACCTGTTGACTGCTGTCTTCCTTGACAGAAACAAAGTCCACAGCATTGTGCGGCCATGCGGTCACACAATCTGTGGGCTTGTTTGCCGTTAGTAAACTAGAAAACTAGATGCTCTAGAATGTCTAGAATATCTAGAATATCTAGAACTTCTAGTATCTCTAGATAATTATCATGACAATGAAGAAAACAATTGCAATAGTGGCTTGCATAGCCATGGCTATGGGCATGACAGCCCAGATGAGCCGCTGGAGCTATGGCTTGCAGGCAGGTGTCGCCGCACACGCCACCACTGGTACGCTCAACGACAACTTCAAGGGTGCAGTGGGATTCACAGGCGGCCTTACCGCTGACCGCGACCGACTGCGGCTCAAGGCTGATGTGACCTACTGCCAGCCGTCATTTAAGAACCCCAATATGTATGGTATCCTTGATGAACAAGGTCGCGATGCCCAGATCAATGCCGCCGCCAACGCCTCGCACATCGGTACCTCGTTGCAAGTGGGATACACTGTGGCACGGATGGGCGCGGTGAGCCTCACTCCATGTGCCGGAATTTACTATAGCTACTACAGCTGGAAACTCAACAACATTGAGTGGAAAAAAGACGAGAACCTGCAGGACTACTATAGTATCACTGGTAACTACGACACCTCGCTGGGGCGGCTCAGTTGGATTGCTTCGCTCGACGTGGACATCCATCTGCACGATGCCTATACCGACCTGATGGGGCCACAGCAGCGATTGCGGTCGTCACTGCGCATCACCCCTTGGGTGACGCACATCAGCCACAACGCTGTCGTGCCCAGCGTTAAGGGCATGCAATTGGGAATTAGCGTGGCTTACAGTGGCCTACTCAGTTCGCTGGAGTAAAGGGAAGCCCCCTCAGTCCCCCCTAAAGACGGGGAAGCAAGATTCTCCACCATATAATAATTCTTAATTCGTAATTCGTAATTCTAAATTCTTAATTTTAAGTATTATTTTTGCGGCGTGAAACGTTTTGTGCTCATAGTGATGACGTTGATGGTGGGCTTCACGTGTGCTCGTGCACAGGATGCCATCGATGAAATGGAGGTACCTTCGGCCTTGCAGAAGGTATTTGCCGGCTACTATCACTTTATTGAGCCTGAGAGTGGCGACACCCTGATGATGCTAGTGTTCAACCCCATCCGCGTCTATCCGCGTGAGCGTTTCCGCAACAAGAAGGAGGAGGAATTCTACTGGAAGACGGTGCGCGATGTGAAGAAGACCCTGCCCTATGCCAAGCTGATCAGTTCGACCTTGCTTGAGACCTACGAGTACATGGGTACCTATAAGAGCCAGAAAGAGAAACAGGCTTATATGGTCGAGTTTGAGAAACAGCTGTTCAAGCAATACAAGCCCCAAATGAAGAAGATGACCAAGAGTCAGGGCAAGATGCTCATCAAACTCATTAACCGCGAAACGAACCAAGACAGTTACCACATCATCAAGGCATTCCTGGGCACGTTCCGCGCGGGGTTCTGGCAGACCTTCGGCAAATTCTTCGGGGTGAGCCTCAAGCAGGGGTACCACCCGAACAAGAACAAGGACGATGCCATGATTGAGCGCATCTGTGTCCGCATCGAGCAGGGGACCCTTTGATAATGCACAATGCATAATTCATAATGCACAATTGTTTTGTTATGAAGTTCAAGACGATATCTATGTTGTTGCTGGCCGGTTTGCTGGCCAGTTGTGGCGATGATGAACCCACTCCAGGTGGCGGCACCGCCATCCAAGTTAAGATGGAAGAAGACCGCACGGTGCTCATTGGTGCCGACAACGGCAAAGTCTATAACATGAAAGACGGCAGTGTCTATGTCACCCTGCCGGGCTGTACCGAGATTACCGACATGACCATGCATGGCGAGGATTACTATGTTACGGGCAAGACAACTGACGAACTGATGACCTATTGGATGAATGGCCAGACCAAGCATTTGGACAACAATCAGGGGTACACCGCTTGTATCTCTAGGTCTTATGACAATCTATTTGTGGTAGGTGTCGCAAATGATGGATTATGGTCGGTCTACAAGAACAATAACAACACCAATATCTCGGCCAATGGAACAGCAATGGATATAGCAGCTAACGCTGACGACTACTATGCTATTGGCAATGGCCCTTCCAGCGGAATGATACTGTCATCCCAAAACGTGCCCCAGGCAGTCAAAGTTGGGCAGTACTATACCGCAATTGATGTTGCTGCTCTCAGCGGGGCGGTATCATATTATATTTCAGGCTATAACAAGACTGTAGTTAATGGAGCGGAGATATACACACCTTGTTTCTGGGTCAAAGAGAGGCAACTGAGTCTGCCGGTCAACTTCTCGGATAAGGAGGTGAACCAGAATATCTACAAAAGCGGTAAGGCATTGTCCATATCGCATAAAGGAACCGACATCTATATTGCCGGCTATCGCAATGATGGGACAAATCTGGTACCTACCGTTTGGGCCACTTCGTCATCTAACGACACCGACGACACCAAGGCATACTGGAAGGCCGATGGCAATGTGGATGCCGAGGCCACCAAGACTCTTGTATATGGCTCGGATGTGTATGTGATGACCGTTGAACATAACCGAGACACTAATGCCTATTGCACGCGCATCTGGATGAACCACGAGCTCAAGGGTACGGTCAATGGTATTGTAGGTGTTGGTTTTGTCGTGATTTAACGCTGAAAAGATGAAGATGACATCCGCTATACTGGCACTGGTCTTGATGACTGCCTGTGGCAGTGGCAACAATGCCACAACAACCGCCACTGACAACGAGTCGCAGACCGCTAAAACCGTGACGTTCAATGCCGACAGTGCCTACCAATTTGTCAAGCTGCAGTGCGACATGGGGCCGCGCGTACCGGGCACACCCGCTCACGAACAATGCGCCCAGTGGCTCACCGCACAATTGCGCCAATGGTGCGACACTGTTGTCGTGCAACCAGCGCAAGTCACTACATTTGACGGCAAGACACTTAACATCAAGAACATAGTGGGCACATTTAACCCTGAGGCTACCGACCGCGTGCTCGTACTTGCGCACTGGGACTGCCGTCCCTGGGCCGACAATGACTCTGATGAGGCAAATCACAAACAGCCCGTGATGGGCGCTAACGATGCCGCTAGCGGTGTGGGAGTGATGCTAGAGTTGGCACGCATCCTGTCACAGCAACGGCCCGAGGTGGGTGTGGACTTGCTGATGGTCGATGCTGAGGATTGGGGAACCGACGGCGATGAGGACTCCTGGGCGTTAGGCACACAGTATTGGGCCAATAACCCGCATGTGGCGGGCTACAAGGCAAACTTTGGCATCCTTCTCGACATGGTTGGAGCTCGTGGCGCACGCTTTGCGCAGGAGTATTTTTCGTTGCAGTATGCCCAAGGCGTGGTGAGTCTAGTTTGGGACACCGCAGCCAAGGCGGGGTTCGGCAGTTTATTTGTTACTCAGCAAGGCGGAGCCATCACCGATGACCATGTGATGGTCAATCGCATCGCTGGCATCCCCTGCATTGACATCATCGACATGCGCCCCGATAGCGGAACCGGCTTCTTTGACGGTTGGCACACCACCCATGACACCCTCGACCAGATTGACCCCGCTACCCTCCGCGCCGTAGGCCAAACCGTCGCCAACGTCATCCTCGGGTTTTAAATTAACCACGACCCTTTAGTTCGTGGCTACTTCTGTTTGAGTTGGAAACCCACCTTGACATCGTCTAAGTTCTCGCTGAGGAATGCCAGCGCCTTCAGCGTGTCGTTGGAGCTGAGTCCACTTATCAGTCGCATGAGTGTGAGCAGGCGGTCGGTGTCAAAGAGTAAGTGCAGGTGTTTGCCATCTCGCACGGCATCGGCAGAGACCGACACCAGATGCCATTTGAGGGTGATGCTCTCTCGACTGGGGTTATAGTTGTATTTTCCCTTGATATCTTTACCGGCGACAGTCATGACCCAAGTGCCGTCGTTGTCGAGTCGCAACGATGTCCACCGTTTTTTGATTTGCAATTTTTTGTACGCTTTGTTGAGTTTGTTGGCGAGTTTTCCCTTGGCTAATGGCTTGCCCAGTTTGCCCAGCACACTCGTCCCCTGGGCCTGCACGCTGGGCTTGTCATACTGCCAGGTGCCAGTGACAATCTTGTTGGCTTCGAGCCGCTCTTGCTCGATGTCTTCATCGGTGAGCGTGAATATTGAGTCGGGATCGAATGTGGTTAAAGTACTGTCTTGAGCCATCGCTGCAACTATAACAGCAAGCAAACAAAGGGTGAATACGAGTCTTTTCATCTTGGTTCAGTTTAATTGCGCTGCAAAAATAGTTTTTTTAATTGACAATCGAGCTCTATTCAAGCAGAATTCTCCATTCTCCATTCTCAATTCTCAATTAATTATACTACCTTTGTAGCCATGAAAGTGAAATCAGTACTCAATTCTATACTTTATTGGCTGCTCTTCGGGTTGTGGTGGCTGGCGTCACTGTTGCCGATGTGGTTTCACTATGTGCTTGCCGATGTGCTATATGTGCTGGTGGCGCATGTGCTGCGCTATCGCCACAAAGTCATCGACAAGAACCTCGCCCATGCGTTCCCAGAACTGTCGGATGCCGAGCGCCGACATCTCAAGCACAAATTCTACCACTATTTCTGCGACTTTATCGTCGAGATTGTCAAGTATGCCACCATGCGTCCTGACAACATCAAGCGTCGCATGGTATTTCACGGTGCAGAGAAGGTTCAAGAGATCCTGAGTGAAGGCCAGGACGTGGCATTCATGTTGGGGCACTACTGCAACTGGGAATGGATGACATGCTATCCCATCTGGCTCGAGGGTCATGATATCGCCTGCGGGCATGTCTCACACGAATTGGAGAACCCGGTTGTGAACCGCTTGATGCGAACCTTGCGCAACCGTCTGGGTTCTCAAACTGTTGCCATGCAAGAGACCTTGCGGTGGCTGCTGCGAGAACGCAAGGAAGGACGCCCCACTGTCTTGGCATACGTCAGCGACCAGGTGCCCTTGTGGTGGAACATCCATCACTGGCTCGACTTCATGAACCAGGACACACCTGTGTTTACCGGCATGGAGCGCATCGCTCGCAAACTCAACCAGGCGGTCATTTACATCGATGCGCGACGCGTGCGTCGAGGATACTACGAGGCCGAGGTGCAAGTCATCACCTGTGAACCCAACTCACTGCCTGAGTTTGCCATCACCGACGAGTATTTCCGTCGCCTTGAGGCCACCATTCGCCGCGAGCCCCAGTACTGGCTATGGAGCCACAACCGCTGGAAACGCACCCGCGAAGAGTTCAACCGCGATTACGAGGTAAAAGATGGTCGCGTAGTAAAGAAAAACCGTCCCTAATTGTACAATGAAAAAACTGAATGCCTCGTCCCTTGCCCCATTGTGGGCGGTTATCGTCAACCTGCTGATGGTATATGTCATCTATGCGTTGGCACGGCTGGTGTATTTGGGGCTGAACTGGTCGTTGCTTTCGCCCGCTCTACAGGGCTGTTTGGCTGACCTCATCAAGGGATCACTACAGTTTGACACCTCGGCTATTGCCTACACCAACATGCTTTGGGTAGTGCTGATGCTGCTACCTTTACACTTCAAGGAACGCCCCACTTACCACCGTGTGCTCCGATGGCTCTTTGTAGTGCTCAACGGCTTGGCGCTGATTGTCAACCTGGCCGACGCTGTCTACTTCCCCTTCACGTTGCGCCGCACTACCTCGACCGTCATAAAAGAATTTGGTAACGAGGGCAATCTGGCGGGCATCATCTTGGGCGAGGCATTACATCACTGGTACCTGGTATTGCTGGCCGTGGTTCTAATAGCTGCCCTGTGGTGGCTCTACCGCCAGCCACGACTGGACCATCGTCGCCTGTCGTGGTGGCGCTATGACCTGTTGATGCTCGTGGCGCTGCTCCTGTCGGTATGGCTAGGAGTGGCGGGTATCCGTGGTGGCTTCACGACCGCGATACGCCCTATTGCCGTGAGCAATGCCAAGCAGTGGGTGAACCGCCCAATGGATGCCGCTCTGGTGCTGAACACACCTTTCTCGCTCATCCGCACCATTGGCAAGGATGTGTTCCATGTGCCCGATTACTATAGCGACCAGAGTGAATTGGAGAGGGTCTATACCCCCGTTCACCAACCTGCCGACTCGGTGGCCTTTGTCAAGAAGAATATCGTCGTGCTCATTGTCGAGAGTTTCGGAAAGGAATACTTTGGTGAACTCAACAAGGATCTGGAGGGGGGAGCCTATAAAGGTTACACGCCTTGCATGGACACACTTGCACGGAAGAGCTTGACATTCACCTATAGCTATGGCAACGGCCGCAAGAGCATCGACGGCATGCCCTCGATTCTCTCGAGCATCCCGATGTTTGTCGAGCCGTTCTTTGTCACGCCGGCCGCAATGAACCAGGTCAGCGGCTTTGCCGGACTGTTATCGCAGGAAGGTTATCAGACCGCCTTTTTCCACGGCGCGCAGAACAGCAGTATGGGATTCCAGGCATTTGCGCGTGCGACTGGATTCCAGCAGTACTACGGCCGCACGGAGTTCAACCAGGACAAGCGGTTTGGCGGCGACAAGGACTTTGACGGCACCTGGGCCATCTGGGACGAGCCCTTCTTGCAGTTCTACTGCCAGAAGATGAGTGAGATGCGCGAGCCATTCATGACGGCGGTGTTTACCGCATCATCGCACCATCCGTTTATCGTTCCCAAACAATATGAGTCAGACTTCGTCGCAGGCCCGCTAGAAATCCATCGCTGCATCCGCTATACCGACATGGCGCTGGGCAAGTTCTTTGAACAGGCGAGCAAACAGCCCTGGTTCAAGAACACCATCTTCCTGCTCACCAGCGACCATACCAACCAAAGTGACCATCCAGAATACCAGACCGATCTGGGGGTCTTCAACGTACCGATGCTAATCTATGACCCCAGCGGCGAACTAGTACAGCCTGGCTGTGTCGACAAAGTTGCGCAACAGATTGACTTCCTGCCCACCGTGTTGTCGCTGCTGGGATACCCGCACCCTTATGTAGCATTCGGCAAGGATGTGCTGAACACCCCTGCCGAACAAACCTGGGCAGTGAACTACCTGAATGGTGTCTATCAACTGGTGCAGGGCGGTTATGTCCTGCAGTTTGACGGCACATCCACTACAGGTTTTTATGCCCTCGATGACCGCCTGATGCAACACAATCTGGTGGGGACACTTCCCGCCCAGCAACAAAGCATGGAGCGGTTGCTCAAGGCCATCATCCAGCAGTATATGCAATGCATGACACAAGACAAATTAACAATTAAGAATTAAGAATGGATAATCTAGAGGACATCAACATCGAGGAACGCGCCGAACGGGGTCGCTATCATTTCCTTAGTGGGCTGAACTGCGCCCAAAGTGTGGTCGCGGCATTCAGAGACCTGTTTCCTGATGCTGACATCGACACGGCATTGCGCATGGCGGCATCGTTTGGAGGCGGTATGGGTAGGATGAGAATGACCTGCGGTGCCGTGTCAGGACTGGCGATGCTTGCCGGACTGGAGTGTGGTAGCGCAATAGGAGACCAAGACGCCCGCACACGCAACTACGCCCTAGTACAAGAACTAGCCGCAGCATTCAAGGCCGAAAATGATTCGCTTATCTGTGCCGAACTGCTGGGGCTACGCAGCGGGCAGATTGACCCGCCGCGCCCCAGTGAACGTACGGCAGAATACTATCGTGCCCGCCCGTGCCCAGTGCTCGTCGCCTGCGCTTGCCGCATCTATGCCCAGCACCTAAAGAGTTTATAGTTGATAGTTTAGAGATAATAACTCAGCCCAAGGGAAACAGATAACTGAAAACTAATTAACAGGTGGCAAGGTGGATAGGGCGGCCTGGTGAAAACGGTAGTGACCATCGGCGGGACGCACCACACAGCGTGCTAATGTGACAACGGGAACACTCTCTAGTAGCACGCTGTAGAGCACTAGATGGTCGCCGTGGTCGATGGCTGCTGGGCGACAGACGTTGCCGCGCGTCCAGGGGTTCAATTGTAGCTTGACCAGCGGATCTTGCGGACTCAAGAAACGTGTCACACTTGTGTGCCAGCCCTCCAATCGCCACTCCACAGGTCTTACGCATTGTAGCGGCACTGTTGCTGTCACCACGCCATGTGCGTCGACAGTCACCGTCACGTCAGCACTCACGTCCTCAACGGGTAGCCATTCTACCGGTGCGGTGGTCAGCAAGTCGGCATACCATTGTTGCAGAAGCAGTGTGATCCAGGCATCCAGGTCGATGCCATCGTCACGTTCCACCACGCAGTCACGACGCACCTCGGTCAGGTGCGTCATTGTTTTGTACAATGCGAGCATCTCTTGCTCGCTCAGATCAAAGAACAGATTAGAGTTTTCCATAGCAAAAATAGTTTTTCTGCAAAACTACGATGGCATCGGCCATCACGCCACCCCATCGCCAAGTTCAATTGTTAAAAAAGACGGACGGCTCAAAAAAAAGGAGAACCGATGACAGTATATTGAAAACTATTTCGTATCTTTGTCGGTTGGAAAATGTGCGATATAGCAAACCATTATATATTAACCCAATAAAAACATCAAAAAAACAATGAAGAAATTCTTAACTCTACTCACGATGTCCATCTTGGCACTAGGCTATGCCTATGCCGATGACATCAATGTTGACTTTGCCTCGCTCTATGGCAATGCAACGGTCCAGCCTGCCACAACAGTGGCGACTAATGGGGTTTCAATTTCGTTTGCTAAAGGCAATTCGAAAACTGAACCTGCTTGGTTTGTCAATGATGCATTAAAAGAAATGCGTCTTTATGGCGGCACAGCCGACGCCCCTGCCGGCAATACGATGACCATCACTTCAAGCCAAGCAATTACTAAGATTGTGCTTAATCATGGGTCTAACTGCACTTGGGCACAGTTGTCTGCTGACCAAGGTACAGTTACCGTTAATGCTACAACCCATGATGCCACTTGGACAGGCAACGCAACTTCTGTAACCTTGACTGTGATGCGTGGCAGCGAATCTACACAGTATCGTTTCCCAACCGCGGTCATCACTGTAGATGGAACGGTAGAAGAGACCGTGGCAAATCCCACGTTCAACCCGGCTGCTGGCACCTACTACAACCCCATCAACGTGGCCATTGCCTGCGGTACTTCCGGTGCCAATATTTACTATACCACTGATGGCACAACCCCCAGCGCCAGCTCGACTGCTTACAGTGAGCCCATCGCATTGAGCGCGACTACCACGATTAAAGCTATTGCCATCAAGGGTGAGAAGCAGAGCGAGGTTGCCGAAGCAGCCTACGTATTCGAGAGTGCAACACCCGTTGACAATATCGCTGCCTACAATAAAGTTGAAGATAACACGATGGTACAGTTCACCAACCCTGTTATTGCCCTGGCTAAGAACAGCAACAACCTCTATGTCAAAGATGGCAGTGGATATGCTCTCATCTACGGCTCGACGCCCAATTACAAAAATGGCCAGACCATTCCCGCTGGTTTTATCGGCAAGAAAATCACGTATAACGGCATGCCCGAGCTAAAGGACCTTGTTAGCTCGACCTTCCAGGCTGGTGTTAACGGTCCCGAAGTCGCCCCTGAGGAAATCCAGTGCGAGGACGTCAGTGGCGACCTGTGGGGACACTATGTGCTCATCAAGGGTGTACACCTGAGCCTCACCGATAAGACCATCACCGACGCTAGTGGCAAAGCTCCCATCCACACTGGGATGGGCGGCTATGGCAACACGACCGACACTACCAAAGTATGGGATTGCTATGCCATCATTGGTTCTTATCGCCCCCAGACTGCTGATTCAACCATCTTCCAGGTTCTCCCCGTGAAGTTAGTAGAGTCGGGCTCCGTTGAACCTCCCGTGGGTGACGGCATCACCATCGCTCAATTCCAGGAACTGGAAGACGGTACGGTTACCGAACCATTCAACGCAGTAACCGTGTTGGCACAGGCCACAGACAAGAAGCGCACGTTTGTCAAGGACGAGACGGGCTATATGCTGATTTACAACAATAGTGGTTTGAGCCAAACCTATAGCAAGGGTGCCATTATTCCTGCCGGCTTCACTGGTAAAAAGACTACTTGGGATGGCGAGCCTGAACTTGCCACTCCTTTCACCGGATTCCAAGCTTCGACCGAAAGCACTACAGTCACTGCAGTAGAGGCTAAAGCTGCTTACCTCAAGCATGAGAACTTCGGCCACTATATTGTGGTGAAGAACGCGAGCATCAGCGATGGCAAGATTTACGATGCCGACAATGCTGAGGTTGCCTTCTACTGCAACATGGGTGCCTCGCTGCCCAGCGAAACCGAAAAGACCTATGACATCTATGGTATCGTGGGCTCGCACAAGAATGGCAATAACATTGACTACCAGTTGCTCCCCACAGAGTTTAAGCCAACCGATGGCAGTGATGTTGAGTTGCCCGAGGTAGACGATGTCCAAGCATTGTTCGAACTGAACAAGGGCACTAACGCTCGCATCAAGAGCGACCTGGTAGCCATCTATCAGAAGGGCAACCGCTTGTTTGTCAAGAACAACGACACCTTCACATTGGTCTATGGCACGCTAACGGAGACCTTTGAGAACGGTGACATCATCCGCGATGCTGTGGCTAGCTGGAGCGAGTATCAGGGTGCTAAGCAGCTCGTGCCCGTCGATTCGACCTTTGTCGTAGCTGAGAAGGGTTCTCCCGTTGAGCCTGTTGAGTCAGTTCTTGAGGATATGGGTCAGGATATGGTCCACACCTATTTCATTATCAAGAATGCCGCACTCACCGACTCGACCATTACAGACGAGACGATGACCATGAAGATGTTTAACCAGTTCGAAATTGACCTGACTGGCATCGAGGAAGACGCACAGTATGACGTGAAGGGTTTCTTGACGGTCTACAAGCAGGAGCTTGAGATCTATCCCGTTGAGATTAGCAAGGTTGGTGGCGAAGATCCTGGCGTACCAGGTGATGTAACTGGTGACGGCGAGGTCGATATCGCTGATGTCAATGCTATCATCAACATCATGCTCCAGAAGAATCCCGCAAGTGATTATCCTGGCAATGCTGACGTGACCGGTGACGGCGGTGTTGATATCGCTGACGTCAACGCTGTGATCAACATCATGCTCGGCAAATGACAAGAGATTAATAGTTAACAGTTAATCGTTAACTATTTTGCACCTAGAGGCACTAAATGTTCTAGATTTTCTAGAATTCTAGTGTCTCTAGCTTTTTGCTTTTTTGTGGAGTGGAGTGAAAAATTTTCATCTCTCTATTCTAAATTTTCAATATTATTACTACTTTTGTGGCACTTTTTCAAGTTAGACCCGAAAACTGATAATTGATCACTGACTACTCATGTCTGCATTAACCTTAGCTATTGTCATCGCTTTCATCATCGGCTACGTCTGCATCGCTGCCGAGACTCTCACGCACATCAACAAGGCCGCCATCGCCCTACTCATGATGGTTGCCTGCTGGACCTTGTTCATGCTAAATCCAGGCTTGTATATCCATGGACTGACTGGTGACGCCTTGTATGCCGAAGTCGACCACCTGATCCAACTACATCTAGGCGATACGGGTACCACACTATTTTTCCTCATGGGTGCGATGACCATTGTCGAGATTGTGGACCAGAACGGTGGCTTCAACTTTGTGCGCAACGCATTGCGCACTACCAACAAACGGCATTTGTTGTGGAGCGTCGCGTTCATGACCTTTTTCTTGAGCGCAATATTGGACAACCTTACCACGAGCATTGTCATGATCATGGTCCTGCAAAAGCTAGTCAAGGAGCGCACCGACCGCCTTATCTATGCCTCAGCAGTTGTACTGGCGGCAAACTCGGGCGGAGCATTCTCGCCCATCGGCGACGTCACTACCATTATGTTGTGGAACGCATCGTTTATTACAGCCGCGGGGGTAATCATGGAGATTTTTATCCCCTCGCTGGTGTCGATGATTGTACCCGTGGCCTTGTTACAGTTCACCCTACGTGGCACATTGGAGACCAGAGACGCCACCAATGTAGCTGACGAGGAGAATGAGCTCACGAGTCATGAGCGGAAAGCCATCTTCTTCTTGGGTGTGGGTGGACTCGTGTTTGTACCAATTTTCCGCTACTTGACCAACCTTCCTCCATTTATTGGCATCTTGCTAGTGCTGGGAATGATGTGGCTTACCACTGAGATGTTCTATGCCCACCTGCCCAAGCAACGTGGCGGCGACCACATGCAGAAGCGTGTGAGCATGTTGCTGTCGCGCATCGACATGGCCACCATCCTGTTCTTCTTGGGTATCCTTATGGCAGTGGGTTGTCTTGAGGAAGTGGGTGTGCTGCATCTGGTGGGTGGCTGGCTCAATGATGTGAGTGGCGGCAACCACTATCTGGTGACGGGAGCCATCGGCATCATCTCGAGTATCGTTGACAACGTGCCACTGGTGGCAGGCTGCATGGGCATGTATCCGCTGGCTCCGACAGGTGACATGGCCGTTGACGGAATCTTCTGGCAACTGCTGGCCTATTGTGCTGGCGTTGGCGGTTCGATGCTCATCATCGGCAGTGCCGCCGGCGTGGTGGTGATGGGCCTGGAGAAAATCACCTTTGGTTGGTATATGCGCCGCATCACGCCTATCGCCTTGGTGGGTTACTTTGCTGGTATGGCATGCTATTGGGTGTTGCGAACGTTTATCTTTTAGACTTTAGACTTTAGTCTACAGCGAAGTGCGGTCTTAAACCCTAACCCTTAACCCTTAACCCCAAGGTAACAGCTCCACTACTCCACTACAAAAAAATGCTCGAACGTTATTTAATTGAGGACCGGGTTGAAGCCGGCTGTGATGAGGCGGGCCGTGGATGCCTGGCCGGTCCGGTGACCGCCGCCGCGGTCATCCTGCCGCCGGATTTTGCTAACGAACTCATCAACGACAGCAAACAGCTGACCGAGCGACAGCGCGAGGCACTGCGCCCGGTCATTGAGCGTGAAGCAGTGGCGTGGGCCGTGGCGCATGTGTCGCCCGCCGAGATAGACCGAATCAATATCTTGCGGGCGAGCATCCTGGCAATGCATCGCGCCATCGACCAACTGCAAGTGCGCCCTGAGGCCTTGTTGATTGATGGGAACCGGTTCATCCCCTATCCGGGCATACCACACACAACCATCGTCAAGGGTGACGGGAAGATGCTGAGCATCGCTGCGGCGAGCATCTTGGCGAAGACCCATCGTGACGAGGTTATGCGCCAACTGGCACAGGAATTCCCTGGCTATGGCTGGGAGGGCAACAAGGGATACCCTACGCGCGACCACCGCGACGCCATTCGCCGCTTGGGCATCACTCCTCACCATCGCCGCTCATTCACACTCCTCCCGCAGCCAACTCTCTTTGACTTAAGTGATGATACAAGTCAATAACATTTTATTTCATTTTTCAATTTGAAGAACCCACCTTGAACATTCGCTTATGAAAAAGATTGGGATTATCAGTGATACGCACAGTTACTGGGACGACAGGTTCGCCCAGTACTTCGCCGACTGCGATGAGATTTGGCATGCTGGCGATATCGGCAACGACGAGCTCGCCGACCGCCTGGAGCAGGTGGCACCAGTGTTCCGCGCAGTTTGGGGCAATGCCGATGGGCAGACGTTGCGCCGGCGGTTCAAGGAGATTGAGATTTTTGAGACCGAGGGAGTCAAGGTGGTGATGACGCACATCGGCGGCTATCCCGGGCATTACGCCCCAGGCATCCGCTCTCGGCTAGAACTGTCGCGCCCCAAAGTATTCGTTTGCGGTCACAGCCACATTCTCAAGGTCATCCCCGACCGCTCGTTGGGCGTGTTGGTTGTTAACCCGGGCGCTGCGGGCCGCCAAGGCTGGCAGAAGGTGCGTACACTCATCACACTGACCCTCGACAACGGCAACATCACCCACGCCCAAGTCATCGAGCTTGATGACTCATCACTAGACAAAAGAACATAAGGACAATATAAATAAATGATACCGCCTGGCTAGATTCAGTCAGGCGGTATGAGTCAATATTATTATCTGCGCAATCTGCGTGAGATTATTGGATAGAATATTTTCCATAAGCTTAAAGTTTTTGGAGGTTAGACAAAATAGTTTCTGAGTGCAAAGGTATAGCAAAGAAATCGGTTGTCAAGGGGTTGGCACAAGAAGTGTGTCCTCAAAGGTAGAAAAGCGCATTTCACGGCAATCTCGCACACTCTACGATTGTGTACAAATAGCACAACTTGTTGGTTAAAAAGCAAATTAACCCCAATTTACCAAGAACCGCTCTCTCGCCGCATGAATGACGTTTTTACGAATTTTATACCCGTTGTCCCCTAGAATAAGAATAAGAAAAAGGTAGGGACGCCCACCCAGGAACGTCCGCATCAAGAGATTGTCTCAAATAACGCGAGTTCGGAATAATATATCCACAGAGTCAGTGCGTTAGCAACTCCCCCTCTAAGTTAGAGGGGTGTAGTCCTCCTCTGCCCGAGAGGAGGTGGCCGAAGGCCGGAGGAGAGGGAGCGGGCGGGGGCGTGTGTCAAGGAGCATGGCGGTGTCACACACTCCTCCCTCGCAATGTTGGGTCGAGTGGCAATGCCTTCGGCGTCGCACGCTGAGCTGCGCTCAACACGTGCTTTGCCAAAGGTCTGCTGGGTAGCTTGCCCCGGCTTCGCCGACGTGCAAGCGCAGACTTTGGCGAGCTGAAGGTTGCCATCTCCCCGAGTGCTTCGCAGTTTGCGACACCTCCCCTAACTTAGGGGAGGACTTGTGTATCAGCAACTTATTTTCGCCGAACTCACGTTAAATTGCGTCAACTTGACGTTTTATAGTGGACTCATGGTATCATTTTCTGAAGTGTGAAGATACCCTCGCGACCCTCGTTCATCAGCAGGTCTAGCATGCTCAGCCGTGGCACGAAGCCATGTCGGTCAGCCCACACCTGATAGTAGGGAACATCCACGATGGGTAACTCATCAGGACGCTTCATGTCAATCTTACCCCGCAAGTCACAGTAGCCGATTGTGGATGTGGCGAGCGTAGAATCCTGGTAGATAGATTGTGCATTATGCATTGTGCATTGTGCATTGAATTGAATCGGCAAATCCATAAACTCCACAACCAGTTGCTGCAACTGCGTGTTGAGCTCCAGCAGATGGGTCTGGTGACCATTAACAATAATGGCCTCCAGGTCAGGAGCGATGTGGTCAAAGTAGGGTGTGCGGCCGTAGGATGAATAGAGCGCTCCCCAATGGAGGTGGCGCCAATTGCCGTGCTCACTGATGCGCACGTCACACAACGGGGTTGTCATGTTATGCGTCTCGCCTACCAACGGCACCGTCAACAGCTGCACACCGTTCGGCCCCTCGATGGCATAGCGGTGATGGCTGTGGCGTAGCGGCAAATGTCGTTCCTCAGGGTCTACATAGACTGTCCCCGCAGCCAATGCCGCCGCCCAGTACCGCACACTCCCCGGGCACATGCTACCAGTAATGAGTATTAACCCCCTCCTCAATTGCAGAGAAGAGGGCGCTGATGTGGGGTTTGAATTCTCCATTCTCAATGAAAAGAGGAACGGTCAGGGTTCGGAATTCTCAGGATGCGGTTCCAACGGATGCCGCCAGTGAACAGCGAGTGGTCCTTGTCAAACGAGATGAGGATGATATTGGGCGTGCCCACGATGTGGTCTTCAGGTACGAAACCCCAGTAGCGTGAGTCGAGTGAATTGTCACGGTTATCACCCATCATCCAGTAATAGTCCATCTTGAACGTGTATTTGTCGGTCTCCTGACCATTGATGAAGAACTTCCCGTCCTTCACCTCGAGCGTATTGCCCTCATAGTTGCGTATGCATCGCTCATATTTAGGCAAGTTCTCGGCGGTCAGATGAATCGTCATACCCTTCTTCGGAATCCACAATGGGCCATAATTCTCATGTGTCCAGCCATAGTCATGACCTACGGGGTAGGTGATGATGCTCTCGCTGGGGTCGGAGACCATGCGCTCCACCACACGAACCCACGGATAAGACTCTAACTGAGCCTTCATCGACTGGGTCAGCGGCAGCAAGTAGTCACTGGTACCGCCTTGCAACATGTGTCGGTCTTCGACGCTGATTCCCAACTCCTCAAACGTCATGTCGTCAATCATGCGACCATCGGTTGCCACATGGTAAAAATATTGCACATGCTCGGGCTGCGGAAGTGCCTTGCCATCGATATAGACAATGCCGTTGCGAATGCTCAGCCAATCACCCGGCAGACCTAAGCAGCGTTTCACATAGTTCTCTCGGCGGTCCACAGGACGATAAATCACTTCACCGAAACGGTCGGGATTCGCCAGGATATTCTCGCGCCCGTACTCCAGGCACTGCGTGTAGTAGTCGGGATTCTGGGATTTGAGTGCCACCGTGTCGCCTGCGGGGAAGTTAAACACCACGATATCGCCACGCTCGACCGAGCGAAGGCCTTTCAGACGGTGATAGGCCAACTGCGGCTTGTCGATGTAGCTCTTGCAGTTGAAGAATGGCAACGTGTTCTGTGCCAATGGGAAGTGAAGCGGGGTCTGTGGCACTCGCGGGCCATAGACCGTCTTGTTCACCCACAGGAAGTCGCCTGTGAGCAATGTTTTCTCGAGCGATGAAGACGGAATCTGGTAATTCTGCCCGACGAACAAAAACAGGAAGTAGACCAGTACCAGCGCATAGACAATGGCATCAATCCAGCTGCACAACGTGCGCAGCGACTTGTTCTTGATGCCCTTCCATCCGCCCCAAGGGATGAACTGCGTCAGGTAAATATCGGCCAGCAGTGGCAATGCCACCAGCAGCCACGGGTTGCCCATCCAGTAGACCCATCCCAAGAAAATCGCCGTCACCATGCCGAAGCGCGCCCATCGAGTACCCTTTACACGCGCCAACCGCTCGCCCAGCGAGCCCGTCTGCGGCACATATTCCTCTTGCTTGTTTTTATCTTCGTTCATAGAATTCAGTACAATAAAAATAATATTTTACTTGACAGGGCGGATGGTGATGGCGTAGCCGCCGCCAGCGACCGAACGCAGTTTAAGGGTGGTCTTAGCATCCACCTTCTTTTTGGTGATGGTGTAGGCCTGCGGGTTGGTGCGGTAGTTTGCATCCTTGGCGTCGGCATAGATGGTTGCCTCATACTTGCGTCCCTTGTCGAGGAAGTCTAATTTGATGACCGAGTTGAAGTCTTGTTTGCCGGCGACGTTGCCCACATACCAGCAATCGCTGTTCTTGTCCTTACGGGCAATGGTGACATATTCCATCGGCTCGGCCTCAAGGTAAACCGAACGGTCCCACTCGACGGGCACATCTTTGATAAACTGGAAGGCATCCATGTGTTTGAGGTAGTTTTCGGGAAGGTCGGCTGCCATCTGCAGTGGGCTATAGAGCGTCACATAGAGGGCGAGCTGTCCGCAGATGGTCGACAAGACCTTCGAATCGTTGTCGGGCGAGAAGGTGCTCAAGTCCATCTCAAAGATTCCGGGCGTGTAGTCCATCGGACCACCCTGAAGGCGCGTGAATGGCAATATGGCGGTGTGACCGGGTTGAGTGCCGCCGAAGGCCTGGTACTCGGTGCCACGCGCGCTCTCGTTACCAATCATGTTGGGCCAGGTGCGGCACAAGCCAGTAGGACGCACTGCCTCGTGGGCATTGACCATGATGTGGTGCTTGGCGGCCTCCTGGATGGCATAGAGGTAGTGGTTGACCATCCACTGGCCATAGTGGTGCTCGCCACGCGGGATGATGTCGCCCACATAGCCGCTCTTGACCGAATTGTAACCATAGCGGTTCATCAACTGGTAAGCCTGCTCGAGATGGCGCTCGTAATTGCGTACGCTCGACGAGGTCTCGTGGTGCATCATCAGTCGCATGCCCTTGCTGTGCGCATAGTCGTTCAGAGCCTTGATGTCAAAGTCCGGGTAGGGGGTCACGAAGTCGAACACATAGTCCTTTGAGTTGCCGAACCAGTCCTCCCAGCCTTCGTTCCAACCCTCGATGAGCAGTTGGTCGAAGCCATGCTCGGCTGCAAAGTCGATGTAACGGCACACATTGGCGTTGTTGGCACCATGCTTTCCATTAGGACGCAGCTTGCTGTAGTCGGTTTCTCCGAGCTTGACGCTGGGTAACTCATCAGTATATGCCCACGAATGGGCACCAGAGATCAGCTCCCACCACACACCCATGTATTTGACGGGCTTGATCCATGAAGTATCCTCAATCTTACAGGGCTCGTTCAGGTTCAGAATCAAGCGTGAGGCCAGAACATCACGGGCATCGTCGGTGACCATTACAGTGCGCCACGGCGTGTGGCAAGGTGTCTGCATATACCCCTTGTTGCCCTGGGCATCGGGGGTGAGCCACGAACGGAACACCATGCGTTGGTCATCCAGGTCAAGGCTCATGCAGGGATAGTCGACCAGGGCAGCCTCATGCAAGTTGATGTAGATGCCGTCGTCGGTCTTAAGCTGCAATGCCGTCTGCACACCCGTGCGACTGAACTGCATCTGCGAGGAGTTGCTGCAGATGGAGCCGTCAAACAGGCTGCGGATCTCGCTCAGACGCGAGCGTGTGTACTCATATTCCTGGGTGTCATAGTCGCCGCCTATCCACCATGCCGTGTGGTCGCCGGTCATGGCAAACTCGGTGCGTTCCTCGGCGATGACAAAGTAGTTCAGTCCCTTCTGCTGTGGGAATTCATAGCGGAACCCTACGCCATCATCATAAACACGGAAACGCACCAACATCTGGCGACCCGACTCGCGCTGCTCGAGCGTGACAGCCAGTTCGTTGTAGTGGTTGCGTATGGCGGTCTCTTCGCCCCACACGGGATGCCAAATCTCGTCGAAAGTGGCGTGTTCGCTTTTCGACACATGAAAGCCATTGCAAAGCGACACAGGTTGAGGCTTGGCCATTGTCTCCTCAAAGTTGTTGAACTCGCCTGTGCGCTTGCCCACCAGGTCAAAGCCCAATAGACTTGGCTTAATCACTGGTTTGCCCTTGAAGGTCACGTCATAATATGCTTTGCCGGCCCGTACGTCGAGGCGCACAACTACATTGCCGTTGGGCGAGGCCTCGGTTAGGCCATTGTCGGCGGCACGGGCGCCCAGCGCCAACAGTGCCACCAATACTGTCATTGTCAAGAAATGTTTCATCGTATTCTCTTTTTTATTTGGGGCAAAATTACTGCAAATTGAGCGAAATAAAAAAGAAAAGCGAAGTTTTTCTTTTTTATTTTCCAGGATGCCGCGTAATTTATCCAAATTTACAAATTATTTTCTAATCGGCAAATCATTTGCAAAACAATCAGTGAAACAGCAGTGGCACGAACTGGGTGAGGTAACAACGCCAGTTGCGCCACTCGTGGCCACCAGTGCTCTCGACATAGGTGTAGCGATGACCAGCGCGGTCGAGCAATGCGCGATAGTCCTTGTTCGACTTGTACAGGAAATCGTCACTGCCAATGCTAATCCAGTAGAGTTTCAAATCCTTGTTGAACTGCGTGGCTAGTTTTTGTTCAAGGTTGTCGTAGATGGGCGAGTGCACGTCACGACCAGGGCGGATGGCGGCAGAGAACAACCCCACATAGCCAAAGTCCTTGGGTTGGTT
>JAEEJI010000053.1 GCA_016281825.1 Muribaculaceae bacterium | reverse complement strand
TCATATTGTTCACGCATAGAATTCACAAGCTCAGACAAACGGTCGCTGAAAAGCAACTCGGTGGGATTGGGAGGAGTTGTTCCCACAGGAATGATGTCGAGGTTTTCGTGCAACTTACCCTTAATAATTACATCATCAATAACATTAATGTTCTCGCTCAAGTAGTCAGCTATACCAATGGATGGCTTGTCGACAAAAGAAGACAACGATCCCTTACGGAAATCCAGGTCGACGAGTAGTACTTTTTTGTCCTTTATTGCAAAACTCATACCCAAGTTAGCTGTGATATAAGTTTTTCCTGAATGTGCGAAACTGGAGGTTAGCATCATCGTCCTGCAAGCCTCATCTTTACCCATGATAAATTCCAAGTTCGTTCTAAGCACACGGAATGCTTCGTTGATAGAGTTGCCGCTTTTCTCTTTCACGACAATCTGTCGAATTTCCTTACGTTTATTCAAGAAAGATAAAAGCCCAGAATGCTTCTTGTATCCCAGAGGGATCTCACCCACGAAAGGAATGGACAACGCATCAATATCTTTCCTGTTATGCACAACATTGTCCATGTGGCTCATCAAGAAGAGCAACATCATGGGAATCAGTAGTCCCAATGCCAAAGCTATCAATAATACATTGATCTTGATTGGTTTTACTGGTGAAAGACTTCCTGCAGGCGGATTAATGAGTTTTGTATTATAGGCAGTAAACACTTTTGACAACTGGTTCTCTTCGCGTTTTTGCAGTAAGAAAATATAAAGTTGCTCCTTGACTTTTTGCTGGCGTTCAACACTTAGCAGATATTTGGCCTGATTTGGGCTTGCCGCAATTTGTCCTTTTGCAGTGTTTTCAGTTGTTTTCAAGTCAGCCATACGATTGCTGATGGTAGCGATTGAGTTGTCCAGCGATGCAATGATGGCTTGTCGAGTCGCATTTAGCGACTGATCCAGTTCTGCAACAAGGGGATTATTGGTGCTACTGTTAGCCGCCATTGCGTTTCGTTGAGACAGTTTTTCGTTGTAAGCAAGAATCTGCTGTGACACCGAATTGCTTTCTATTCCCGAATTAGCAGGCAGCACCTTATACTTGCTATTCTCATCAGCCAGCTGTTTCTTGATGTATCGAGCCATAAACAACTGATTACTCAGTTCCATTAACTGCGCATTTGTTGTCTCAGCCTTGTTCATGTTCATGATTGTGGACGTCCCCACATCCGGCACCATATTCTGACTTTTGTAAGCCGAGATGTCAGCGTCAACATCATTCAACTCCGCTTCTATCAATTTAAGTTCTTCATCAATGAAATGCGATGTGTTGATGGCCTGCTCATTGATGTCATCCATCCATTTCTTGTTATACACTTTAAAGAGTGTATTCAAGACATCCTCGGCACGTTTGACAGACGTATCCACAAACCTAAGGTCGATGACGGATGCCTTACGTTCAGGCAAATCAGCCTTTAGTCTTGAGACATAGGACTTGGTAACTCCATCAATTTTGCTTTTCGAAACCAGTATGGGTTTGTCAGTTTTTCCCTTAAAAGCAGTTGTGGGCTTGATCATCACACTGCCAATGGGTGTTTTCGTAATAGAACCGAGTTTGGTTTTAATGGTTTTGTTATCAAACTTATCTTGATTCATTTTGAAATCGCTCAATTCCAGCATATTCCCATCAAGAATCCTGACATTCATTTGGGCATAATCCTCATCACCGAGGTCTACCATGGTAACATCAATGGGCAAACTCTTTCCATAGAGTACAATGTCGTGGAAGCGTCCATTAACAGTATAATTCATGTCAAGGTGCAATGCCCTAACCACATCAACCATATAAATTGGAGACTTAAGCGTAATCATCTCGTCATATAGGTTGCTTCTTCCTTTATTTACTCCCATTGAAGCGAACATACCAAAGTCCTTAGACAAAGAACTTTCGTCCTTGAACAAAATCGATGCCTTTCGCTCATAGACAGGTTGAGAGGTAAGGATATAAACCGCTCCAATAAACAAGGCGACTAACAATGAGATGACAAACCAGCTCCATTTTCGGCCACATAAAGCGAAAAACTCTTGAATTTGTTGAAAATCATCGACTGGTTTTTGGATGATTCCCCCGCCATAATACGAGTTGTTATTATCTTCGGTCATTACTCTAAAAATTAATTTCTAAAAACAAGGACACAGATTGATGTGAGAAAAGAAGCGGCCGAGATCCACAGCGACGGATTCATGAATGACGAGCCGAACTCTGAGGAATCTCTTGCGCGTCGCTTATTTGGTGACACATAGACCATGTCGTTCTTTTGCAAGTAAAATACTGGTGATGAGTAGATTTGGTTGGCATCAGTGAGATCGATACGATAAGTGGTGTATTTGCCACCTTCTGTCTGTCTGACGACCAACAAGTTATCACGTTGTCCATACAAGGTCAAATCTCCCGCTTTGCTAAGCGCATCAAGAATGGTCACTCGGTCTTCTTCGAATGAGAACCTTCCGGGTCTAGCCACCTCTCCCATCACGCTATAATACTGAGTAAGCAAGTCCACAGAGACAATCGCATCTTTCAACAATTCACCCGACACAAGCAGACTTTGTATTGAATCTGCCACCTGGTCACATGTCTTCCCAACGACATAAAGATTACCTAGAACAGGGAAATCAATGCATCCATTCTCGTCCACATGATACTTGCCTAGTCTTTGGTTGCCAAATGATTCAGAGGTAGTGTTATAACTTGTGTAAATCTGTAAATTAAACACCCTGGACAACTGTTGGTCTCTGCTATGAACGATAATTGACAACCTGTCTCCTACTCGGATTAACTGCGCGGAGACTTTCTCTGGGGTAAATTTCTGTCCCGCCGGAACGTCTTTGAAATAAGCTAGTTCAGGTGTCGAACAAGACGATACCAACAAAGCTATCAGGACAAACAATAAATTTAAAAACGACTTCATATCTGTAATGAATTTAATATAATCTATATACAAAAAATAATTTCATTCAATTATGTTTCTTACCATTCGGTACAAAAGGCATAAATACCCTTTCATCAGATCTTGATTTGTTTTCGTTATTTATTTGTGACAATTTGACATTGTAATAGTACAAGTCCAATGTTATAAGACCTCAACAAATTGGAAATCAGTACATTCTAGTGCGACAGCAATGACATCATTTACTTCGAGGACAAAGCGTTTATTACGCTTGCCTGTCACCTTCACTACAGCTCCTTCGAGGCCATCAAAGGCTCCGCCATGAAGCCTGACCAGACTACCATGCTTGACATCTAGTTCGCCCGGTTTGAAGAACATCAGTCGCTCACTATCAGCTTTTGTGACCATTATAAAGTCATCCATCTGTTTCTTCGGGACGATGATTGGGACATTTTTGCCGCCAACAGGTCTGGTCATGTACTGCAAATGCGGAACCTTAACCTTGAAACGTTGTAATCTTTCCTTACTGCTTTTGACAAAGATAAGACTGCTTACCAATGGGGTTGTAACTCGTACTTTACGGCCATGGAGATTTTTCAATTTCTGCGTTGTTGGCAGGTAGCATTCTATGCCAGCCAAATTCAACGCATCCCTTACCACCATTTCTCGGTGGTAGGTTGCTCGCATAGCGTACCATTGTTCGTTATTATCATTGCTTATGTCAGCCGACAGTAAGGACATAAATTGGGGGCTTCGAGTCTCGTATAATGTATTGAAACTCAAATTGTTACCAAAAATCAACATTTCATTCTATCACTTCTCAACCCTTCAAAAGGATGGTTTAAAAATGGTAGAGCGTGCAAAATTAGTAAATAATTCTTATCTGCACAAATTTTTTTTTGTTTATCAACCCAATGAAGAAACAAATCACACAAATTACACCTTATGGTCATTCGTCCCTATCAACAACAACTATTTTAACGCTTTCGCTCACACTATGTTATCGTTCGATAGCCCGATTAAGCTTTTTTAAAAGCTAAAAAGTGGCGGCCAGATTGCTCTAACCGCCACTTGACACTTATTGTCGTGACAATTACATCATGCCACCCATCCCGCCCATGCCTGGTGCTGCGGGCGCAGCGGGTTCGGGCTCCTTCTTTTCGGCTATAACGCACTCGGTAGTGAGGAACATGCCTGCGATAGAGGCGGCATTCTCCAGTGCTACACGAGCCACCTTTGCCGGGTCAATGACACCGGTCTCGAAGAGGTTCTCGTACTTGTCGGTACGAGCGTTGAAGCCATAGTCAGCATTGCCCTTGCGCACTTGGTCGACGACGACGGCACCTTCCATGCCGGCATTGTTAACAATCTGTCGCAGTGGCTCTTCGATGGCACGGCGGATGATATGGATACCCGTGGTCTCATCGTCGTTCTCGCCCTTCATACCCTCGAGCGCGTCGATGCAGCGAATATAGGCCACACCTCCACCTGGCACAATGCCCTCGGCGACGGCTGCGCGCGTAGCACTCAAGGCATCGTCCACACGGTCCTTCTTCTCCTTCATCTCCACCTCACTAGGAGCACCGACATAAATGACTGCCACACCGCCAGCGAGCTTAGCTAGACGTTCCTGCAGTTTCTCCTTGTCGTAGGTCGACTTGGTAACCTCAATTTGTGCGCGGATTTGTGCCACGCGGTCGGCGATAGCCTGTTTGTCACCAGCACCGTTGACGATAGTGGTGTTGTCCTTGGTGACGGTCACCTTCTCGGCTGTTCCGAGCATATCTAGCGTTGCGCCTTCCAAATTCAGCCCCTTCTCTTCACTGATAACCACACCACCAGTAAGGATGGCGATGTCCTCAAGCATCTCCTTGCGACGGTCACCGTAGCCCGGAGCCTTGACTGCGCACACCTCGAGCGAGCCGCGGATACGGTTCACCACAAGCGAAGCGAGTGCCTCACCATCAACATCTTCAGCAATGATGAGCATGGGACGATGCTGCTGGACGGCACCCTGCAGCAAGGGCAGGATGTCCTTCAGGCCCGAGATCTTCTTATCGAAGAGCAGGATATAGGGGTTCTCCATCTCTGTAGCCATCTTCTCGGCGTTGGTCACGAAGTAAGGCGAGATGTATCCACGGTCAAACTGCATTCCCTCGACCACATCGACGGTAGTATCAGTACCCTTGGCCTCCTCAACGGTGATGACGCCGTCCTTCTTCACCTTCTCCATGGCGGTAGCGATGATGTCACCAATCTGGTCGTCATTGTTAGCGCTCACGCGTGCGACGTTGCGGATTTTCTCCAAGTCATCGCCCACTTCCTGCGCTTGTGCCTTGATGCCTTCGACCACGGTCTTGACGGCCTTGTCGATGCCACGCTTGAGGTCCATAGGATTTGCTCCGGCTGCGACGTTCTTGAGTCCCTCGTTGACGATGGCCTGTGCGAGAACGGTCGCTGTGGTGGTGCCGTCACCGGCATCGTCGTTGGTCTTCGATGCAACTTCCTTGACGAGCTGCGCGCCGATGTTCTGGAACTCGTCCTCGAGTTCTACTTCGCGAGCCACAGTCACACCATCCTTGGTGATGTGTGGTGCGCCATACTTCTTGTCCAGGATGACATTGCGTCCCTTTGGACCGAGGGTTACCTTGACGGCGTTGCTCAATTGGTCAACGCCCTTCTTGAGCTCTTCTCGAGCTTTGATATCAAATTTGATGATTTTAGCCATAGCGATTTGTTTTGTTTGTGATTTTCGATTAGTTCGGTTTGATTGTCTTGTTGATGCTCTAGATATTCTAAATGTACTAGAACAACTAGAATTTGAGAGCTTACTGTCACTCGACGATAGCGAGGATGTCGCTCTGTCTCATCATTAGCAGTTTGTCTCCGTCGACTTCGATTTCAGTTCCGGCATACTTGCCATATAGCACTGTGTCACCTGGTTTGACTACCATTTCCTCGTCTTTGGTGCCTTGTCCAACAGCCTTGACGATACCCTTGAGAGGTTTCTCTTTCGCAGTGTCGGGGATGATGATGCCGCCCACGACTTCTTCGGCCTTAGCCGGTTCGATAAGAACGCGGTCTGAAAGTGGTTTGATGTTCATTGTTAAGTTATGTTTTTGTTGTTAGTAAATTCAATATTAAACCCTTTTGTATTATGGCAAGTAATGTGCCATGTTGCTTTATGCGCCAAAATGTCACATGTTGTGTCATGATAATGCTAAATGAAATGACAAAAAAGGCTGACTTGCTGTCAGCCTTTTTGTAGTGAAACAGGGACTCGAACCCTGGTTTCCGCCGTGAGAGGGCGGCGTCCTAGACCACTAGACGATATCACCGAATTGTTGTTGTAGTGAAACAGGGACTCGAACCCTGGTTTCCGCCGTGAGAGGGCGGCGTCCTAGACCACTAGACGATATCACCGTATTGCGGTGCAAAATTACTGCTAAAATTTTATGTGGACAAATTTTCTCATTGTTTTTTAATCTTTTTTAGAATTTTAGATTGAATGTAACTATTTCTCGAATCTCATCATGTCGTCATTTTAGGAACTGCAAGGTCTTATGTTTGAGTCTACTAGCAAAAGAGGCATCTATTATACTGTCGATTTAGTTCTTCTCCTCGCGTTTTGCTCCCAGCAAATAATGTCCCAAGAAACTGCTCATCCTGATAATTCGGCTAATAGCCAGACTAACAGCAACAACAACAACAGACAATGCAGTGGCAACCAATAACTGAATGACAAACATTTGTGATTCAAGTCCAATGATTGGGTTATCATAAGGCATGAAGAAGAAGTGGATAAGATAGATATCGAGCGTTCGTCGCCCCACAAACAAGAGTGACTTTACAAACCAATTATCTCGATTAAAGAATGATGCGTGTTTGAAAAAGAAAGCAAACACAATGATAAGCCCCGCATATCTAACAATCTCACGCTGGCATAATTTGCTTAATATCCCAGGTGTTCTTGCCGCAATAATTGGATGGAACAAAATAAACAAGCATGCCACGAATACTACCATCGCTCCAGCTATGACCCAATCCTTATTCAGCATTTTTTCGAAGCCTTCCAGATATTTCCTTGACAGGATTCCGAAAACGAAGAACTGGAAATAGATGCATGCATTCAAAATCGAGAACGTGTAAAGGTATAGTGTTCGAACGGCAGCTGTCAACACAATATAGGTCGTAATACCCAATAAAGCTATGAGAACCAACGCTATATCCATGAAACGCCCCCCAACAGACAAAGGCATTTTGTTTGCAATCAACGAGATGGTATAGTATATTACAAAGAACACCAACAATGTATACGTAAACCAGTAGCCAATAAATCCTCTTTGTGCTATATAGTCCCACGGCGACATTTGGTCATTGGATAGCCAAAGCACAAACAACAGCCAGAACACCGTTGCTGGTATGATTTGTACTATAGCTTTCTTTTTTAGCATTTTTTTGTAGAAGGCTCCATCCCATCGTTCAACTCCTTTATAAGCAATGTATCCGCTTATAAAGAAGAACATGGGCATTCGGAATGTCACGAACAGCTGGCTGATGAACGAGTCGTTCATTTTGAAGCCAAACGTCAAAACATGTGCAAACACGACCATTATCATCGTGAACCCTCTCAGAGCATCGATATAATTAATCCTATTTTTTGCCATAATTACACATAAACTCAAAATTTCCACAAAAGTACTACAAATCGAAAAAATCAGATTGTCGAAAAGCAAAAAAGTGTTGATTTTTTTTGATTTTTCACAATATCGAGTACTTTGACAATGATTTTTGCCAACATTTTTGTTTGTTCTACGTTTTTTTTGTACTTTAGCGGAAATTTATTGTATGATACTTTTATATAATAATAGGTATAACTCATAAAACAGAATTGTACAATGGCAAACAAGAGACAATTGAAGAAAGCCATCCAGCGCGCCTGTGGCGAGATGGCAGGTGAGTGCATTATGGCTCAGGACTTGCTGAGCACCGAGGAGAATTACGCACAGTGGGACGAGATTGTCATCGACATCGCGATGCTGCAAGCCCAGGGCGTGAAGCGTGTGGGCAACAAGTTCACCAAGGCCGACGAGAAGGCCTTGACCGAGTGGTTCCATGGCGAGGCCGAGAAGATTGTCGCCAAGATGAACGCGTTGCTTCCCAAGAAGCAGTAACCTCGATTGAAAGCCATGAACTTGTCCAAATGGCTATTGGACCGAGCTGGGTGGACCTTTAAGCTAAACATCCCCCCTACCCCGAAGTGCGTCATCTGCGTGGCGCCTCACACGAGCAACTGGGACTTTGTGCTGGGTGAGTTGGGGAGCCGCTCGGCTGGAACGAAGGCGAGTTTCCTAATGAAGGACACGTGGTTCTTCTTCCCGATGGGCTATCTGATGCGCGCGTTGGGCGGCATTCCTGTCAAACGCGGGAAGCACACCCATGTCACAGACAGTGTAGTGGCGGAGTTCAACCGCCGCGAGCGCTTGTGGGTGGCCGTGACTCCCGAAGGCACTCGCAGCCGCAACACGCACTGGCACCGCGGTTTCTTGCACATTGCTCAAGCAGCGGGTGTTCCTGTGGTACTGGGCTATATCGATTATGGCCTCAAGGAGGTGTGCATCGACCGCATCTTCGAGACCACGGGCGATATCGATGCCGACATGGCGGCAATCAAGCGATACTACCAGGGGCGCACGGCGAAGTATCCTGAAAACTTTGCTTAGCCCCCCTCAGTCCCCCCTAAAGAGGGGGAGGCTAAATTCTTAATTCTTAATTCTTAATTGCCAAAGGTCTGCATGATAGCTTGCCCCGGCTTCGCCGACACGCAAGCGCAGAGTTTGGCGAGCTAAAGGTTCTTAATTAGTTTTGTTATCACGCAATCTCAAAGTCACACTCATCGAGGAGGATATCGTGTGGGGTGACAAAGCAGCCAATTTGGCCCAACTGCAACAACGCATGCAGAACATGGCCGACGACACCGACCTAGTGGTGCTGCCCGAGCAGTTTAGTACGGGCATTCTCACCAGCGAACCTGACCGTGCCGCTGAGCTGGCCGAGCGCAACACAGGCGACACGATGCGCTTGTTGCACCAGCTGGCGCAGCAATACCGCGTTGCCATATGCGGCAGTTTCCTGGCATGCACGGCGGCGCAGCTTTATAACCGTGCGTTCTTTATCGAGCCCAACGGAGAGGAAACATTCTATGACAAGAAGCACCTGTTCACTTTCGGCAATGAGCAACTGGTGTTCAACGCAGGCCACACTCAGGCGCCGATTATCAGGTTCCGAGGTTTCAACATCAAGTTGGTGATATGCTACGACCTGCGATTCCCCGTGTTCTGCCGCAATGTGAAAAACAACTATGACATCCTGGTGGTGGTGGCAAGTTGGCCACGTGCCCGCGAGTATGCCTGGCGTCAGTTGCTCATCGCGCGAGCTCTCGAGAATGAGTGCTATGTCATCGGTGTGAACCGTTGCGGCACCGACCCCAATGGTGTGGAATTTGGCGAAGGCAGTTCGCTTGTGGTCGACTTCAAGGGTAAGGTCATCGCGCAACGCATGACCAGTCCCATCATCACCACTGAACTCAATCCCGCCCTGCTGGCGCAGTTCCGTGAGAAGTTCCCCGCTTGGCGCGATGCCGACGAGTTCAGGCTGTTGTGATTGAACCGCGAAGCACCGCGAATTTCATTTTCGAACCGCGAATAGCGCGAATGATATTCTTGATGTAGTGCCATGTGCTGTTGCGTGGCACTACATTGTTATAGATGCGTTTTTCTTGCCATTGTTGTGACAATGCAACGGATTAAAAACACCATCAAACAGCTGATTTTCAGCCGCTTGATACCGCACCCATGAAACGAACAAGAATTTGCAGGATTCAACAAGAAGATGTAATTTTGCACTCAAAATGGACCAGCCATGAGAAAATTGTTTCTAGTAGCGATTTCATGGGTGTTAATATGCATGATAATGGCATGCCACCATGAGGCTGAACGGAACATTCGTTTGGCCGATGAGTTAGTATACACCAACCCCGACAGTTCGTTGGCGTTATTGCGTCAGATAGACACAGCGTCGCTGAGTTCGCCGTCATCTCGTGCCTACTATGCCTTGATGTGGACGCAGAGCGCTTTCCGTGCGAACCATTTCGACCTGGCGAGTGACTCCCTTGCCCGTGCCGCCTACGATTACTATAGCCAGCATGGCAATGACCGCGAGAAACTCGTCAGGTCAATGATTTATCTGGGTTTAAGAGAAGAGAATAACGGAGACTCAGAATCAGCCATGTCATGGTACAAGAAAGCAGAATCCATGGCCGATACCACCGACTATCGCAATTTAGGACAAATCAACTTAAGGATTGGTGAGGCCATAGCAATGCACAACCATTTCTTAAACACCGAGGAGCTCCACCGTTACGAAAAGGCATTGCACTACTATAATAAGGTGGGTGACACTTTGCAGATTATCTATTGTCTGCTCGGGACAGGTGCGCTTTATCGTAATTACGGCATCGACTCCGCAAAACACAATCTTCTTGAAGCATACCATCTGTCAAAAGCAATCAACAATACTAAATTATGCGCCAGGAGCCTGGAGTTTCTTTCTCGGGGCTACCTTAAAGACTCGCTTTGCGAAACCAGCAAAGAGATTGCTCTACACTGCATCAACAAGTATCCCAACGAAGAAAGGACTATCGATGCACATTATGATGCCGCTTGCGCTTATGCCCTGCTTGGCAACAATGATTCGGCAATGTATTATCTCAATGCCGCATCCCAACAAGAATCAGATAAAAACGACGTTGAGCGTTCGGCATTGAAAATGTTTTGCATGAAGATCATCGCTGAGAATCAAGGAGATTTCCTAAAGTCTGTTCAAATAAATGAACAGCGCGAGCACTTGAACGATTCTCTTCGCGAGAGCCAAGTGCTGCACCGCATCCTGGACATCGACTATCAAGAAAGCCATAAGATGACCGATTCGCTACTCTACGAACAGAAGATGAAGCGAGGGATACTGTTCATTGTTTTGGTTCTCATCATACTAGCCGCATCATTCATCATTTATTTGATGAAAAGGCACGAGCAAGAGCGTGTCAGTACGTTAATGAGACATGTTGAAGAGCTTGCCAACGAACGGGAATCACTGCAGCAATCAAATGACAGGATCCAGCAAAAAGGCATGACTTTCAATAAGCGTCTGACCGAGTTGTTGTCGGCCTATCACGGCCTTTGTGGTCGCATCATCGACATGAGCACCTCGATGCCCGAAAAAGTATTTCTGAAGAAGTTCAAAGAAGAGATTTCATCGTTTACACAACGAGAAGAATTTCTGAAAGAACTACAGAAATACATTGACGAACACAACGACAATGCCCTGGAAAAACTGTTCAAACAGCACCCAGACCTCAGTTCCAAAGAACGCGGCCTGATCATCTTGACCGCCTGGCAAATGCGTTCAGCCAATATTGCTGTCTGCCTTGACATCCCCAGCGAGAACACCATACGCGGGATGCGGAAAAGGCTATCTGACAAATTGTCCTTACCCGTCCCACTGGCCGATTATCTCAAAGAAATCATCAAAAATGTCCCCACTTTATGACTTCGCAACGCTTCAAATCATTGCGCAAATTATTGATTTTCGTTTAGTTATGCACCAGTTCATGCAACGCTCAAATATTTGGAGGAATCGACTTTACATATTACTTTTGCTACAGAATTCCTAACTAGTATTTTCAATTGATTTTTAATGACAATTTTTAGTAGTATTATTTGTGTATTTGATTTTTATTTATTATCTTTGCAGTCAATTACTTGCATCGAGTATAATATTATATATTTCAAAAACTAAGAATTATGAAATCGTCTCATGCTATCCAGTTTTCGCGAGCTTCGAACATTGTTCTATTTATCGTAACACTACTGTCCGAAGAAATTTTACCATAGTGATTCAATATTAAACATCAAAGATTATGACATTAAACTATCCAAAAATTGTGACACTGGCATCGATGGGTGTTGCGCTCGACAACATCGACACCCCATCAGGATCGCCACAGATTATTTTCCAGCCAGATGAGGACTGTCTGGTCTTTGTCCCCAGCACGTCAGTGATTCGACATTATGTCGTTGACTCTCTTAATACGACCCACACCGATTCGGCCCCTGATGTTCATGCTTTGTATCTGAACGCACTTACCAATCGCCTCTACTCGTGGAACGGAGACAACATGATGGAGCTGATGAATACCACCCTTGGTTTGGAGCAGTTCAATGACACCACCAACTTCAGCCAACCCGGCATGGTCTATCACGTCACCACTGTCCATCAGCTTACTAGCTCCTTGACAATCGGTAATGGCAGTACTGTTGTTTTTCATGGAATAGGTAAATTTGCCGGTGCCGCCATTCAGGGAACCAACATTCAGTTTATTCCTGACGGCGACAATGTGTGCTTCGGAGCCGGATGTACATTTGATGACCTTACCCCACGTTCTTCTTGGCTTCGTGCCACCAACTTCGGTGCCGTTCCTGACATGATTGTCGGAGAACCCCATAGCTGGACCTTCTTTGACATAACATGTGATATTCAGGAACGAAGCGGTACAAACAACTACTCCATTTGGAGCATGATTGGTGGTTTTTTAAGCAATTCCGTTGGCATAAAGTTCGAGTTTAATGGTGCCTTCTATTCATATAATGACATATACACTACTTATGATTATACTTGGGAAAACACGGTTTTAGTCACAAACGGGAACCAATTAGAATTGTATGGCGGTAAGGTTCTATTCTATTTAGAATTGCAGGACTGCAACAACATTCATATCCACCACATGAAGTTTGTTGGATATCACTTAATACATGATTTCCCAACAGTATGTAATGAAAAATCTTCATATATTGTTTCTCATCCCGAATTGTCAAACAGTTGTTATGAGATTTATCATGATGGCAAAGCTACATGTGGTCTTGCTGGTATTGGGATTCATGCAATGAAATTATCAAATACTAGCGAAACATGCAGATGTATTCACATTGAGTTCTGCCATTTTGAGATGCGTGAAGGTGGCGTATGTGGTATCTCTAGTTATAGCAACATCAGCGACATTAAAGAAATGAGTACTTTTAATGTGAACGACTGCAGCTTCGACCATATCTATTTTCAGCCAGTCGGTTCGCATTGCGCAAACACAACCATTGAGAGAGTGTTCTCAAACTATTGCTTGCAAGGTCTGGATATATCCACATGTGCTCATGACACCATCGTAAAAGACTGTATCTTTCTCAACAATGCCAGTGGTCCAAAACAAGATACCGAGACACCAGAGATGATTTTAAAAGAATACTCTTACAACAACACTATCGATAACTGCTTGTTTGAGATGACCGATAGATACAATCTTATCAACGCAGCACGTTATGCATTGTCGTCTAATTTAGGAAAGACTAATGATAGCTTTAAAATCAGTAATAGTAAGTTCATCATAAATTCAGAATTTGAATATGGTAAAACCGTCTACTGCCGTTGCCACAACATGATTCTTGAAAATTGCAGTTTTGAGTTCAATATTGACCCACCTCGAGCCGATTGGAAACTGGGTGCTTTGTTTTGCTCAGGTGGTACTATTCCAGATGATCCAGTCACAGGACAGGCCCTCTATACTCCACACCTCAAACTTGTCAATTGCAATATAGTCAACAACTCACGTGCCTACTATCTTGCCACACACTATGGAGATTTGATTTATTTTGAGGCGGAGAACTCACACATCCAATCTGTTGCCTTCGTTCACGCCTTTCCAATGTGTAATAGTCTAACGTTAAAATCTTGCATTCTGGACTTTTCCAGTCATGTTTTTGTTCAGGACACCCCGACAATCAGTATATCTGACTCAATTCTTTTGGGCAACATTAACTTCTCATGTTTCAATCTCGTGGGTCAATATGACCTCATCGTCTCACTTGAGAACAATATATTCAAGTCTGCTGCAATATTTGTGAACCTCAATGCCGATGACACTGGGAATGTCAGTATCCTTAGAAATGTCATTCATTGCAGTTCATTTGTCAACCAGCCTAGTGGTTGTCTTACTAATATTAACCAAAGTGGTAACGTAATCATTTAGTATTATTATTAATTATTTATTCCGTTACTTCACCTTATCATGTGCAATAAATCATAGAAATATCGAAATTGCATAGTAGCATTTGCGTATTTTGGCAAAAGCATGTAAATTTGCAAAGATTATTAACGCTATGTGTGTCAAAATTTATGCGCCTATCACAAAATCACATAAATATGAAAACATCAAACCACACTCAGCTGAGCAGGCATGCCTGTTTGGTTCTCATGATAGTCATGACTGTATTAACGTGTTTCTCGAATTCTTACGACTTTATTGTGGATGGCCTAGCCTATAAGAAACACGCAGATGGCCAGACTGTGGGAGTTACGAGCCTTGACATATTTAATAACTATCCCAACTTGCTTGAAGCCAATATCCCTGAGGCAGTCACCTACAATGGTATGACTTATACCGTCACTGCAATTGAGAGTCTCGCTTTTTCGGGTTGGGTTTCACACAACCCCATCCCTTTGACAAAAGTTGTCATTCCCAACACTGTGACTAGAATCAGTGATGACGCTTTCTTGAAATGCCAGAATCTTAAAACGGTCACGTTTGGCGATAATGTGGAGAGTATCGGCTCGTCTGCATTTTACCAATGCAGTTCACTTGAGTCAATTGAACTGCCTATTAAGTTGACGAAGATAGAGGGTAATACTTTTTGGGGGTGCAGTAGTTTGAAGTCAGTGACTATCGGAAAGAATATTGAGAGTATAGGTGTCAATGCTTTCTATTCTTGCCACAATCTCTTGGACATCTATACTCACCTCATGAATCCTATTGCCACAACAATAATACATGACCCTTTCTATGGTGTACGCCAATCATTATGCTCGTTACATGTCCCCCTCGGAACCAAAGAATTCTATGAGTCGTGTGAGTATTGGAATTCATTTGCGAACATTGTTGAAGACCTTGTGGCTGACTACGACTCACACGGTTGGATTCACTTGAACGTGTCTAACGTGTCGACATTTCCAGGTCGCACGCATCAGTTGACCGCCTTCAGCAATCCCTATGACATGGATCTGAGTTGGTCGTCAAGTGACGAGAGCGTCGCCACAGTCGACGAGAACGGCATCGTCAAGAGCGTCGCCACTGGCGATGCCGTCATCACAGTCATTGGCAATGCATCTAACAATCCAACAGCCACTTGCCAAGTGACGGTCAAGAATACTGGTAACATGAATGATGACGCCAATGGCGATGGACAGGTCGACATCAGTGACGTGAATCAAGTCATCAACATGATGCTGGGCAAGGGAGGCATATCCTCCGATTCCACCCAAGAGGGAACGTGCAGTTGTGATGTCACCGGTGATGGTAGGGTCGATATCAGTGACGTGAACCAAGTCATCAACACGATGCTAGGCAAGCCCAAGCCAATCCTAAGATGCATGGTCAATGATGTTGTGATCAACATGATACATGTCGATGGAGGCACTTTCACTATGGGTCAAAACGCAAATAAACAAGTCACCTTGAGCAGTTACTACATCGGCCAAACCGAAGTCACCAAGGAATTATGGGTGGCAGTGATGGGCGGCACACCCCCTAATTATAGTAATCCTGATTATCCTAATAATGATAAAGTGCCTATTTCATCAGTAGACTGGGACCTTTGCCAAACGTTTATTGCCGAACTGAACGAGCTCACTGGTTTGAACTTCCGCCTCCCGACAGAGGCCGAATGGGAGTATGCCGCCCGCGGGGGCAACAAGAGCCAGGGCTACATCTACTCGGGCAGCAACAACATCAACGATGTGGCTTGGTACAGCAAACCAAACCCTAATGACAATCCTTTCGTCGCCCCTCGACCTGTCGCGCTCAAGAAAGCGAATGAACTTGATCTCTATGACATGAGCGGCAATGTGAGTGAATGGTGTCAAGACTGGTTCGGTAGTTATAGTAGTGATGAGGAGACCAATCCTACCGGACCAGACTCAGGTGAATACCGCGTTATTCGTGGAGGAAGCATTTTTGACTATGCAGATTATTGTTTAATCACGACTCGTGATAGCGGGTTGCCATCATTCAGCATCAAATGCTTAGGCTTTCGGCTAGCGATGTAAAACATTCTAAAATACGATTAGATTAAGTATGTTCTTGGTTATTATATTGTTTAAAATCACAAAATTATGAAAACTACAAATTATTCTCTCCGGATTAGATCTGCTTGTTTGATCTTTATGATAGTCATGACTGTATTAACGTGTTTCTCGAATTCTTACGACTTTATTGTGGATGGCTTGGCCTATAAGAAACACACCGATGGCAAGACTGTGGGTGTCACCAGCCTCAAAGTGAATGGTAATGTATATCCCGACTTGTTCGAAGCCATCATCCCCGAGACCGTCACCTACGACAATGTTGACTATACAGTCTCATCCATAGAGAATTATGCCTTCTCTGGAATGATGTCCTCAGCTTATCCTCCGCTGCAAAAAGTTGTCATTCCCAGCACTGTCACCAGCATCGGAGCATGGGCGTTCAGCGATTTGAAAAATTTCAAATCTGTGACCATGGGCGAAAACGTGGAGCAAATCGGTGATGGCGCTTTCAGTGATTGCAATTCACTTGAATCGATAGTCCTTCCTGACAAGTTGTCGGACCTGGGCTACTTTATGTTTCAGTCTTGTAACAACCTTAAGTCCGTGACAATCGGAAAGAATGTGCAAAGAATAGGTTCTAATGCTTTCATAGGCTGCCACAGGCTTGAGAACATCTATAGTCACATCATGAGTCCAGCCGCCACTACAATTTATACCGATATCTTCTACGAGGGTCCTGATTTCTCGACCTGTACGCTTCACGTGCCCAACGGCACCAAAGAATTGTATCTGTCATGTGAGCCCTGGAACCAGTTTGAGATCATTGTGGATGACTTGGAGCCAGACTTCGACTTCCAGCCATGGATTCACCTGGCATTACACATTAGAATGTATGTAGGCAACACCCATCAGTTGACTGCTTTCACCAATCCCGCCGACATGGCAGTGTCCTGGTCGTCAAGCGACGAGTTGGTAGCCACTGTCGATGACACCGGCCTCGTTATAGCCATCGCTCCCGGTAATGCTGTTATTACTGTCACTGGCAATGAGCCGGGATTTCCTTCGGCGACATGCGATGTGACAGTCAAAGAAGTTGATAACATGATTGACGACGTCAATCGTGACGGAACGGTCGACATTGCTGATCTGAATCATGTTATCAACACCATGTTAGGCAAAACGAACTTTGATATTCCCACTGGAAACCAAGGTGGCAACACCGCGCCACCCCACAAGTAATGAGGTTGGCTAATTAGTTTGGTCACCTATACTGGCAACGTATTGCCCAACTAAGCAGTAACTACACACTCCTCCGTCGCTTTGCGACACCTCCCCTAACTTAGGGGAGGAGCTGTTTGTCAGCAAGTTTATTCGTCGAACTCACATTAATAGTTAGTTACATGGCAGAAGGCTGAGGTGCATCTCACAGTGGGTGCAGTCGCAGTAGATGGAGATTATTTGATTGCCCGTGCGCAGGAAGAGGCGCGCGGGCAGTTTTTCTGTTCCGCTGGACTTGAGGCAGACACCGAGTTCACGGCGCAGGCAGTAGCGTGTGTGCATGACCTCGGTTCCTTCGGCGGTCTTTCCTTCTGCCATCTGACATTCTAGGGCTGGAGTGATGGTTGTAACACCGTGGTCACGATAGAGCTGCTCGGCGAGGTGGTTGGCGACATTGTCGGCACTGGTGAGTGTGTCGGTATGGCAGGAAGCGGTGAGGTCTTCGGGACGGCGGCGGTCTTTCTTGCGACTCATGCGCCAGGTTCGGTCGAGCAGGAGAACGGTCTCGCGGCGCAAACGGGTGAGCGTCGAAGCGGGGATAAAACAGTCGGGCAACACCTGCGCCTCACGCAAGGTGTAGATGGTGTCACCGAGCTTTGCCAACACGTCCAACTGGCGTTGCTCCTGCGAGGTCTTGGCGGGCTGGAGGTCAGCATCGTCGATGGCATGGGTAACGCTGCATCCACGCTCGTCAGCGAGTGTGAGCACCAAACGCTCTCCCACACAGCGCAGGGTGGCATCGACAGCAACGCGGCGCGTGGCGGTGGATCGTGACAGGATGTCGTCCATCACCTTGTCGTAGGTGCGGTAGATGTCGGTCCCACGTGCGATGGAGACCGCCTCACGCAAACTCAAGCGGTTGCCGCTCGCCACATTGACGCGAATGCCCGTGAATTGCCCGTCGGCATTAAAGAAACTCAAGCCGTCACCATTTGCCAACCGCAACTTCGTGTCTATTTGCAATTCGGTCCCCTTGGCACGCACCACCTTACCCACGTACTGCCCCAATGACTTGGGGGTTTCGATGGATGCCATGCGCTCACCATTGTTGGGCTTGCGGCGGTCGATGAAATAAGTGGTGAACGAGCGGTTGAAGCTGCGTCGCACATCGGGAGAGAATGACAGTTCAGTCGATCCGAACGAGGACCGCCGCAACTGCCCGTCACTTTGTGCTATGATTTCGTCTAATGTCTGCCGGTAATGTGCCACCACGTTCTTGACATAGTTCATGTCCTTGAGCCGCCCCTCAATCTTGAACGACGACACGCCGGCATCAATCATTTGCCGCAACAGGTTGGCTCGGTTCATGTCGCGCAACGAGAGCAAGTGCTTCTGATTGACCAGCACCCTACCCTGCTCGTCAACCAAGTCGTAGGGCAATCGGCACATCTGCGCACACTCTCCACGATTGGCGCTGCGTCCTTTAATGGCTTGGCTCATCTGGCATCGTCCGCTATAGCACACGCAGAGTGCGCCATGGACGAAGGCCTCAAGCGGCACCTTGACAGCCTGGCGGATGTCGGCAATCTCATCGAACGTCAGTTCGCGGGCCATGACCAGTTGGGAGAATCCCAAAGCCTCGAGGAAACGCGCCTTGTCAGGAGTGCGCAGGTCGCACTGCGTACTGGCATGCAACGCAATGGGGGGCAAATTGAGTCGCAAAATGCCCAAATCCTGCACGATAAGTGCGTCGACTCCCGCATCCCATAGTTGCCAAATCATGCGCTCGACCTGACGCAGTTCATGGTCATAGACGATGGTGTTGACGGTGGCATAGACACGCGCATCGTATTGATGCGCAAATTGGCACACCTGCGCCATGTCGTCAATCGAGTTGGTCGCTGCTGCACGTGCGCCAAACATGGGGGCTCCCATGTAGACGGCATCGGCTCCATGCATGATGGCCTCGATGGCAATTTCACGGTCTCGTGCCGGTGCAAGGAGTTCTATGGGGTAACGTGTAGGAGTCATGGTGCAAAGGTACGATTATTAATTAAGAATTAAGAATTAAGAATTAAGAATTTTTGTTTATGGGTCATTTTTGTGATGGGGATCATAATTAAGAATGGAGAATTGAGAATTTTTGGGTTCTGCACATATATTGTGTTATTTCGGGAGGAAAAGGCGTATTTCACATGGTTTAAGAAAAATAAACCCAAGAATTGATGGTCGGTTGCAAAAAAAGCAGTAACTTTGTCGGCTGCAAACTAGCGAAGCATAAAAACGACATGTCAAGAAACCTAATCATATCCCTGATACTCACAGCCTTCGTGGCTGGTTTGAGTTCATGCGGCGAGTACAACAAAGTGCTCAAGAGCACCGATGCAAATTACAAGTATGAGTACGCCAAGCGTGCCTTCGAGGAAAAGCGTTACGCCCAAGCCTACACCATCCTTGAGGACCTGATTACGGTGTTCAAGGGCACCGACAAGGCCGAGGAGTCGTTGTTCCTGCTGGCGATGAGCTACTATGAGAACAAGGACTACCTGACCTCGGGTACCTACTTCAAGAACTACTATTCGCACTACCCCAAGGGACAATATGCCGAGTTGGCGCGCTACTATGCAGGTTATGGCTACTACCTTGACTCTCCCGACTCCCAGCTAGACCAGAGCGAGACACTTAAGGCCATTGAGGAACTTCAGGGCTTTCTGGACTACTTTCCCAAGAGCGACAAGGTGTCGATAGCCCAAAGTGCCATCTTCGAGTTGCAGGACAAGCTTGTGAAGAAGGAGCTGGAGAATGCCCAGCTGTACTACAACCTGGGGAATTACATGGGAAACAACTATGAGTCGGCGGTGATTACTGCCAAAAACGCCATCAAGGAGTATCCTTACAGCAAGTACAAAGAGGAACTGGAGTTGCTTGTGCTGAAGTCGCGCTACCGCGAGGCGAGCGAGAGTGTCGACGAGAAAAAGGAGGAGCGCTTCCGCACGGTGATTGACGAGTATTACACGTTTATCAACGACTATCCCGACAGTGACCACCGCAAGGAGGCGGACAATATCTTCAAGGTTGCCAACAAGTTTGTCACGGGCAACTAGTCACGATTTTTATTTTATCACGAACCTTCAGCTCGCAACCGAACGGGCGCAATTATCGAATTTTAGAATATTTTTGTCAGGATTTTTAGGTATTTCTCATTATCACGAATTATCGAATTATCGATTTTTATCAGAATACATTAAACTCAAACAATAAGACATGGATTACAAGAAAAGCAATGCTCCATTGACTACGACTGTTCATGACCTGGTTGAGATGTCAGAGCAGACGGGCAACATCTATGAGACCGTAGCCATCATCAGCAAGCGTGCCAACCAGATTGCCGCCGAGATGAAGGGAGACCTGGAGAAGAAACTTCAGGACTTCGCCACCCAGAACGACAACCTGGAGGAGATTTCGGAGAACCGTGAGCAGATTGAGATTTCTCGATACTACGAGAAGCTGCCGAAACCCACATTGATTGCCACGCAGGAATATGAGGACGGCAAACTGGCCTTCCGCAATCTGTCGAAGCAGAAGGACAGCGACGAGTAGTTATTAACTCCTCGTTTGGTCATAAACTAAGCGCCACCCTTCATTGGATGGCGCTTTTGTTGTAATGGTCAGAAGAATGGATTGTATTCGAGTTCGTTGGCAACGGTTGTCGTTGGTCCGTGCCCCGGTATGAGCAGTGTTTGGGGGGGCAGTGTGAGGATTTTTTCCTTGATGCTATTGATGAGTGTGCTGTAGTCTCCTCCGGGTAGGTCGGTACGTCCGATGCTTCCCTCAAAGATACTGTCGCCAGTAAACACCAATTCGCTGTCGGGTGCATAGAATGCCAGTCCTCCCGGCGAATGTCCGGGCATGGCCAGAACATGAATGGTCTCATCGCCCAGCATGAGCGTGTCGCCGTCAGCAAGCGGTTGGTCGATAGTGAGCGCCTCAACGGGCAGGCGCAGCCTGAAGTGTTCGGCTTGTTCGGGGAGAGCGAGCGCATAGGGTGCATCCAGCGGACTGGCTGCCACGGTGATGTCATAGCGGTCGGCCATCCACCGCGCCGAGGTAACATGGTCGATGTGGACATGAGTGATCAGCACTTGCTGCATCATCAGGTTGTTGTCGTCGATGAACTTGGTGACCACATTGCGCTCATGTTCTTGCATCATACCCGGGTCGATGATGATTGCATGACGTGTCGTTTCGTCCCAGGCAAGGTAGGTGTTCTCGCCAAAGGGGTTGACAGTAAATTTTGTTGCTTTCACTTTTAATAATTGAGAATTGGCGATGGCAATACCATCGCCCAGATAACATTTAAATGGGCAAAAAGATGAGTTTCTTGGTGGCAAAGAAGGGTTCGGAGAAGTAGGTGCTAAGGTCTTCGACCAGGACCTGTTTCGCGTAAGGCCTGAGTTCATCGTCCAGATTACCGCCCTTGAGGCAGATAATTCCATTGGGAATGGCGTTTCGCTGCTGTCGGTCGATGAGTCGCCTTACCAGTGGAACCATGTCGGGCAACGGCATGACCGCACGACTGACCACATAGTCAAATGTACCCTTAACCTCCTTGATGTCACCATGCTGTAGGGTGACGTTGCTGAGCCCTGCCTTGCGCGCCACATCCTCTGCTACCCGCAACTTCTTGCCAATGCGGTCAACCAGATGGAAATGAGTGTCGGGGAACATCATCGCCAGTGGAATCGCAGGAAATCCGCCTCCCGTACCCAAGTCAAGCACACGTGAGCCTGGTGCGAACTGCACGAATAGCGCAATCGCCAGAGAGTGCAAAATATGGTTGACCTCCAAGTTGTCGATATCCTTCCGCGAAATGACATTAACCTTAGCATTCCATTCAGGATATAGCTTGAACATCACCTCCAATTGCCCAAGTTGAGCCTCGGTGAGTTGATTAAAGTATTTCTTGATGTTTTGCATGACAACTAGTTGAGCCTATTAAGTATAGAAGCATCACATGCGAGCGGTTTCAGCTGGTCGTATGAAAGCAGGATTTTGGGTTCACCCACGGCATCGATGGCGAGTTGTCCTGGCAGGTAGCTCCATGTAACGCCCTTGTCGGAGAAGCAGAAATTGCGTGTTACGGTGAGGTTATCAACATTGAAGTATCCCAAGTCGTTGAGTTGGTCATCGCTGTTAGCATTGTTCTGCTTGAGCAGCTGTGCCCTCAAGAGCTGTGTCACATCGGTCAGCGCATCCTCTCGGAAGAGTTTGTGCAAGTCAATGTAGCTCATCGTTGTGAGGTCAAAGCTATAGTATCGATTGGTCTCAGAGGTTGTTTTGTCGTTCTTCTTGACCACCTCGTTCTTGCAGAAGGTGATAACACCATTGTTGTTATAACAAACCCTTACCGTGGTGAGTGTGTTGTACTTATAGATCAATTGGGCATCTGTCTCCTCATCTGCCTCCTCCTCGTTGGGCCACTGTTCGACGAAGTCATACTGATGGAGTGTGTTGCTCACTGTGGCATGCATGGCATCATCGAGATTCAGCGAGTCGGGTGCGTTGAGGACAAATGCGGCGAACAGTCGCTGCAGTTGCTCGGTAGCTGCATGGTCTTGAAACGATTTCGGATAGACGATGTTTGCATCGGCATAGATAGCGCATCGCTCTCCGTTGCTCTTGACAAAGCTGGTTGTGTCGGTCAAGCGGCATGAGTCAAGCAAGACATCGCCGGCTTCCGATGAAGACTTCTGTGTTCCGTTTTTGCACGCTATCACAGTGACTGTCAACACAATAGCCACGATTAATAAGGTTGGTAGGTTGTGATGATTTCTCATGTTTGCAGAAATTTTTTGCTAAATTACTAAAAAAAATTGAATTGAGACGTATTTTTTAGTATCTTTGTTGTGATTTTTTCTAGAGGTGCTATACCTCTGTCAGGCTGACCTTATAAACTGATTGTGTTGAATGGAGATAGGAAAATATAACGAGTTGCGTGTTAACCGCGAGTTGGACTTTGGCGTCTATCTAATTGATGACGAGGGCAACGAGGTATTGTTGCCCAAGCGTTATGTGACCAACCGTATGCCTGTGGGTACACGGTTGCGCGTGTTTGTCTACAATGACTCAGAGAACCGCCCGGTCGCAACTACCGAGACTCCAACGGCCATCGTCGGTGAGACCGCGTTGTTGCGTGTCAAGGCCGTGAATGCCGTTGGTGCTTTTATGGACTGGGGGTTGGTAGCCAAGGACCTGCTCGTACCGTTCCGTGAGCAGCGCGTTGACATGAAGGTTGGGCGCAGTTATGTGGTGCATGTATACCTTGACGAGCCCAGCGGCCGCATTGTCGCCAGCGCAAAACTCGACAAGTTCTTGAGTCGGGAACGCCCTAACTACTATCACCGCCAGCGCGTTGACTTACTTGTTGTTCAGCGCACCGAACTAGGTTTCAAGGTCATAGTCAACGACAGTCACTGGGGGATGATCTATCACAATGAGATTATGACCGACGTGAACATAGGCGACCGCCTGACAGGCTATGTCAAGCAGGTACGCGACGATGACAAGGTTGACGTTACGCTTGCCAAGATTGAGAAGGCTCGTGTCGACGACTTGACGACAGTCATAGTGGATTATCTGTCCAGCCATGGCGGTATCATGACATTGACCGACAAAACAAGCCCCGAAGAGATTTTTAAGACTTTCGGCTGCAGCAAGAAAGACTTCAAGAAGGCTCTAGGCCAGCTATACAAGCAACAGATTATCCTTCTGTCATCTGAGTCTACTCTCCTGTCTAAAGCTAAAAACAGTTAATTATTTGTTTTGTGCCGAGATAATACGTATATTTGCACATTAAACTCTTCCATGCAACCGACCCGCGACATACTACTCAAGACAGTCATCATCGTTTTGATGTTGACAAGTTTCTTCCCGTCGGTCCATGGTCTTATCTACCCATACGCATCAGCACCAAATGGTTACTATTTTTACCCACTTCCCAATGATACCACAGGTGCCAGTATGTGGCTTGCCGATGTGTATAAGTATTACGAGGCCAAGAAATTGCGAACAGACAGCATCAAGTCATCGCTCACATCAGATATGCGTTGGGGCGTTGATAGTATGCTTATTCGGCAAGTACCAGGCTTCGGTTTCCTTCCATCGTCTTCCCATGCTCCTCAATTATCAACTCTTTTGAGTGAGAGTTACAACATATTCAGTAGGGCCAGCAATTTCAAGTCAAGTGTCAAGCGTGTCCGTCCTTGTCGTCGTTTTCGTGAGGCGACGTTTGGCGTAGAGAGTGCCTATTCCAGCAGCTTCAGGCCTGGCGGCAGCTCGGAGTACTCGTTTCCTTCGTCCCACGCCAGTGCCTCATGGGGAATCGCCTTAACACTGATGTGTGTCAATCCTTGGAAAGCCGACACCATCATCAACCGTGGATTAGCGCATAGTCAAAGCCGTGTTATCGGGGGTGTACACTGGCAGAGTGATGTAGATGCCGGTAAGATCCTATGTACGGCCAACTATGCTCGCATCTTTTCTTATGACAGTCTGCTAAACTTGATTGACATCGCCCGTTCACAGACTCTTGTTGAGTTGGGTCGTACAGAGTACCCGTCCTTTGAGTCCCTATTTGCCAATGACGACACCTTATCGTTATTGACACAGCGTTTGTCAGGTCCCTACGACATGTCTACTCCTGTAGGCAGTTGTGACATGGCCGTCCTCACCGACAAGATGTCCAAGTGTACATCATCGGTTGTCACTGCCGCGAATAATCAGATAGATCTCAGCACGACCCACATTCTGTCATGTTTCTCTAGCCAAGTAGGCAAAACCATCACTTCGGAAAGCCATCCAGCCATCTATTCGCTGGTCGATATGCACCTGCGCATGTGCCGCAAGATGTGTGAGCAGATGCAAGACCGTTATGACAAACCTCTTCCATACGACATCCTCCACATGCAGCCCCTTACAAACGAGGCTTTATCCACACTATATACCGACAGTTATCCTTCATTGCATTCGGCGCTGGGGTGGACAGCTTCATTGGTGTTGATGATGATGCGTCCCAGTAATCAGAACGCAATTCTCAAGCAAGGTGTCGCTTTCGGCGAGAACCGTGTAGCAACGGGATGCAGTTGGCCCAGCGATGTAGAGATGGGTCGATTGGTTGCAAGCATCGCCTTTGGCTATGTCACATCTTGCCGCGAATACACCGACATGGTACGTGCCGCTTTGGCTGAAATCAATTCACAATGACCACTCCCATGAAGTCGCTTGTGTCACACATCATCCTGTTGCTGGTCATCGTTCTCTCGTTGCCCACAGCTTGTTATGGCCAGTTCTTCTCATCCTCTCAGGCACCCAACCCGACAGTATTTCTTCCTGCCACCATCAATGATGAGAATAATCCTCATTGGGCAAGGGATATGTATTGTCACTTCCTGTTCAAATCTCTGCGCGATTCAGCTTATGTCGACGATATAAAGCACGCCACGTTTGACTATCGCTCCACTAGTGAGGCGTCGCTTCAGATCTACTATGCCAATAACCATGTCGTTTTTTTCCAGCCCGCTTTTGGCATTCAGGTAAACACAAGTGTCAACAAAGACTTGTTTCTGTTTTTGGATTCCTGCCGAAGAAGTTCGAACCTCATGATCCAGAAGATTCCCAACTCTTGGTATCGGTTACGTCCTTGTGTTCGTCTGCGCGAGGCAAACTTTGGCATGCTCCGCACTTCCAGCAACTACGCATCAAACTATTCTTCTTCTCCCAGCAACTCGTTTCCGTCACACTTTGGTGTCTCGGGCTGGCTCACGGGCATGGTAATGAGTTGCCTCAATCCCTGGCATGCCGATACAATCCTCTCTCGCGCCTACCAACATGGTTGGTTCAATATCTTGAGCGGTGCTGCTTGGAGCAGCGACGTTGACGTGACTCGCCAATTAGGTACTGTTGTCTTTGCCGAACTGATGTCTCTACCTCGTTTCCGCAATCGACTGATATCCTTGCGCCAACACACGTCTCAGTTGCTTAACATTGATCGCAATTCCTCCACCATCGACCAGTTATTGTCCAATGACACACTAACCCACAAGCTATCGTCCTTGATTCCTGCCATTCAAGGAGAGAGTGACGGTAGTTTTCAGAGTGACATGAGTCGTTATCTAGCATTGTCTCCGTTACGCGACAGTTTGTCATCAAACGACTTATTAGGAGCCAGCTACATGGATTTCGAGAACCCGATGGATGCCTTCCAACCCATCATTCCACTTGCAATCAGTCCGGAATCCACCCCCTACATCTATGAACTATTGAGATTGGTTGAGTCGTGTTGCGATGTGTTGTGTAATCAAGTCAAGTCGCGCTCCCAAAGTCGACGGCGGCCATTCGTTGTTTTCAACACTGCTCCGTTCACGCTAGAGAGTCCCGATGAGTTGGTTGATGTCAACAGTTACCCTTCTGCTCATGCCAGCAAGGGTCTTGCAACTGCCCTAGCCCTCACGATGATTGCTCCCGAGCGGCGCGATACCTTGTTACAGGCCGGATATCAATATGGGTTGAACCGTGTGATATCTGGCACCAACTGGCACAGTGACGTCGAGGCTGGTCGAGTCATTGGCTGCATAGCCTTGTCGCTTGTTGCTTCGGGCAGCGACTTTATCGACCTGCTTGATCACGCACAAAACGAGTACCGCATCATACAAGATGTCGTTATCACCGACTCACCGTCAATCCAAGTAGACCCATCACAGAGCGAGCCTCCACTCTTCACCATCGATGGCCGACGCGCCACCCCACATAGCCGTGGTGTGCTCGTGAGCAAAGGAAAGAAGATTGTTAAGCCATGATTAGAATCACATCTCCGTATCGTTTATTCGCTATCATAGCCATGGCTCTGATATTTCAATCAGCTTACGCTGTACGTTATCAGTCGGGTGACTTTGTGTTTGACTGCAACTACATCTGGGGCAAACTGACAGCAACGCTCCTACGTTACACCGGTTCATCACCTGATGTCATAATCCCCGAGACAGTGGAATATGAAGGAAACATTTACACCATATTATATATTGGTGATGAGTTCAGTTCCCCATTCATCAACAACACCTACGTCCGCACCGTGCAGCTGCCCAATAATGCTTTGAGTGTTTCGGTCGAATCATTCAGCAATTGCCCACAGCTTGAGTCGGTCATCCTAGGTCGCAAACTTGAATGCATTGAGGCTTATAGCTTCTATCACTGTCCATTACTGCGTGAGGTGAAGATGTACAACAGATTGTCTGAGATTGAAGAGTACGCCTTTGCTGAATGCCCAAGCCTATCTTCGCTGACCTTGGGTCGTGGGGTGTCATACTTGGGGAGGTGTGTTTTCGACCAGACCCCCCTTCAGTCGCTCACGTTGCTCAACCCTGTACCCGCAATATGCGATGGCCCGTTGAACAGCCAATCATCATGGTACACCACTTGTCAGGTGTATGTTCACCTGGGTTCGAAACAAGCCTATGATGCTTCATCCGAATGGCCTCGTTTCAGTCATCTCGATGAACGTGCCGAAGAGGGCGATGTGACTGCCGATGGATTAGTTGACATTGCTGATGTGAACTTATTGATTAACGACATGTTGGGCAGAGAGCACGTTGATTTGACAATAGGCGACCTTACTCAGGATGGCAAAATTGATATTTCGGACATCAATCAATTAATTAATATCATGTTAGGAAAGTATTAACATTTAACATCTTTGGTTATGAAAAGAACGATAACCCTATTGTTTTCATGCTTTCTCATTCTTGCAGTTAGCGGCCAAGGCTTGTCGAGTGTCATGGACATGCCTTATCCCACAGCCGTGAAATATCTACCTCCCCCCCCTGACTCATTGAGCATGGCGTTTGCCTATGATGTTCATCAATATATGTACCACAAGGGTTTGCGTGACAGTGATCGCGGCCAACAAGCGTTGACCGACGTGGGTTATGGCGCCATGTATATAGCCGAAAGAATGAAAAACATCTTTGGTCTACTTGCTTCTAGCACCAGCACCCCAGACATCCGCGAGTTACTCTACACATCCATGAACTACATTGGCCAGTCATGTGGCGCAGCCAAGACATACTATAACCGTCGGCGACCATTTGACCGTTTTAACGACCCAGTCTTCGGTCCCGAGAAAGCCAGTTCTTTGCGTAAGCAAGGTTCTTACCCCTCTGCTCATTCCATGTTTGGCTGGGCCGGAGCTTTAATCCTAGCCGAGATAAACCCCCAAGTGCAAGATGACTTATTCGATAGTGGCTACGAGTATGGTCAGAGCCGTCTCATCATTGGCGCTCATTGGCAGAGTGATGTCAATGCCGCCCGACTTATGACCTCGGCCAATTTTGCCCGTCTTCATGTAAGTGAAGCATATCTCGCCGCCGTTGACAAGGCCCAAGCCGAATATGACAGCGCTACCCACAACACTCGCCCCACCGCACTTAATCAGCTCCATCCATCCATTGAGTTCCTTCCCGAGCAGCCTGACAGTACGGGTGCAGCTTATGCATACGACGTGACAGCCTTCTATTCTGGCAAATCCCAACGCGATGACCTTCTGGGCCAGCAAGCCATTGCCGATGCCGACATGACTGTGGCGGGCATCAGCAATGCATTCGCCTCAATCCTTGGCATCAACATCGCTGCCACCACAACCCCAACCATCTACCGACTGCTCGAGACTGGCATAACTCAGGCGACCGACAACTGCTATATGCTCCAGACAGTCAACCATCGCCGTCCTCCGTATGAACGTCTTAGAGAGTCCCCTTTGAACGGAACAATCACCTCATCTCCCATTAGCAGTTACCCCTCAGAGCACGCTGCTGTCGGGTGGTTGTCAGCCTTGTTGTTGATGGACATCTGTCCAAGCAACCAGGACACGATTCTTAAACGCGGTTGGGAGTATGGCCAGAGCCGCGTCATTGCGGGCACCAACTGGCAAAGCGATGTTGAAGCCGGTCAACTGCTCGGCGGTATGGTATTTGCCAATATGATGTCCGATCCGTCGATGCGCTCCTTGCTCACCGCTGCCCGTGAAGAATTCAACTCCCAATCTGGCATTTCGTCTATTTCCAGCGAATTACCAAGCACACAATCAATAAGTTACACTCTTGATGGCCGTCTTGCCACGCCCGACAGCCATGGTGTGATCGTGTCATCAAATGGTGAAAAAATCATGCGTTGACGTTAAAAATTGCCAACTTTCTTGTGGTGTATTGCAGTTTTTTGTATATTTGCGCAATTTTACAAACCTAACAACTAAAGAACCCTATAGTATCAGTAAAACCAATGGAATTACCGTTTGCTGAATCTTGGAAAATCAAGATGATTGAACCTCTTCGCAAGAGTACTCGCGAGGAGAGAGAGCAGTGGCTGAAAGAAGCCCATTACAACGTGTTCATGCTCAAAGCCGAGCAAGTTTACATCGACTGTCTGACAGACTCGGGTACCGGTGCGATGAGCGACCGCCAATGGGCCGAGTTGATGTTGGGCGACGAGAGCTATGCCGGTGCCACGTCGTTCTATAAGTTCCAGTCGGTCGTGCAACGCCTCTTTGGCTTCAAGTATGTCATTCCCACCCATCAGGGTCGCGCCGCCGAGAACGTGCTATTCTCTTATCTTGTCAAAGAAGGCAATGTCATCCCCGGGAATGCTCACTTTGACACCACGAAGGGGCATATCGAGAGCCGCAAGGCATACGCCATCGATGTGACCATTGATGAGGCCAAGGACACCCAACTTGAACTGCCTTTCAAGGGCAACGTATCACTTGTGAAACTTGAGAAAGTGCTTCGCGAGAACCCAGGCAACGTGCCATTCATGGTTCTTACCGTCACTAACAACACCGTTGGTGGACAGCCCGTCTCGATGCAGAACATCCGCGAGACCTGCGAGCTGTGCCACAAGTATGGCGTACCCGTGGTTATGGACTCGGCTCGCTTCGCCGAAAACAGTTACTTCATTAAGACGCGTGAGGAAGGTTATGCAGACAAAACCATCAAGGAGATTGCCCGCGAGATGTACAGCTACGTTGATGCCATGACCATGTCTGCCAAGAAGGATGGTCTGGTGAACATGGGCGGCTTTATTGCCACCAATAACGAGGACTGGTATGAGGGAGCCAAACTCTTCTGTATTCCCTTCGAAGGCTTTATCACATACGGTGGTTTGAATGGTCGTGACTTGAACGCACTGGCCGTCGGTCTGGACGAGAACACCGAATTTGACATGCTCGAGACCCGCATCCACCAAGTTCAGTACCTGGCAAAGAAACTCGATGACTATGGCATCCCCTACCAGCGTCCTGCCGGTGGACATGCCCTGTTCATCGATGCCGACAAGGTGTTGTGCAACATTCCTAAAGAAGAGTTCCCAGCCCAGACGTTGACTTGCGAGTTGTATCTGGAGGCCGGAATCCGCGGTTGCGAGATTGGTTACATCCTAGCCGACCGCGACCCAGTCACTCGTGAGAACCGCTTCGGCGGTCTCGACCTTTTGCGCCTGTGCATACCCCGCCGCGTCTATACCGACAATCACATGGATGTGATTGCCGCCGCGTTGAAGAACGTGTACGACCGCCGCAACGAGATTACGCGCGGTGTCGCCATTGAGTGGGAAGCTCCGCTGATGCGGCACTTCACCGTTCAGCTGCGCCGACTGTGATAATTCCCTGCACATAAGCAAAAACTGCCCCGTAGTCACTTCAAAACGACTGCGGGGCAATTTTCATTTAGAGCGGAATGCGTCCATGATGATTGTGGGGCGGTGGTCACGGAAAGCTCCCAGCGGGTATTGGCCTTCAAGTTCAGGTGCCCAGTAGAAGACTCCGTGGCAATGGCCATTGGTTTGGGTGCGTGAGGCATCGATGAGCCGTTGCATGAACGCCCTACCCTCTTCGGGTCGCGCGACTTCGTAGCCTGTCTCGACAATCATCAGTTCTGTGCCGTAGCGATCATGTAGCGCGTTGATGTTGTCGATGCAGTCGCGAAGTGTACCCTCATCGTCCTGTTCCAAACCCGCGTCCTGGTCCCAGTAGGGATATACACTGAGTCCAATCATATCCCATCGTGCGCCATGCGCCTTCAAACCGTCAAAGATAAAGTGGTATCGCTTGGGGTCACATCCTCCATCGAGATGGACGATGACTTGCGCGTCGGGATATACTTGCTTGACCGCGTCATAGCCCGCTTGGGTCAGCCCAGCATACTGCGCCATGTTGGTCTCGGCGCGTCCCATGTCCCACAGGAAGCCGTGCGTGGTTTCGTTGCCCACTTGCACCCATCGCACATCAATGCCCGCAGTACGCAACAATTGCAGAGTGTGTCGTGTGTGGTTGGCTAGCGCTTCACACATCTGCTCATAGACCATGTGTTTCCAGGCCTCGGGGATGTTCTGTTTTCCCGGGTCGGCCCACCAGTCGCTGTAGTGGAAGTCAATCATCACTGCCATGCCCAGGCGCTGGGCACGTAAGGCCATTGCCAACACATCTACCGGACCACAAAACCCGCCCTTGGGGTTTACCCACACGCGCAACCGCACGGCATTCAGCCCCAACTCGCGCATCAGTTCGGTGTTTTCTCGAGGCTCACCCTGGGCATTATAGAGTTGCACGCCCCATGCCTCCATTTGGGTTGTTCCACTGATGTCGGCCCCGAGCCAAAAGTCAGTGCCATAGGCCTGCAACACCACACAAGCCATCATTGTCAATAAGAATCTCTTCATCATATCCACCTAAAGTTTTCGCGCCCTGCGCCAATCTCAAAATGATATTTGACAATGCCGAGGTCGATGATTTCGTAAAAGCCCCATCGAGCCTGCGCCTCGACCTTATTGCCCTCGTGCAAGGTGAAGATGAACTTCTGCTGGTTGATGGCAGTGGGGGCCAACAATGCAGCCTCGACACCACGGCGGAACCAATCGGGCATGGGTCCATCGCATTTCGACACTTGTTCGACGGTCTTTATCTTGTGCCCAGCACCTTGTGTTTGACCATAGCCAATGGCGACGACGCAGCGCAGTTTCTCACCTGCGTTGACCGTGAAAGCCTTGCGGTTCTTGCGGAAGGTGAGCGCCACCCAGCAGGTGTTGAGCCCCATGCGCTGTGCCTCCAGGACTATTTTCTCGCCATAGTATCCCAGCTTCTCGTCGAGCAAGGGGTCATCGGCCGGGCCAATCATGGCAAGGTAGTTCATCACCCCCGAGAATGTGCCGTAATGCACCAACGGACTAGCGAACGCCTTGGGTTCGTCAATCACCAGTTGGATGTGCATCCTGCTCTCTCGGTTGCACTGGTCTACCAACTCTTTCAGCGCGATGACCTTGTCGGCCTCAATGGGTTGCAGTGTGTAACGGCGCACGCTGTGGCGCTGTTCGATTGCTTCTTGGATTGTTATCATTAGGTTTTAGTTGTCAGTTTTCAGTTGTTGCTTCTCATTTTTTTGTGCGAGCCAGTGGCTCGCAATACTTGACAGGCTAAAGAAATAAATCGCGGATGATGGCGTCGGCAAGCATTACGGCCTCGGGGGCAAGCCTCAACTGGCCTCCGAGAGCGGTGAGCCGCCCCTCATCGATGTGCTGACGCGCCTGGCGCATGAGGTAATCGTAGGTGTCCTGGCCGAAGCGGTCGTGGATGATGGCGGTGTCCAGTCCGCGCGCGGTGCGCAACGCCAGCATCACGGTCTCGTCGTATTGTTCTTCGGCCGTCAGACGCTCTTCGTCGTAAGCGATGCCTTGTTCATTGATGCGGTCGAGGTATTCTTGCAGGTCAGCCGGATTGTATCGACGCACCTCGCCATCGAAGCTATGTGCCGCGGCACCTAGTCCCAAATAAGGGGTGCCGTCCCAGTAGGAGGAGTTGTGGCGGGAATAGAAACCAGGCTTTGCGAAATTGGAAATCTCATAGTGCTCATATCCAGCCGCCTCCAATCGCCTGACCAGCAGTTGATACATCTCGACGCATGTGTCATCGTCCAGCTCGGTAACCTCTCCTCGCTCTCGCATGGCCCACAACGGCGCACCTCTCTCGTAGCTCAGGTTGTAGGCCGATATGTGCTGTACGTCCAATGCAATGGCTTGGTCGACCGAATACCGCCAAGTGTCCAACGTCTGGCTGGGGATGCCATATATCAAATCGACACTGACATTGTTAATGCCCGCGTGACGCAACGTCAGCACTGCCTGTCGCGCCCCCTGCGCATCATGCCTACGACGGATGAAGCGCAGTTCGTCATCTACAAAACTCTGGACACCCATGCTCACACGGTCGACACCACAAGCAGCGAGCATGTGGACGTAACGTTCGGTCACATCATCAGGATTGACCTCGACCGTGAATTCCTCCACGGCATTGAGGGGCAATGCCTCGCGCAAGCCAACAACAAGTCTGCTCATCAGGTCAGTTTTCAGTTGCGACGGCGTACCACCCCCGATATAGAGTGTTTTGAAACATTGACGAACCTCACATTGACGATGTCTTGCCTCATCGATGAGCGTATCGACATACGTATCCTGCCACGCGGCATCGATTGTGGAATAAAAATCACAATAGACGCAGCGTTGCTTACAGAACGGAATATGTACATATACTCCAGCCATAAAACCATGTAAGACCTTATTTCAGGGGCAAAATTAGTTAGAAAAAATTAAACTAAAGAGTTTTTT
>JAEEJI010000052.1 GCA_016281825.1 Muribaculaceae bacterium | reverse complement strand
TCAGCATTCCACTTGCGGGCATTCTTGATGCATTTCTCAATATCCTTGGCATAGGTAGTGGGATTGGCATCGTAGAAAGCGCGTGCGATTTCCACCTCGAGCTTGGCGTCCTTCTTGGACAGCTTGCGGGCCTTCTCGAGCAGGGCCTTCACGTCGCCACCGTTCTTGAGAGCGATAGCTGCTTGTCCCACATAGTTGTAAGGATTCATGGCGTTAGCAGCGATACCTTTCTCAAAGTTGGCAGCAGCCTCTGCGACGTTACCCTGATGCAGGGCAATCTGTCCCAGATAGTAGTACGCTACGGCCTTGTCGGTGCTGGGCGAGTTCAGATTACGCACAAGCAGCTCTTTGGCGTTGTCCAGTTTGTCAACCTTGTAGTACTCAATACCGTCCTTGTAGCCCTGTGCGTTGGCTACGAGGGATGCACCCATCAATAAGAGTGATGCAATAAAGAATTTCCTTTTCATTGTAGTAACAATTTAATGTTAATATTTATGAGTTCATTTTGTTTGATTATTCGTCTTACAAATTCCGTGCCAAGTTCCGTTTTTGGTTGCCGGTTTTTCACAAAAAACGTTATTGGACGACCTCAACGGTTCTAATGGGTTCGGCTGCGGGCAGGATACCGGTCTGAAGGATGATTTTCTGTCCTATCACGCCTGTGATGAACGTGTAGAAGCCGTGATCCAGCATACCGTTGTAAGAAGCGTCGATAGCCCAGATGGTGCGCACCAGGGGATACTCGCCACTGTTGATGTAAGCCTGGTAGGGCTTCACACCCTGCACTTGGTCGTCACCACGCACGGGCATGACCTTGATGCGGTCGGTGAAGTCAATGACGCTCACCTCGTTCTTGGTCTTCAGCTCTTCATATTTTTGCGCGATAGGAACCTCGGCACTCTTCAGGTCACTGGTAATCCAGCTCACACCGATGAAGCCGATCACGTTCTTATAGGTCTCGACTGCGTCAAACACGTCTTGGCTCGACTGGCGGGCATAGATGTTGGGGCCGAACTTGCCTCCGTCTAGGAATTTCTCTTTCATATAATGCACCACACCGGTTCCTGATCCGTCGAACATCACCTTGATGGAGTCATTCTTGAGTTTGGTGGGAGATACCTCGCCCCATCGTTTCACCTTGCCGGTGAAGATGTCGCGCAGGTCGTCCATCGACAGTTCATCGATATCGTTCTGCTTGTTCACAATGACGGCGACGGCATCCACGGCAATCATCTTGGTGCGGTGACCGCGTCCCAACTTCTTGAGGCTCTTCTTCTGGTCATCGGTCAAGTCGTGCGAAATGATGATGACGTCCACCTTCTTCTGGAACAGAGAGTCGAGCGCGTCGTGTTCGTTGATATACTCTGGCATGATGCTCGCCTCGGGATATAGGTATTCAAATACCGCGATCTCCTGTTCCAGCACGCTCTGGAAGGATTCCTCGCACATGATACGGGCCAAGCCACGGGTACTTGTGCTCTTGGGATTCTCGCCACAGGCGCTCAACAGCAGGGCCATCAACGCCACAGCTATAATGTTATTGATTCTTCTCATCGTTCTCGGTATTTTGCCCCATGCGCTTCATGCGCTCGGAGTAGGTCGTGTATTGCTCATCATCATTCGTGTCATCGTCATCGACGCGCATGCCATAGGTGTGTTCACCTGTGAACTCACGGTATCCGCGATAGATGCCATAGCAGGCAAGCAAAATGGCAAAGAGCCATCTTACACCCGTCCATAGAGGAGTGTGGTTGAAATTAAAGAAGTTGATGGCCATCAATACCGCCATACCCAGGTAAACAATTACCATGAAGATGCCGAAAAACAGTTTCAGCCCCTGATTAACACCTATTTGTCTCTTGCTCATTGGTCTTCAATAAAAGTCGATTCAGCCTTTAGACTGCCGCGACGCGAAATCGTTTATACATATCAAATGACAAAGATACTGCAAGTTGAGAGGAGTGCCAAACAAAAAATCAATTTTTTTTTGTTTGCAATCCCGAAACGCAGCCTATCTTGCACGTAGTGAACGATACAGCAAGTTGAGAGGAGTGCCAAACAAAAAATCAATTTTTTTTGTTTGCAATCCCGAAACGCAGCCTATCTTGCACGTAGTGAACGATACAGCAAGTTGAGAGGAGTGTCAAACAAAATATCTTGCTCTCTATCGTTTGGTGAAAAAGGTATAAAAATAGCGAATATTTCATATTTTGATAAGAAAAATTGCGGAATTCACAAAAAAGTGCTACATTTGTAGCACCTTAAATCAACTTTTATTCATACTATTTTTTCCTAAGGCACCTTCGTTGTGAAACGGAGTGCTTTTTTTTATCACATCTTTTGGGGCATCCGCGCTCTTTTAAACGGCGAATTTTACTAATTAACCGAATGGGCTGGCGAGATCTTTTTCTGTCGGCGGATTAAGGGGATTAAAGGGATTGGCTGACGTAAAAGAATTCGTTAAATCTGTTTAATTTGCCGTTTATAAAGGAAAGCGAATACCGATCCAATAAATCCGCTTAATCCGCCGACAGGAAAGAAAGAGGGCGGATGCCAAAAATCCTGTTAATCCGTGTAATCTGCGGACAGAAAAAAAATACGGGGGTTCATGACTCCCCGTAATACGATATTATTTTTATAGATTATGGCCACGCCAATGCGAGGCCCTACATCAATAATTGCGGGCGAAGATGACGCGGCGCTTGCTGGGCTTACCGGTGTAGATGCACTTGCCCTCCTCTTCCTCGGCATCCAAGGGGATGCAGCGGATGGTCGCCTTGGTCTCTTCCTTGATTTTCTCCTCGGTCTCGGTGGTGCCGTCCCAATGAGCCAAGAGGAATCCGCCCTTCTCAATCTGCTCCTTGAACTCGTCCCAGGTGTCGACCTTGTAGGTCATGCTCTCGCGGTGGTTCAGAGCCTTCGTGTAGATGTTCTGCTGGATAGCCTCAAGCAAGTTTTTGACGTACTCCTCGATGCCCTCAAGCGGTGCGCTATGCTTCTCAAGCGTGTCGCGGCGCATGACCTCGACAGTGCCGTTCTCGATGTCGCGTGGACCGAGCACCAGTCGCACGGGCACGCCCTTCAGTTCATAGTCAGCAAACTTGAAGCCCGGGCGCTTGTTGTCGGCGTTGTCATACTTCACCGAAATGCCCAAGTTGCGCAGACGGTCGACAACGGGATTGACTACCGCATCAATGTCGGCCAGTTGGTCGTTGTTCTTGTAGATGGGCACAATGACTACCTGGATGGGTGCCAAGTGTGGTGGCAATACCAGTCCGTTGTCATCGCTATGTGTCATGATGAGCGCACCCATCAATCGTGTAGACACGCCCCATGATGTAGCCCATACATATTCCAACTGGTTCTCCTGGTTGATGAACTTCACGTCGAAAGCCTTAGCAAAGTTTTGTCCCAGGAAGTGTGATGTACCGCTCTGGAGTGCTTTACCGTCTTGCATCATTGCCTCGATGGTATAGGTCTCGATGGCACCAGCGAAGCGCTCGTTGGCAGTCTTCACGCCCTTGACGACGGGCAGTGCCATATAGCGCTCGGCAAAGTCGGCATACACGTTCAGCATCTGTATGGCCTCGGCCTGTGCCTCCTCGCTGGTGGCATGGGCGGTGTGTCCCTCTTGCCATAGGAACTCGGCGGTGCGCAGGAACAGTCGTGTGCGCATCTCCCAGCGCATGACATTACACCACTGGTTGCACAACAGTGGCAGGTCGCGGTAGGAATTAATCCAATTTCGATAGGTGTTCCAAATAATGGTCTCGCTGGTGGGACGAATGATGAGTTCCTCTTCCAATCGTGCCTCCGGGTCGACGACGACACCCTTTCCGTTGGGATCGTTCATCAAGCGGTGATGCGTGACCACAGCACACTCCTTGGCGAATCCTTCGACGTGCTCGGCCTCTCGGCTAAGGAACGACTTCGGGATGAGCAAGGGGAAGTAAGCATTCTGTACACCTGTTGCCTTAAACATATCGTCGAGGCAACGCTGCATTTTCTCCCAGATAGCATAGCCGTAGGGTTTGATGACCATACAGCCACGCACTGCCGACTGTTCAGCCAGATCGGCCTTCACAACAAGATCATTGTACCACTGAGAATAATTCTCAGCTCTCTTGGTTAAGTCTTTTAACTCTTTTGCCATTATTTTGATGTGGTTTTCTAGAAGCACTAGTGGAACTAGATTTTCTAGAGCAATTTAATTACTTTTGAATCAGTTTGATGTTAATTTTACCCTTTTTTGCTTGATTGATCATGACTTCTTCAGGGACGAGATAAATCTCGAGTCGGCGGTTGTGCTTGCGGTGCTCCATCGAGTTGTTGTCTTCTAATGGATCTGTATCACCCAATGCATAAGGGACAACAAAATCAACGCTTGCATTCTCATCTATCCAGTCGAAGACTGCATTTACACGAGCCCGTGTCAATGCTTCGGTATATTTCTTACTGCCAGTGTTGTCGCTGTGCATGACCAGGAGCATCTTGTAGAAGCCCGGATTAGCTAGATATTTCAGCATCGGCTTTAGCGACACCATGCCTAGTTCGGAGAGTACTGTGTCATTGGGTGCGAACAGTTGACCAGCAGGCAAGGTCACCACAATCACCTCGTTGTCGCGCATCAACTCGACATCGTAGTTTTGCTTCTTGAGGCTCACGGCTACATCATATTGGTAGTCCTGAACCTTCTGCGATTGCTTGGCGTTGTCGATTTCAGGGGTTTCCAGATTGTCATCCAGCGACAGGTCATAGATGTCAACCTTCTTCTTGCGTGCTTGCAGCTCGGTGGGCATGACCAAGCATGTCACCAGCACCAGGATTAATATGTGAATCTTCTTCATTTTTTAATTGATTGAAAGTAGTCCTTCGGGGAGACCCATGTCAATGACGCGGGCGGTCATGTCCATAGAGATAATCAGGTCGTCGACTGCAGGTATGGCTACCAATGTTTCTTCATCACGACGCACGATGAACAGGGCATTCTCGGTGGACTCATCCACATCGACGATTTCTCCAACAGGAGTATCGTTGTCGGTGAGACGGAATCCGATAAAGTAGTCCAGCGGGAGCTCGTCATCGTCCTCATCAACTTGGTTCGCCAACTCGTCGTAGTCACTCTTGAGAGCGAAGATATCTTTGCCGACCAGAGTCGCCACTTCTTGTTCGCTGGTAAAGCCGTCGATGGTTAGCAGGACGGTCGTTGCGCCTTTGGGTCGCATCGCCTCGACAAAGAAGGGGACATAGATGCCATCCATGTCGCACACCAAGCAAGACAAAGAGGGCAAGTGTTCCACTTCGATCTGCAACGAGGCATTTACCTCACCGTTGACCCCATGCGCCTTGTTGAAATGGCCGATTTCTATGAGTTGGTCGCGTGTGATCATTTTTTCTTTTTCTTCTTGCCAGTAGGTTGCGGTGGCGTGACAACCTGGTATTCATGCAATCGGTGTGTCTCCGGGTCGAGTCGGATGGCACCCTTTGAGTAATGAAACAGGTCATTGAAAATCTTGCTGTCCTCCACATCCTCGTTGTTGATTTGATAAATCAGTTTCTTCATGTGATTGGCTAGCAACATCACCAGTGCGTCGCGTTCTTCTCCCTCGGGGTACTCGGCGGCACGGGCAATCATTCGTTCAATGATTTTGCCATAATGGCGATACTTTATTGTATCCAGTCGGTAGTGCAGAGGCTCGGGTTTGGTTTCGAGTGCTTCCTCTCGCAGTACTTCGTAGGGATAGTCAATATCGAGCTTGAAGTCGCTCATGATTGCCAAGTGGTCCCATAACTTATGCACATAGTCAGTCTCGTTTCTCAATTCGGGAAACATGATAATCATCGTGTCAACGATGGTCTGTGCGCAATGGTTACGCTCCTCGTGGTCCTCAATGGTCATGCAGTAATCCACCATGTGTTGGATGTTTCGGCCGTACTCTGGCAGGATGATTTTCTTGAGTTGTGTATTGTAGAGTAACATATACTATTAGATTAATCATTGTAAATTTAGCACCTTGTTACGCGGCACTGTGGCTTGGAACTCCTTGAGATAGAGCGGTGTTGAGTAAGCGACATCAGCAAATTCGCCATTTCTGAAAGCCCTCTCCGAGAGTGCAATCATATCTATTGCGACAGGTTTGATGCCCTCAATGAAACGTGCGTTGGGGTGTTTGATTACCTCTCGAGCTTTGTCGCTACCGTCGCCCATGAACACGACGGTCTGCATGGCGAGCACTTCGGCAAACGACTCCTCATCAAGGATGAGCGGACGTGGCTCGACGACGGCATTCAGCGCCGGATCGTAGACAGCGGTATAGACCTCCATGCGTCGTGCATCAATCATTGGTGCATAAAGCACGTCATCTTCCATGAAATGGTTGAACATCGTGCTCACGGTAAGGAGTTGCAGGGTGTTCACTGCAATCAAAGGGATGTCCAGCCCAAAAGCCAGTCCTTTAGCCTCGCTCAAGCCGATGCGCAGTCCGGTATATGACCCCGGCCCGATGCTTACCGCCACGGCATCGAGTTTAATCTCTCGGGTGCGTGCATAGCGCAAAGCATCGTTTACAAAGGCGCTGAGCAAAGTGGCATGCGTCTGCCCATCATAGTTCTCATGATGCTCCAGCACTTGCCCCTCGCTAGCCAGTGCCACCGAGCACACTTGCGTCGAAGTCTCTATGTTGAGAATGTTAGCCATCTTGACCATCAAATAAACGTGCAAAGTTACGAAAAAGTTGTGGGATGAGCTGCAAATATCACCTCTTTTATGATTTTGAAAGACATCTTTGCCCGTTTTTTCATTTTTTAGCCTAAAAAAGTTGCTTCATCCCATGGAAAATTCGTAAATTTGTAGGTTTTAAACCGACAAACGATTTTTATTAGCAATGATTCTATCCATGACAGGATTTGGCAAGGCTGTGAAGGTGTTCAACCACAAGAAAATAACGGTCGAGGTCAAATCATTAAACAGCAAACAGCTTGACGCAATCGTCAAGTTGCCCCAGCCCTACCGCTCGGTCGAGTTGGATATCCGTGGCCGTCTAACACAACAACTGCAGCGTGGCAAGGTCGACGTTTTCATCACTAGCGAGAATGCCGATGGCGTGACGCCTATGAATATAAACATCGAGCAGCTCAGGCTCTATAAGCAACAGATTGAGCATATGTCGTGCGCATTGGGCCTCCCCCAGCCCACCGATTGGTACAATACCCTGTTGCGTTTGCCCGATGTATGGTGCAATGAACAGAATGGCAACGAGGTTGATGACGACGAGTTGGCAGTTGTAATGCAAGCCTCTGACGACGCGTTGGCACAGTTACTTGAGTTTCGCACCCAAGAAGGGCGTCGCCTAGAACTGTTCTTTGAGGAGAAGATAGCCGCCATCCAACAAATTTTCGCTGAAGTAGAGACGTATGAGTCGAGTCGCATCGAACGCATCAGAGAACGCATTGTCGAAGGCCTCACGAAATTCGAAAGTGTGGAATATGACAAGAACCGGCTTGAGCAGGAACTTATTTTCTACATTGAGAAGTTGGACATTACTGAGGAAAAAATCCGCCTACAGAACCACATCAACTATTTCCTTGAAACACTCCACGCCGACGAGCCCGGACAGGGCAAAAAGTTGGGATTCATCGCCCAGGAGATGGGCCGTGAGATCAACACCATGGGCAGCAAGGCAAACCAGGCCGAACTGCAGCAAGTGGTGGTTCGCATGAAGGACCAGCTGGAGCAAATCAAGGAGCAGGTGCTGAATGTGCTTTAAATAGTTTATAGTTAAAAGTTTATAGTTTATAGTTGTAATATTAGCATATTTTGGAAGGAAAACTGATTATCATCTGTGCGCCGTCGGGATCGGGCAAGTCGACTATTATCGGGCGCATCATCAACGACGAACGTCTGCGTTTGGCGTTCTCGGTTTCGGCGACCACTCGCCCTCGCCGCGGTGAGGAGGTTCATGGAGTGGACTATTATTACCTGACTGAGGAAGAGTTCAAGAAACACATCGAAAACGATGACTTCGCTGAGTATCAAGAGGTCTACCCCGGCCGGTTCTACGGCACGCTCAAAAGCGAGATCGCTCGCATCAACGCCGATGGGAAAAACGTGGTGCTCGACATCGATGTTCTGGGTGGCATGAATGTCAAAAAAATCTATGGCGACCATGCCCTTTCCATCTTCATCGCCCCACCGAGCATCGAGGTGTTGCGTGAGCGACTCATCAAACGCGGTACTGATTCAATGGAGGACATCGAGCGCCGCATCAGCAAGGCAGAGTTTGAGTTGGGCTATTCCGACAAATGCGACCACATGGTCATCAATGACGACCTAGAGACCGCTGTTGCCGAAGTTCATCACCTAGTTGACACCTTTGTCAACCCCAACTGGGAGGAAGAATGAGGCGCATCGGCATCTTCGGAGGTTCATTCAACCCCATCCACAACGGCCACGCCATCATCGCCAACTACATCATGCAACATGGCGGGCTTGACCAGTTGTGGCTGATGGTGTCGCCCCAGAACCCGCTGAAGCAGCCACATGAGATGGCCGGAGAGCTGCACCGCTTGCGTATGACCGAGATGGTGTCGCACCGCATTGACGGTGTTGAGACCTCAGCATTCGAGTTCACGATGCCACGCCCCAGCTATACCATTGACACCCTGCATGCCCTTCAGGAGAAGTTTTCTGATGACGAGTTCTGGCTGGTTATCGGAGCCGACAACTGGGCGGTATGGGACCGTTGGCGCGCCCATGACGAGATTGTGCAGCAGTTCCATTTGCTAATTTACCCTCGTCTAGGCTTTGAGGTGAACATTCCCGACGAACTCTCGGACCGCGTTCATTTGGTCAACGCTCCCATCATCGAGTTGTCATCTACCACCGTTCGCGAGCTCCTGTCACAAGGCCAAAGCATCGCCTTCTATGTGCCTGCTGACGTGGAACAGTATATTGTCAAACACCAATTATATACCTTAGCATGAGTCAAGAACTGTCACCCAATGCACTGGCATTTATCGCATTGACCAACGAGTATTGCCATGCCGTCGAGACTGCCGAACCGCCAGAATCCTACCGTCCGGAATCCAATCTGCCGTTCATTCTCTCGATGCTTAAGTTGTTGCCGCGCATCTATATTGTCGCAACCGACCTCTATGAGACCAAAGGCAACCTGACCGACGAGTTCATTGAGAGTTCGCTTGATGAAAGCACCTACGATCTTGTGCGGGAGAGATTGTCGCAAGTGATGGGCGATGATGACGCTTACCTCGAGACCAACGTAGATGAGATGCAGTTCAGCGACACGCCCGTGTCTGCGACTGTGAGCGAGAACCTCGCCGACCTGTACCAAGAGTTCTACAACCTGGTACACGCCGTCCAGGACATCCCCACCGAGTTGCAAGTCCTGCTCATCGACTCCTGCATGTACAACTTTCGCTCATACTGGGGCCAAACCCTGTGCAATGTGTTGCGTGCCCTTCACATGACTTATCACGTATTTATTCACTAAACATAAACGATATGAACAAGTACATCGACTCACTGCTGCGCTTCATGGATGCCAGTCCGTGCAACTTCTGGGCAGTGGACACCATCAAGAAAATCTTGACCGAAAAAGGCTATACCGAGAAATGCCTATGTGAAAAAATTGAAGCCAAACCCGGCGAGAAATTTTTCGCAACCAAGAACGACTCAGCCATCTTTGCGGTAAAGATGGGCAAAAAAAGCCCAGTGGATACCGGTTTCAAGCTGATTGCAGCACATAGCGACTCTCCTTGTTTCCGCATCAAGCCCAACGCCGAGATGCCTGGCGACGGCGGCATCGTGCGGCTGAACACCGAGGTCTACGGTGGCCCTATTCTCTACACCTGGTTTGACCGTCCCCTGTCGATTGCCGGCCGCGTTATCTGCAAGGGCGAGGATGCACTTCATCCTGAGACTCGTTTGGTTCGCATCAACCGCCCCTTGATGAGCATCTCTCACCTTGCCATTCACTTCAACCGAGCCGTCAATGAGGGCAATCCCTTGTCCAAGCAAGTGGACATGTTGCCCATTATCGCCAAACTGAACGACCGCTTGGAGGCCGAAAACATGCTACTGAAACTGGTTGCTGGTGAACTCAAAATAGATATAGACGATATCCTCGACTTCGATTTGATGCTTTATGTTACCGAACCGGCATGCACGTTCGGCCTTAACAACGAGTTCATTTCGTGCGGCCGCCTTGATGACCTGAGCATGGCACATGCTGCCATCACCGCTCTGGTTGAAGCAAAAGACAAGAACGCCACTTGCGTGGCTGCGATCTTCGACAACGAGGAAACCGGCAGCGGCACCAAGCAAGGTGCCGGATCGCCAGTGCTAAGCAACCTTTTGTACCGCCTAGTTGAAGCACAAGGTGGCACATTTGATGACTTCAGTCGAGCCATCGCCAAGACTTTCATGGTCAGTGCAGACAATGCCCACGCTTTCCATCCCAACTATGCGGGCAAATACGACCCGACCAACCATCCCGCGCTGGGTGGTGGTCCGTGCATCAAGATAAACGCCAATTGCAAGTATATGAGCGACGCCCACTCGGCAGCCATCTTCAAGAGCTTGTGCATCGAGGCTGGTCAACCTTTCCAGTACTTTGTCAATCACAGTGACGTGGCAGGAGGTTCAACACTGGGCAATATCCTCACCGGACAAATCGACATCGAGGGCGTGGACGTGGGCAACCCCCTACTCGCCATGCACTCGGCCCGTGAGACCGCCTCATGTGCCGATCATATCGCCATGATTGAGGTCATGAAGCAGTTTTTCTCATAGGAGCAAAATAATAACTCTAAAACCTAAAATATTATGTTTGACCAAGAATTATTGAAACAAGTGAGCGAGAAGGCGCAATTGTGGCTTCGCGAAGGCTATGATGCCCAAACGCAAGCCCAAGTGCGTGCTATGCTCGAGAATGAGGACAAGACTGAACTTGTCGAGTCATTTTACAAAGACCTGGAGTTTGGTACAGGTGGCCTGCGTGGCATCATGGGTGCTGGCAGCAACCGTATGAACATCTACACAGTGGGTGCCGCTACCCAGGGTCTGGCCAATTACATGAAAGAGGCCTTCAAGGACTTGGAGCAAATCAAGGTGGTCGTTGGGCACGATGTACGCAACAACAGCCGCTTGTTTGCCGAGACCGTGGCCAACATCTTCTCGGCCAACGGCTTCAAGGTGTATCTGTTTGAGGGTCCCCGCCCCACTCCTGAAGTATCCTATGCCATCCGTCTGCTGGGTTGCCAGAGTGGTGTGAACATCACCGCCTCGCACAACCCCAAGGAGTACAATGGCTACAAGGCTTACTGGGATGACGGTGCACAGGTGGTTTCACCGCACGATGTGAACATCATCAAGAACGTCAACGCTATTGCCGATGTGAGCGAAATCAAGTTTGAGGGTAATCCATCCCTTATCGAGATTCTTGGCGAGGAGATTGATGCCAAGTATATCGAGCAAATTCACACGCTTTCGCTCAGCCCCGATGTTGACAAGAAGCACCACGACCTGAAGATTGTCTACACGCCCATCCATGGCGTGGGTCGTGACATTATCCCCCGTTCCATCATGCGCTGGGGCTTTGACAACATTATCCACGTGCCCGAGCAGGACGTGATGAGTGGCGATTTCCCCACTGTTGAGCAACCCAACCCCGAGACTCGCAGTGCCATGTTGATGGCTATCGAGAAGGCCAAAGAGACTCAAGCCGACATTGCTCTCGCCAGCGACCCCGATGCCGACCGCATCAGTGTGGTGTTCAAGAACAACAAGGGCGAGTATGACCTTGTGAACGGAAACCAGATTCAGCTTATCTTCCATTACTATCTCATCACCCGCAACGCCGAGTTGGGCAAGTTGGACCGCGACAACGACTACATTGTAAAGACTATCGTGACTAGCGAGACCATCGCCCGTATTGCCAAGGCGCAGGGCATCAAGATGTATGACTGCTACACTGGCTTCAAGTGGATTGCTTCGGTGATGCGCGAACTTGAGGGCACATCGGCACGTTACCTAGGTGGTGGCGAGGAGAGTTACGGCTTCCTGCCCGAGGACTTTGTCCGTGACAAAGACTCGGTGTCGTCCATCCCCTTGATGTGCGAAATTGCCGCATGGGCCAAGGAGCGTGGCCAGTCGATGAACGACATGCTTATCGAGATGTACATGACCTACGGCTATTCAAAGGAGCGCGGTATCAGCGTTGTGCGTCCTGGCAAGAGCGGAGCCGACGAGATTGCTGCTATGATGGTCAACTTCCGCGAGAACCCACAGAAGGAGATTGCCGGCAGCCCTGTGGTGCTGATTAAGGACTTCCAGCTGCTCGAGCAGCGTGACGTACGCACCGGCCAAGTGACCCCGATCGACATGCCCGCCCGCAGCAACGTGCTGCAGTACTACACCGAGGACAACACCAAGGTGTCAATCCGCCCTAGCGGCACCGAGCCAAAAATCAAGTTCTACATCGAGGTTCACGACAAACTCGACAAGGCTGAGAACTACGATGCCAAGAACGAGTGGGCCGACAAGAAGATTGACCAAATCTGCCACGACCTGGGAATTTAATTCAATTGAGAATTGAGAATGGAGAATTCTTTTGTTAACTCAGTTTTCTCAGTTCTCTCAGTTTTCCCAGTTATCCCCAATAATTAACTTAACCAACAATAACAATGACTGAACAAATCAAAACATTGCGTGACTCGGCTGCCATGCGCTGGACAGCCCTGCTGCTACTGGCTCTTGCCATGTTCTGCAGCTACATTTTCATGGACATCCTCTCGCCCATCAAGGACCTGATGCAAGAGACCCGCGGATGGGACTCTACCGCCTTTGGTACCATGCAGGGCAGTGAGGTGTTTCTCAACGTGTTTGTTTTCTTCCTTATCTTTGCTGGAATTATCCTCGACAAGATGGGCGTGCGTTTCACAGCCGTCCTGTCGGGTGCCGTGATGCTCATTGGTGCCATCATCAAGTGGTATGCAGTGACCGAAGCTTTCAAGGGCAGCGGTTTGGAGGCTTGGTTCACCAATCACCTGAACTATATCCCGGTCTTTGATGAGCTGGGCGTGTCACCTTTCTATGAGGGCATGCCTGCCAGCGCCAAATTTGCCGCCGTCGGCTTCATGATCTTCGGTTGCGGTTGCTAGATGGCAGGTATTACTGTTGCGCGCGGTATCGTCAAGTGGTTCAAGGGCC
>JAEEJI010000051.1 GCA_016281825.1 Muribaculaceae bacterium | reverse complement strand
TTGATTAAACTTATTGAAGGGTACGTAGTCATAGTATCGGAAAGATTAATAAAACACTTTTGCTTCAAACGCAATAAGACGACTTTTTCGTAATAAAACAATGACTGAGTGCCTTCAAGCACCGCCATCAAGCCCCGCTCGCGACTGAGTGGGGCTTCTGGTATAATCTGGTCCCCCTAGCCCCCGTTGTCCCCCCAGCCCCCTAAAGGGGGAGCAATTGAGGAAATCGCGTAGTCTAGTCTTTTTCGCTGAGTTCTAGCCAGCGGAGTTCTTTCTCGTCAAGGATTTGCTTGCCCCTCGGGCTCCCACTCGGTCGTGGGCACTTCGTGGTTGCAAATCCGCCCGAACGAGCAAACAGCACAAAAATCATCAGCCGAGGACAACTATCACCGCCCTCGGCTGATTTATTTTTCCAACCGACCGAATTTGACGAAGTCAATCAGTGTGTGCCAGGCTTAGCGAGGACATATAGCTTATCGTCGATGACGAGTTCGGAATCGGAGATCCAGCCGCTATAACCTATTTCTGGAATTTCACCGATGACATACGACAATTTGGAAACGGCGCGGCGGTTACCGCTATCGTCCTTCGCATAGGTGACCCCGTGTTCATCAACCACTAGCGTGCTGTAGTCACTGCCGCCGAGGTTGCTCTCCAGCATCACTTGCTGTCCGTTTAATAAATAAACGATGTTGTCACCCATTGTAATTTCCATAATCGTTTTGCCAGAAATGTCGACTGTGCGAGAAGGATTAAAATGGTTTTCGTAATCGACCTCGGTAACTAATGACACATCAGAGTTTGGGAGACGTATGGCTCTCACTATCACTGAATTTCTATATTCGTCAGGGTACTGCGACACGAAGGTGTAAGGTTTCCCACGCTCTATGCTTGTCGGTGCTTCGGAGAAGATTTTCACCTTTCGCGTAGCCTTATTAAACTCTGCCTTCGAGACATACTCCGCCGGAACGATGTCCTGAGTAGGCGGGTAGTATTTATAGAAGGCTCCGTTTTCTATAGTGAAGTATTCAGCAGCGTCGACGATAGAGAAATCAAATTCACGAGCGGATTCACTCGATTTCACCGCCACGCGACCAGCAGGAATGGTCGACTTCACTCGCGACTTTAGTGACTTTTTGCTATGCGACTTTAGTGGGGAGACAAACACGTATCCCTCATCGAATGTTTTGGACGTTTGCGCAGGAAGCCATGCCCAAGTAAGCATGGCGGCTGCTAACAGAATAATGGACTTTTTCATCAATCTTGATTTCATATTTTTATAGGTTTAAAGTTATCAGTTTCTTAATCTTGTTAGGGGTCAGTCTTTTTCGCTGAGTTCTAGCCAGCGGAGTTCTTTTTCGTCGAGGAGTTTTTTTATTTGCTCGTAGCGGGCTGCTTTAGTGGCGACATCGGTGATGGTATCGCCACTGGCAAAGAGGGTGTCCAACTCATCCTTCTCGGCAGAGAGCGCTGCGATGTCGGCAGTGAGCTCCTCGAGTTCGCGTTTCTCCTTGAAGGTGAGTTTGTTGCTGGTGTCGCGGTTGCTATATGTCTGTTTTTCGCGGGGTTTCTCATTGGCTTTGGCCTCCTCTGCCGCCAGGCGCTCATGGTATTCTTTCCAGGCACGATACTCGCTGTAATTGCCCGGGAAGTCTTTGACGACGCCATCGCCCAGGAAGACCCAGGTGTGGTCGACGGTGCGGTCCATGAAGAAGCGGTCGTGGCTCACAATGATGACGCAGCCCTTGAACTTGGCGAGGTAGTCCTCGAGCACACCCAGCGTCTGGATGTCCAGGTCGTTGGTAGGCTCATCGAGGATGAGGAAGTTGGGTTTCTGCATCAGTACGGTCGCCAGATAGAGCCGCCGCTGCTCGCCGCCGCTGAGTTTGGCGATGAGTTTTTGCTGGTCGCGCTCGGTGAAGAGGAACATGTTGAGGAACTGCGATGCCGAGTAGTGGTTCTTCTCGTCGAAGTACACTTCCTCGGCGATGTCGCGCACGGCATCGATGACGCGTTTGTCGGGGTCGAAGGATATGCCTTCCTGGCTATAGTATCCGAAGCGCACCGTCTCGCCCACCTCAAAGTACCCGCTGTCGGGCTGCAGCTGGCCGAGCAGCAGTCGGATGAAGGTGGTCTTCCCTACTCCATTGTCGCCGACGATGCCCAGTTTCTCATAGCGCGCGAAAGTGTACTCCAGTTCGTTGAGGATGACCTTTTCGCCGAAGCGCTTGCTCACCTTGTGCGCAGTGAAGATTTTGTTGCCGATATAGGTTGAATTGATGTTGAGCCGCACATCGCCCGGGTCATGGACGACCCTTGCCCGCTCCTTCAGGTCGTAGAAGGCATCGATGCGGTACTGCGCCTTGTGGGCTCGAGCCTGTGGCTGCCGCCGCATCCAGTCGAGTTCGGTGCGCAACAGGTTGCGGGCGCGCTCAACCTGGGCATTCTGCGCCTCGATGCGCTCGGCGCGCTTCTCGAGGTAATAGTTGTAGTTTCCATCGTAGCTGTAGATGGTCTGCTGGTCCATCTCGAGGATGCGGTTGCAGATGTTGTCAAGGAAATAGCGGTCGTGCGTGACCATGAGCAGGGTGATGTAGCTGCGCTTGAGGTAGGTCTCGAGCCACTCAATCATGTCGATGTCCAGGTGGTTGGTTGGCTCGTCGAGGATGAGCATCTGGGGTTCGCTGATGAGGAGTTTGGCCAGGGCGACCCGCTTGACCTGTCCGCCGGAGAGTTCGGCGATAGGCTGGTCGTAATCGCTGATCTTGAGCATGGTGAGGATTTGCTTGAATCGGTCCTCGTAGTCCCATGCCCCAGCGTTATCCATGGCTTGAATGGCAGCTGTCATCGCGTCGGGGTCACCGCTGCGCATGGCATGCTCGTAGTCGCGCACGGCGGTACTCTGACGGTCGTCGCCCCATAAGCAGGTGTCCATCACGCTGCGTGAGCCCTCGAAGGTGGGCATCTGTGGCAAGTATCCCACGCGCAGGTCGTTGCGGTAGATGACGGTACCGCTGTCGGGCGTGTCTTCGCCCGCCAGGATATTGAGCAGGGTGCTCTTTCCGGTTCCGTTCTTGGCGATAAGCCCGATTTTCTCGCCCTCGGCGATGCCGAAGGTGATGTCATCGACGATGACATCGGCACCGAACGACTTGGTCAAGTTCTCAACTTGGAGGTAGCTGGTCATAGCAGTTAGCCTTTAGCTTTTTTGATTTGCAAAGTTACGATAAATTTAGTGCAAGTTGAGAGCAAATCAAAATAAAAAAGCACTTTTATATTTTATTTGCCGAAACGCCGCCTAAATTATCAAAAAGTCGTACCTTTGCGCAAGAAAAACTCAATTATTTTGCGATGAAGAAGTTTAGACTGATGCTGGTGCTGATGCTTGTGGCTCTGATGGCCCAGGCACAGAAGTTTGCGATACTGAGCGACATTCATGTCACTCCGGGTAATGCCAACGAGGGCAAGCTGCGTGAGGCGGTTGCCGAGATTAACGGCTGCGATGCCGATGTTGTGCTGCTCACAGGCGACCTGACGAACGAGGGCAGCGACGAGCAGCTGCGCAATGTCAAGGCCATACTGGATGGCATCACCAAGCCGTTCTATATCATCCCCGGCAACCATGAGAACAACTGGAGCCAGAGCGCCTGCAAGACGTTCAACGACCTGTGGGGCAACGACCGGTTTGTGTTCGAGGTGGGCCAATTGGTGGTCGTGGGCATGAATTGCGGTCCGTTCATGAAGATGGGCGATGGCCACATCAAACAGGAGGACCTGCTATGGCTGGACAAGACACTCAGCGAGCGCGTCACGCCCGGAAAGCGTGTGCTGAGTGTCAACCACTACCCCATCCTTGACGACCTGGACAACTATCAGGACTATGTGAACGTCCTGAAGAAATACCCTGTGGTGACGCACCAATGCGGGCACTACCACAGCTGGAAGCAGTATGAGACCTGCGGCATCAGCGGCCTGATGGTGCGCGCGCTGGACATGGGCGGCGGGAACTATGGCTACACGCTGCTAAATGTTGACCTGGACCGCGACTGGATTCATGTCTACAACAAAGAACTGGGCAAGGAGCCTGAACTGAAGTATGCCTACAAAATCAATCTAGACTTTGATGAGTTCCCTGCCACCGAAGTGACCAACGTAGTGCCCGCAGGCTTCAGCGTCAACAAGGTGTATGCCGACAATGCCTCGATATTCACCCGCCTGGGCGTGGACGCACAGAACATCTACTTTGGCAACTCGCTAGGCTTTGCCAAGGCGCTGGACAAGAAATCGGGACAGGTGCGGTGGTCGTACAAGACCGATGCAATGTTGTTCTCCCGCCCTGCCGTGGACAAAAAAAACGTGATCATTCCCACCGCCGACAAACGGTTGGTATGGCTGGACAAGAAGACTGGCAAGGTAACCTATGAGTACGCCGCCAACGGCCCCTATGTGGCTGACGGCGTGGTACTGGACGGCATCCTCTATCAGGGCGGCTACAAGACATTCCAAGCGTGGGACGTGAAGCGACACAAACTGTTGTGGGCTTACAATGACATCAACAATTACTGTCAAGCAGCACCTGTGATTGATGGCAATGACGTGATTTTCGGCGCTTGGGACACCTACCTGCGCACGCTCGACCGCAAGACGGGCGCGCTGCGTTGGCAATGGAACAATGGGAAAAATGTCAACCTCTACAGCCCTGGCAATGTGGTTCCCGTGGTGACACCCGACAAGGTGGTGATTGTGGCACCGGACCGTGTGACGACGGCGGTGAGCCGCAAGGACGGCACCCAGTTATGGCGCGAGAAGAACGAGAACAAGGTTCGTGAGAGCCTGGGTCACAGCGAGGATGGCCGCGTGGCCTACGCCAAGACGATGGATGGCGAGCTGGTGGCAATGTCGACCGGCGACAGTTATGAGGTGTTGTGGAAGGGCGACGCAGGTCTTGGCTACGAGCACGCGCCGTGCATCGTGCTGGAGCACAAGGGCTATGTCGTGCTGGGTTCGCGCCGCGGCATGCTGGTGGTGTTTGACGCGCGCACGCATGAGCGTGTGTTGACCTATAAGATGGGAAGCAGCGAGGTCAACGGCTTCGAGGCCGATCCCGCCACGGGCGACATCTACTGCTCGCTCATCGAGGGCAGCATCTACCGCATCACCCTGCCCTAGCAAGTTTGCTCAACATCTCTTCAAAATCTTAGGAAAAATCCTGTTATCTTCCAAGCATGGAGTTGATGGCGATATTCACATCTGCAATATCGGTTGTCCCATTCTTGTCAAGGTCAGATGATAAGAGGTGATAAGGATCCTTTCCTAGCATCGTGTTGATGATGATGTTCAAATCGGCGATGTCTATGTTGCCGTCACCATTCACATCTGCGGTTTTTAAGGTGTTTCCAACATTCAATTTGACATACTTGGACAACATTTTCTCGTAGTAGTATGACTCAGTGGTGAACTGCTTGCCCTTGAGGTTGCACAGTGAATCAGGAATCAAGATATTGTAGGTTGTTTGGCATTGCTCATAGACCGATGCGACACGCTTGTGACTATAGACTATTTGCCCATCAATCATGATATCTACACGGATGGTGTCTTGGAAATTATGCTCCGATGGATTGATGAACTCATGCTGCAGCGTTGTCCCCGGAATGAAATTCGCAAATTCTGTTTCAACAACTTGAACAGGTTTTGCCAATCGCAAATGTGTGGCCAGTTGATGGTTCTCAGGCATGACGACACGCGCTTGGTTCCCATCCACTTGCACGTTCATCTTACTTGGGGCTATCTCAAACACGGGTAACCAAGAGCTATTACTCCCCTTCAGTCGACAGACGAACTTCATCTCATACTCGCCATCACAAAGCGTAGAAGGGATGCGGTAATAATGATTACACGACTTCACGTAACCGCCACCTAGGTTTACAGATAATGGGAAGTTACTTATGCCTGTGGGATTGACAGTACCATAGGAAGTGGCTTTTAGCATACCATCTTGATAGAAACCGAGTCCGAACTCCATATGAGCATCGTCATATTGATAGTTTGCTAGCGTATACCCCAGTTTGAAAGCGTTGTCTCGGTCAATCAAGGCATCGCGATTAAGGACTGACTCGTTGAGTACGGGGACTACCATCGATATCATATTGTTATCGACATAGTCATCATCCTCGACTGGCATCAAGTCGGTCATCATATAGCTGCTCAACTGCCAACACACACCGCGTCCTCCAGGCTTTGAGTTTTGGCCGCTCTGGTTGAGCACCTCCAGATCCAGATAGGCACTCCAGTATTTGTTTCTCGTTTGGCCAAAGTTCACGTGATATTCCCCTTTGTCATTCACGCCATCAATGACAAAGATATGATAGCCAATCGTGTCACTCAGTGGGCTCGTTGAACCACCACCATAAAGTACTGGTCGTCCATTCAGCAGTTCGCGGTTGAGCATCTCACGCCATTGTGCAGTGGTGTAATTGCGGCGGTAGTGCTTCATACATTGGCTAGAGACGTGAAGATAGTGGTGCATACCCCAAAGCATCGAACCGTCATTGGCTGGTGAACTGCCACCAATGCGATACATCATTTTCATACCTGCCCCGACTTGCATCAAGAAATCAGCAACCGCATCGGCCTGCTCTGTGGTGTAGCCTTTTGAGTAGTCATCGAGTATGTTTGCCCAGTCATAAACCCGCTCGTCAAAGTTCACGTCAACGCTACCGAAAATAGTCTCGTTATCAAGCAGATTGTCATAAGAGGCATGGCCAAAACCGTGATTTGTGACTCGATGATAGTTCAAAATCTGTCCAAGAGCCACCGCACCACACCCAGGAGGAGTAATATTGCCATTAGTACCGATGGGACATGCATTTCGGTATGGCACGCTCTGGGTCCAGAGACTTGTCATCATTGAGTCCACGACTACCGGTGCGGCGGCACCCTTGGCGGTGCCATGCAGATTGACTGTCACAGGCTCAATGAGACCTCCTTCGCTGATGGTCAACTGAGCGGAATGTGTACCCGCATATTCAGGAGCATAGGTAAGGGTAATACTTACGCCATCATTGACGTTTTGGGCTTCTAGCGTGGTGACATTTGTGGTGAAATAATCATTTCCACTGATGGCAAGGTTCAGCTGAGAGGTTAAGTGTGCGCCCTTGACATAAATCTCTTTTTGACTCGTCTGCCCAGAATTGACGACACCAAAATCAACAGTTGTCTCATTGGTAGGCGAGGTAAGAACGGCAGGTGGTGTTGCTGTGAATGGAACTGCCTGTCCCCATAGCTCAAAGTACTGAGTACAGTAGGGGTTTCTTAATGCAGCATAATATGTCTTACCTTCCTGTCCAGTGAATGGGCATTGAAACTGAATGGTCTTTTTCTCGCCATCAGCGAGTGTGATTGAGGATAAGCAGAAACCGGCATACTCATTTTTTTCATTGAGAATCCACATCTGAATGTCACCAGAGTAATCTCCCCAGACAGCTTGAACTTCAGCTGTCGCTTTGACCGAGCCGGAAGTAACAGGATTCTCTGCTAGCACGATGTCGGTGACTAGGGCAATCTTTCCACTCTCGGTAGGTTTGATATTAATTACTGCCAATTGTCGATAGTTGTATCCTCCCTCTGAACTGCCAGCACCTTGTTCACTTGGCGACAAGAGACTCAATAGGTAATAACCGTCACTTTTTCCACCCCATCCCCAATTTACATGGTAATAGCCGTTGGCATCATAGCCGTCTATGACAAAGGCATGTCCTCCCTCATTGGCGGTTGACCCTGAATACAACACAGGCCGGCGCGCGTCTAAATCAGCGCGCATCATTGACTCTACGTCACCACTATAGTAGTCACGGTCAATGTATTGGAGGGAGTTGTCATAGCCGAAGTAAGTCTTTAGGGCTGCCTCTACTTTGCTCACGTATGCCGCACTTCCTCCACGTTCGTAGGAACCATACATCATGTCCAGCGAAATGCCGACATCGCTCATGAGCTTTGACACAGAATTAATCTGCGCTGCAGTAGCGGGACTATCATTTCCATTTGTTCCCTCCACATAGACGAGATAGTCCGAGGTGTAATATTTGAAAGCATTCACCATGTCATTCCAATTGTATGTCGATTGGCTGAAGTCGGCATTGAGGGTTGTGGAATATGACTGAGGAGAAGCGTTGGTGCCATACTTGACATCACACTCATAACTGTGATTGCCTATCCCTGATGTTGGCCAATGGTGATATTTCATGATTTGAGCCATCGCTGTTGCTACACATCCTGTGCAAGCCTTCCCATCATAATATGCGTGGGTCGATGTTGGAATGGTTGGGCATTGTTTGTTGAAACCTTTGCCTTGGTTCCATTTGGTTTGCATCAAAGCGGGAACCGAAGTGCTCAGTTTGACCTCTTGGCGGGGCTTTGCGTCAGGGTGATCTTGCAAATAATGCAGTTGGCGTTGATACTCCGACAACCACCAACGGACATTATCTGGCAGAGTCTCTTCGACGAACTCCCCACTATTAGAATAGGCAATGACGGGCTGGGTAATGTCGTCGCCACTAACAATTACAAACCCATTACCCATGTTGATATTGAAGACGTAGTAGTCCGCCACATTACCCTCACTTTTTGCCTCATGCACAAGTCTAAGCGCCGAAGGCTCAAGGTTTGGCATTCTTAACGACACTTGTCGTGACAAGAAGTCAACGGCACACTCTTGTGCCGAAACGGCAGTCCTCACCTTACCATCAACACCGAAAAAGGTTAAAAGCAACAATACAAGGGTAATTAATCTGTATTTCATATGACAGTGTTTTTTTGATAATAGTTTCACAATTGTCAAATTGTGCTGGTTTTCCAACTCCTTAGGCAACAATCTGCATCAGTCTCATGACGATAAGCCGTTGCGCTGCAAAGTTACATAAAAGTATCCATACAAATGGCATCAAGAGGAAGATTATAATCACAGCGCCATCAAGAAAACCATTTTTTGCTGCTCGGACAAATGAGCACATATTGGCCTTCATGATGGACAATAGCGATGTGATTCCCGCCTGTTCCCGCCTTTTTTAGGTATTGCAAGAGGGAAAAATCCCATTTTTTTGGTATTTCCCAGTTCATTGCTGCAATGTACTTTTGCAGCAGATTCACTACTGTCCCGTTAAAGTGGGCAAATCGTTCTTTGAAATCGCTGAAATAAAGTCTTTTACGAGCTGTTCTAAAAGCGAACGGACTTGAATTTGTACCTTTGCGACCTCAAAGGTCTGCATATGTACCAAGATAAGTT
>JAEEJI010000050.1 GCA_016281825.1 Muribaculaceae bacterium | reverse complement strand
GGCATCTCGTCCATAACCATTCCAGGTTCGGTCAGGTCATTCGGATTTGAGGCCTTCGCCAATTGCGCCAACCTGACCGAGGTGCACATCAGCGACCTTGCCACCTGGTGCTCAATCGACTTTGTCAATGCCAGCGCCAATCCCCTCCACCCTTGGTACAACAAATTAATAAAGCTAGATATTCCCCGTCACAACACTGTGTGGGAAGGAGAAGAGGCCTATCTTAGGAATACACATTTGTTTGTGGGTGAGCAGGAAGTCACAGATCTGGTGATTCCTGATGGTGTGACCGAAATCAAACCGTACGCCTTTTTCTGTTGCAGTTATGTCCAGTCGGTGCACATTCCGTCATCGGTAAAAACGGTTGGGAAAGATGCTTTTTTAAACCTTGGGAACTGTCGCGTAGACATCAGTGATATAGCCGCCTGGTGCAACATTGACTTTGCAAATCCTGGCGCCAACCCGTTATACGACCTCTATTACACATACTTTGAGGAAGAAAAGCCATGTCCCCAATACTCGAGTAGTTATTATACGGGTACAGCGGTTGAAGTGGGGTATTCTTATAACAAAAGTATGTACCATGACGGCAAGCCGTTGTCGACCCTTGTAATCCCCGAGGGAGTGACACAAATCAAGCCCTATGCCTTTGTCTCACTGGTAAAACTTGCCAGTCTCACCATCCCAAGTACAGTCAGTGAGATAGGCGAGAGCGCATTCAGACCCAGCCCAGACATCTGGGGAGGTGGGGAGGACATATTAGGTGAAATTAAAGAACTTGTATGGAATGCAAAGAATTGTTCCACCCGCGGCGGTATGTGTACCGAAGGCATCAAGAACCTAATTATTGGCGATGGTGTAGAGTCGTTGCCCGACAGCCTAGCCTACTCCTCTCAGATAGCATATTTGTCACTCCCGGCATCGTTGCAACGCATCGGGAACTATGCCTTCGCAAATTGTATTTACTTGACAGACATCTATGCCGAACCCATGACTCCTCCGGCTTGCCAATCTGTCACTTTCACAAAATACACTACTGTTCTGCACACCCTCGGTCAAGCTGTTGCATCTTACTTCGATGCTCCGATATGGGAGCGATTTACCAATCTACAGGGCGATCTGGTTATCCCCACCGAACTAAGCCTTGACCAAACAAATGCCTCCGTCAAGCTTCAGCAAACGCTTAAGCTGAATGCAACTGTCACACCTTCTGACATAAGCATTCCATTGGTATGGCTCTCGTCTGATCCGAATGTTGCGCGTGTAGACAACTATGGCAATGTCTATGGATTCAATGAAGGCGAGGCCGACATTATCGTCACTTGCCACACGCTTCGCGCTGTTTGCCACGTTACCGTCACCGGAGATCTTGTTGTAGTGATGCTGGACAAACATGAGTTGGAGATGGAACCCAATGAGATTGCGACCCTGACCCCATCCGTTATAGGAGGAACATCTGCACTCGTTGTTAACAGTTCGAATGTAGATGTCGCCAAAGCCCGCGTTGCGGGGAATCAGATCCAGGTGGTTGCCGTTAGTCCGGGCGAAGCTATCATCACCGTGAAGACTGCTTCCGGTATCTGTCAACCTGACTCCTGTAAGATTATCGTCAAAGGAAATAATGCCCTAACAGGAGATGTCAACAACGACGGCATAGTGGATATTAGCGATGTAAACATAGTTGTCAATGCGATGCTGGGCAAGCCCTTTGATATTCCCACTGGCAATCAAGGTGGCAATACCGCACCACCCCACAACGATGTCAACATGGTCATCAACGCCATGTCGGGGAAATACGCGCAGACTATTTATTGCGATGTCAATGCTGACGGCCAGGTCGACATCAGTGATGTGAATATAGTCATCAACATCATGCTGGGTAAAGACCAACCTGACAATCCAGAAAATGATACAGTAACAACCTATACTGTCAACGGAGTTTCATTCAAGATGGTAAAGGTCAATGGCGGCACTTTCATGATGGGTGCTACAGCAGGAGAGAGCTATCTCGGAAATGGGCTTCCTGTCCACGAAGTGACATTGAGCAGTTTCTGTATAGGTCAGACCGAAGTGACGCAAGAATTGTGGCAAGCCGTTATGGGCAGCAACCCCAGCTACTTTACCGGCGACCCCAAGCGTCCTGTCGAGAACGTGAGCTGGGAAGATTGCCAGGAATTCATAGCCCAACTCAACCAGCTTACGGGCGAGACCTTCGGTCTGCCCACCGAAGCCCAATGGGAATATGCTGCACGAGGTGGCGAAAAGAGCCATCACTATAGGTATGCCGGCAGCAATGGGATCTACGAAGTAGCTTGGTATGAGAGCAACTCCAATCAAATAACTCATTCTGTTGCGACAAAACAGCCCAATGAATTAGGGTTGTATGACATGTCAGGAAATGTGTCAGAGTGGTGTAGCGATTGGATCAGTGGATATACCAGTGACCCACAGACCAATCCAACAGGCCCCGAATATCCAGACCCAGACTTCAGCTCGAAATTGTATAGAGGCGGCGAGTATGCATTCAATGAACTCCGTTGTCGTGTTTCACATCGCGAAGCGTTCAGACCAACCGTCAGAACCATGTATCTTGGATTAAGACTGGCACAGTAAATTTAGATAAAATGCTCACGCTCGGCATAACTCGAGCAAGCTCGTTTCTACGCTCGCTAAATTGCATTTTTGGCTGCGTCTTGGCAATAAAAACATAAAAATTGCAGGTGCATCTCGCAGTGGGTGCAGTCGCAATGAATAGAGATAATATGATTGCCCGTGCGCAGGAAGAGGCGTGCGGGCAGTTTTTTTGCTCCGCTGGATTTGAGGCAAGCTCCGAGCTCGCGGCGCAGACAGTAGCGGGTGTGCATGACTTCGATCCCGTCGGTAGCTTGCCCTTTATCTATCTGGCACTCGAGGGCGGGGGTAATGTCAGTAACGCCGTGGTCGCGATAGAGCTGCTCGGCGAGGTGGTTGGCGACGTTGTCGGCACTGGTAAGGGTGGCGGTGTAGCAGGTGGCGGTGAGGTCTTCGGGACGGCGCCGATCGCAACGGCGACTCATGTGCCAGGTGCGGTTGAGCAGGAGGACGGTCTCTCGGCGCAGACGGGTGAGCGTCGAGGCAGGGATGAAACAGTCGTGCAAGACCTTCGCTTCACGCAAGGTGTAGACGGTGTCGCCGAGCTTTGCCAACACATCTAACTGGCGTTGCTCTTGCGTGGACTTGGCGGGTTGAAGGTCGGCATCATCGATGGCATGGGTAACGCTGCATCCGCGCTCATCAGCGAGGGTGAGCACCAGGCGCTCTCCCACACGGCGCAACTTGGCATCAACAGCGATACGGCGCGAGGCAGTAGGGCGTGACAGGATGTCGTCCATCGCCTTGTCGTAGGTGCGGTAGATGTCGGTCCCTCGCGCGATGGGTACTGCCTCGCGCAAGGTCAAGCGGTTGCCGCTCGCCACATTGACGCGAATGCCCGTGAACTGCCCATCGGTATTGAAGAAACTCAATCCGTCACCATTTGCCAACCGCAACTTCGTGTCCAGTAGCAGCTCGTTCCCCTTGGCACGCATCACCTTGCCCACGCACTGCCCCAATGACTTGGGCGTGTCGATGGACGCCATGCGCTCGCCATTGTCGGGTTTGCGACAGTCGATGAAGTAGGTTGTGAAGTTGCGGTTGAAACTACGGCGAACATCGGGATCAAACGCGAGTTCTGCGGCTCCAAATGATTCCCTACGCAGCTGACCATCACTCTGTGCGATTACCTCGTCGAGGGCCTTGCGATAGTGTGCCACCACGTTTTTGACATAGTTTATATCCTTGAGTCGTCCCTCGATCTTGAATGATGACACGCCAGCATCAATCATCTCACGCAGTAGGTTGGTGCGGTTCATATCACGTAACGAGAGCAGGTGCTTGTGACTGACCAGCACCCTACCCCGCTCGTCTACTAGATCGTAGGGCAAGCGACACATCTGGGCGCACTCACCACGGTTAGCACTACGCTGCTTGATGGCCTGACTCATCTGGCATCGCCCACTGTAGCACACGCAAAGTGCGCCATGGACGAATGCTTCGAGCGGCACCTTGACGGCCTGGCGGATGTCGGCAATCTCATTGAACGTCAGTTCGCGCGCCATGACCAGTTGAGAGAAGCCCAAAGCTTCGAGGAACCGTGCCTTGTCGGGTGTGCGCAGGTCGCACTGGGTGCTGGCATGCAAGGCAATGGGAGGCAAGTCGAGCCGTAAGATGCCCATGTCCTGAACGATAAGTGCGTCAACGCCAGCGTCCCACAGTTGCCAGATCATGCGTTCGACCTGATGCAACTCATGATCATAGACAATAGTGTTGACGGTGGCGTAGACACGCGCATCGAAATGATGCGCAAACTGGCACACCTGCTGCATGTCGTCGATAGAATTGGTCGCAGCTGCACGTGCGCCAAACATGGGCGCACCCATGTAGACAGCATCGGCGCCATGCTTGATGGCTTCGATGGCGATT
>JAEEJI010000049.1 GCA_016281825.1 Muribaculaceae bacterium | reverse complement strand
CCAAATCGGTCATTAGAAATTATGTCAGAACAGAATTTGTTTTGAGAGTATTGCTGTTAGTGAAATCGAAGGCATAGCGGGCTATGGCGAGATTTCAGTGGCGGCAAGACGCCAAAACAAAGCTGTTATGGTATAATTAGGAATAAAAAATAACATCATACCGTTCAAATGACCGATTGGGGTTTAAGTACCCGTTGGCGGAATTAGAATTGTTGTCCGTGTTGTCCGTAATTAATTGACCATACGTGTTTCAGCTAATTGCGTCGAAGACGCTAGGTGGGTCGTACACCCGACTTTGTGCTAAAGACTATGCAACCCCGAGCACTTTGTGGGTTGGGCACCTCCTCTAAATTTGGAGGGGGAGTTGCTAACGCACTGATTATCAGATAACGAATTCGTTGAACTCACGTTGATTAACCTCTTCTCGGTATAAAGTAAGTGGCGCAATACCTTGTTTTCGGTATTGCGCCACCTATAATGATGGTGCTATGCAACGATTTATGCTATGTTACTCAACCGTGATGTTGACACTTTGCTTGAGGCCCGTCTTGCGGTCACGCACTGTCAGCGTGGCAGCACCTTTTTTGTTGCCTGACTGCACCACCACCACGAGCTGGCCGTGGAACAGTTTCATACTCGGCTGGGTGAACGCCTCCAGCGACGTTGCATCGCCGTTGCATGCGGCCTTATACGTGCCTGCACCCTTGACGCTGAACTCTAGCTGGTTGCTCGCGTCGGGGCACAGCGTGCCACTCTTGTCCACAAGGCTCACCGTGACAAACGACAGGTCGTTGCCGTCGGCATGAATCGTGCTACGGTCGGCCTCCAGCACCAGGTGGTGTGGCTTGCCCGCCGTGCGCATGACCTTCTCGCCCGCCGGCTTGCCTTGCGCATCATAGACCACCACACGCAGTTCTCCAGGCTCATACTTGACCTCGCGCCAACGCAGGCGATAACGGTCGAGGCGGGTCGAGGGGTCTTTCGTGATACGCCCTTGACTCTTGCCGTTGATGAAGAGTTCGGCGCTGGGATAGTCGGTGTAGCAGTACACGGGCGTCACTTGTCCCTCGCGGCCTGGCCATGTCCAGTGCGGCAGCAGGTGGATGGTGTGCTGCTGCGTGTTCCAGTGGCTGCGATACAGCCAGTAGCGGTCCTTGGGCAGACCCGCCAGGTCGAGGATGCCGAAGTAGCTGCTGCGGCTGGGCCAGTAGTCGTCGTAGGGGGTGGGCTCGCCCAGGTAGTCAAATCCGGTCCACACAAACTCACCAATGGTCCAGGGACGGTCTTCCTGCATAGCCCAGTCATCGTCGGGCAAGTTGCTCCACCAGCAGTATTCCATATCGTAGCCTGAGCACTGGCCATCGGGGCGCATCTTGTTGGCTTCGGGGTTGTCGGGGAAGGCATAGTGACCACGACTGCTCACGGTCGAGGCCGTCTCGCTGCCTAGCAAGAAGCCCTGCACCAGTTTGGGATAAGTCTCGTCGTAGAGACCCAGGCGGTAGTTGTAGCCAGGCACATCCATCGCCTGCGAGAAACCGCAATTCAGCGCTCCGTCAGGATGGTTCATGCCCACGGTTACAGGACGGGTGGGGTCGAGGGTGTGGCACAGCTGCACCAACTGTTTGAGTCGCTGTGCACCCTCAGGCTTCCATTGCTCAGGTATCTCATTGCCCATGCTCCACATCACGATGCTGGGGTGGTTGCGATGGTTCTCAATCAGGTTGGTTACATCGCGTTGCCACCACTCGTTCCACAGACGGTTGTAGCCGTTCTTTACTTTTGGGTCAAGCCATGAGTCAAAACTTTCGGCCATCACCATCATGCCCATCGAGTCGCAAACCTCCATTTGCCAGGTCGAGGGCATGTTGTGGCTGGTGCGGATGGCATCGGCACCCATCTCTTTGAGCAGGCGAATCTGGCGAATCAATGCCGTCTTGTTCACCGCAGCACCCAAGGGACCCAAGTCATGGTGCAGGCACACGCCTTTGAACTTGCGGCTCACACCATTAAGCTGAAAACCATGTTCGCGACTCACACTCACAGTGCGAATGCCAAACTTGGAAGATTGCTCATCAAGTGAACGGTTGCCCGTGCTAGGATACAGGGTTGTAGTGATTTCGTAAAGTGTAGGACTCTCGGGCGACCAGGCCTTGGGATGAGGTACAAGAAGCTTTTCGTGGAAATGTCCCATGCCATCAGCAGGAGTTTTAGCGGATGCCACAGTATTGCCTTTGTCGTCACGAACGATGATGTTGAGCCAGTAGTGCTCGTCGGCCGGCCATTGCTTTAGTTGGTGCTGGATATCAATCAAAGCATCATCGTCGTTGATGCTGACAGTGCTTACTGCTAAGCCCCACAGTTTGAGGTATGTGTTTGATGACGAATACACCAATTTGACGGGTCGGTAGATGCCCGCACCAGGGTACCAACGGTTGCTCTCTTCCAGGTTCTCAAGGTCAACCTGCAAGACGTTCTCGCTACCGTCCCGATGAATATAGTCAGATATATTCACAGTAAACGCATTATACCCGTATGCCCAATGGCCAGCCAACTTGCCATTCACATAGACATGTGGGTCGGCCATGGCACCATCGAACACGAGCTCGGCGTGCTTTGTGCCGGCAGGCACGCTGAATGTGCGGCGGTAATAGCCTTTGCCGATCCACGGCAAGGCGCCCGAACGGCCAGAGTGTTCTGTCGCATGTTCCTCGCCATTCTCCTTGATGGCAGTTACCTGGAGGTCCCATTTTTTGTCAAATGGACCGCTGATGGCCCAATCGTGAGGAACAGTTACGGTTTCCCATGTCACGCAATCGCGAGAGAATTGCCACTCGCCATTTAGCGACACGGTGCCATAGTTTTCATGGACTTGTACTATGTCTTGTCCAAAGGCTGAAAAACAGGCCAGGATGACGGCCAAGAGGATAAACTTCTTCATAGTGTCTATTTTTGGTTTGAGCCACAAAGATAGACATTATAGTTTAATCCTCCAAACTTTTGTAGTTGAATCTACTGTAGGTGGGAGCTCCAGCACCGGCCGATAGCAGTCCGATGCGCAGCGACAAGAAGCCGCCATACTTGTTGTGATGCAACGACGACACATCGACATCGTTGGCAAGCACATGCCACGACCTGCGACCGTTGTTGCTTAACGCAAATGTCACATGGTTGCCGCGGTTGGTGATGCGGAGTGACAGACGGTTACCCCAACGGTTAGGCAAGGTCTCCACGTCACCATGATTGCGCACCAGGGAGATTTGTTGGCGGCTGCAAGTGATGCCAGCATAGGCCTGCTCATGATAGAAGAGTACCAGTCCCGCGATACCTTGACGAGGCAGATGGATATCAACGGTGGTCTCGTAACTCGTGTCCATCGGGATGGTCAGCATCAATCGGCCATCGGCAATGTCGGAGCCCTTGCCATTTATTGACAAACCGTGTCGGTTCCAGTGCAAGGCTTCGGTGGGATACTCTTTCCAGAAGGTCCATTGCCAACCCAATTGCTTGGTAGTGAATGGGTCAGACAAGTCAGGATGCGGAGTGGGGGGAAGCGGGGACGCATGGGTTGATGCTTTAAACCATCCGTCAGCGGTCCATTCGATGGGTTCCATCAAGGTTTGGCGACCCAACGTGTGGTAGCCTTTGCGGTAGCCGTGGTAGAACACCCACCACTGTTGATCGGGACCCTCGACGAGCGTGCCGTGTCCACGAGACCACCACAACTCGTCGGCACTCTGCGTGTGCACGATAGGGTTGTATGGCGAGTTCTCCCACGGACCTGTCGGCGACTTAGAACGGGCGGTGACCACCATATGGCTCGTCGCAGGGCCAGCAGTGCCTCCCTCGGCGGTGGTGAGGTAGTACCAACCGTTGTGATAAGTCAGTTTGGGACTCTCGAGGCAGAAGCACTCAGTCTGCCACGAGTCAGGGTATTTCCAGCCATCATAGACATGTTTCTGTTCGCCGACGGCACGCAGGCCGTCATCGCTCAGACGGACAACATAACCACCCGAGGTGTGCAGCCAACGACTGCCGTCACCGCCCTGTACATGGCCGGGGTCAATGCCTTGCAGGTGCAAGTCGATGGGCTCGCTCCAAGGTCCACCGATGTTATCAGCCCACATCACATAGTTGGTCCCGTTGGCGGGATAGTAGATGTAATACTTCCCGTTGCATTTGGTCAAGTCGGGGGCCCAAACATCACCCGTGGTCGCGGGAAGGACACGACTGAAAGGCTCCCAATGAACCAGGTCGGTCGAGTGCCAGATGAGGAAACCGGGCTTATACTGGAATGTGGAGTGCGTCATGTAATAATCATTGCCATCACGCAAGACCGAAGGGTCGGGATAATCACCCGTCAGGACTGGGTG
>JAEEJI010000048.1 GCA_016281825.1 Muribaculaceae bacterium | reverse complement strand
GGTTCGGTATAGTACAACGTCATGGTCGCAGGCTGTTGCAGATAGTCTACGGCAAGGACATAGAGTCGATTGCTGGCCCCAAATCCCTTGATATACGCCCGACCGGTGGATTGGTCTGCGACAACCCGGGTCCGCCAGATAATTTCTTCCCATGGCGAACGCATCGGCATAGGGCACACTGTGGGCAGGAGAGAGAACTCCTTGCCGCGAACCTGAATAAATGCCAGTTGTCCCTGGCGGTCTCGCGCCGGCAGCAGGTAGGCATACTCGCTTCTTGCAGTGTCGCCGATGAAGCTCAGGTTGTCGGAGTTGCGGTCTAGATGATCCAGCAGGGTCCATTCGTCGAGCAGAGGCACCTTCATCGCGGTGCCATCAAAGGCGTCAACTGCACCATAGTTCACTCTATTAGCCCGACTGTCAAGAACGCCTAAGATTATTGCGTCGTCATCCGACGTGCGCAGGACATAGGGTATAGCTCGTGCGAATGTGACTGGCGCGATTGAGTCAAATTTACCATTACCGTCATAACACTCGATGCAGTCGTTGTTATGCCAGTTGCCGGCAAAGACGATGCGTCCTCCAGAGATCTCAATGGCCGAGAAAAGTGCGCGCTTTATATAGAGGCAACCCATTCCCTCGAAGGTATGGGTATTAGGGTCATAGATTTCGACTGCATAGGTCTGTCCGATGCCCAGGTTCTTCTCCAGTCCACCCGCAATCATTACTTTTCCTGACGACATCGGGACGGCGACGCCGCAGTCATGCTCATAGGTCATCTGCAGCTCGTGCCAGGCACCGTTCTCATAGTATTCAGCCGTTGGTGTAGGAATGTAGCCTTTGGTGTGTCCACCCATCACCACAATCTGTCCGTTGACACAAACGACATCGTGCGCCGACCGTGGCACATTCAGGTCGGGCAATCGCTCAATGTCCACCTTGACCACCGGGCAAAGCGCTTTGTCACCACCGTCGCCAGCCATTGCAGTCAGGACGATGATGAAGCCACACAAGATGAGTGTCAACCATCGGTTCATATTGCAAAAGTAAGACTTTTGCTGAAACGCGTTGACATTTTGCCATATTATTAACGTGTTTTAACGGCATAGTGGCCGTCATGATATGACGGCATACAGGACCGAGGGGGGATTTCGATGTCGTGTTGATGATGTGGCGTTGTGGTGGTTCACGTTACTGTGGGTCTGCCGCACCTACGGCGCTTGGTGGAGGGGTGGCAATATTTGCAGGGGCCGCGCTGCGCTTGGCCCCTGCCTAGACCCTTATCACCCCTGACGGGGTTCATGCAATGCGCCAGGGCCACCCTCGTCACCCCTGACGGGGTTCATGCAAAGGCGTGGTTATTTCTGGGAGGTGAGCCATTCCTTTGGTGAGAGGTCGGTTGTGGCTTTGAACGTACGATAGAAGGAGGTCTCGTTGGCGAAGCCTGATTCCATTGCCACGGTGGTGAGCTTTTCATCGGGCTGGCTGAGCATCATCTGCTGTGCATGTTTCACGCGATAGCGGTTGACTAGTTGTATGAACGACACCTTACACTCTTTGTTAATGCACCTTGACACCTTTACCGTGCTGACTTCTAACGCGTCGGCGACATCCTTCAGTTTGAGTTCACTGTTCAGATAAAGTTGCTGCCGCTCAATGAGTTCGGTGATGCGTTGCATGAGTTGTTTGGTATTCAGGGCCTCTTTCTGCTCTTGTCGGTTCTGCTTGTCATCGTTGCTCTTGTCGCGCTTTCCTCCCCACAGTACAATTGCCGCAAGTGCCAGCACCATCAGCATAGCGACCCAGAACATAATCTTCCATCCTGAGGGTGCCGCCTGCTTCTGCGACACATGGAGCAGCAGCGCCGTCGCCACTGGCTCATAGTTGTTGCCCACGTGTCCTCCTGTGATGACGATGTCGCCCTGTGGTGACAGTGCCGCAGAGAAATCCTCCCAGTTGTGCGAAACAGGTTCGCTATAGTATAACGTCAGCGGTGCGCCCTTTCCTGTATCGGCTTGGGCATAATCGACGGCGACGACATAGAGCCTGGTGTCCTCCCCGAAACCCAGCAAATAGGCACGGCCTGCATCCCGGTCGACAAGCAAGTTCCCGTAGGTGATGTTGCTCCACGGCGACTGCTTGGGAATAGGGCATGCCATCGGGAGCAGTTCGAACTCCTCGCCTCGGATTCTGATGAGCGCCATCTGTCCTTCCTGACTGATGGCGGGTATCAGATAGTGGTATTCACCCTTACTCTCATCGCCAATCATGTAGTCTTCGGGTGTTGCAACCATAGCATGAGGCCACCATTGTCTTAACAACGGCACTTCTAGTGGCTCGCCTTTAAGGCGGTCGACCGTGGTACATGCTTCCCATTCTCCGTAGCTTCCCGCCGCTCCCAGCACCATCACGTCGTCGGGTGCCGTACGCAAGACGTAGGGGTACATGCGTTGCCGTGTCACGGGCTTGACCGAGTCGGACTTGAGTTTTCCGTCAAAGCACTCGATATAGTCTTCTCTGTGCCAGTTTCCGGCAATGACAACACGGCCTCCCGAGATTTCGGTACCCGTCGCCATGGTGCGTTTCTGATCCAAGCAGGCAAAACCACGGAAGGAGTGTGTTGCAGGGGTGTACTTCTCGATGCCATAGGTCTGCCCTACTCCCAGCTCTTTCTCTACGCCTCCTGCCAGCAGCACCTCTCCCGACCTCAATTTCAATGCCATTCCGAAGTCATGATCATAAACCATCTTTGCATGAGGCGAGCGCTAACATATTACAAAAAACGACTAACAATTTCTGAATCGTCAGTCGTTTTTTGTATATCCGTGCTATCAAGCGACCCGGTCACTTGACAAGTTAAAGGGATAGTGGCCGTCACAAAATATTGCCGTTGTGGTAGTTGTTCCCGTTGTGTTTGGGCCTGCCGCACCTACGGCACAATGTGTTAAGCACAAAGGCGTGGTTATTGCTGGGAGGCGAGGTATTTCTCGACATCGAGGGCGGCGCGGCAGCCAGTGCCGGCAGCAGCGACGGCCTGACGGTAACGCGGGTCGGCGACATCACCAGCTGCGAAGACGCCTTCTACGCTAGTGGCAGTGGTTTTCCCGTCGGTGACGATGTAGCCGTTGTCATCGAGCTTGAGTTGGCCTCCCAGGAACTCGGTGTTGGGTCGGTGGCCGATGGCGAGGAAGAAGCCATGAATATCTATGTCGAAGAACTCTTCCTTGTCGGTGCCCTTGAAACGCACCAAGTGTGCGCCCTCGACACCGTTGTCGCCGAAGAGACCAACGGTGTTGGTGTTGTAAAGCACCTCAATGTTCTCGCGCTCGTCGACGCGGCGCTGCATGGCGGCGGAGGCACGCAGGTAGTCCTTGCGTACAACCATGTAGACCTTCTTGCAGAGGTTGCTTAGGTAGACGGCCTCCTCGCAGGCGGTGTCACCACCTCCGACGACGGCGACGACGCGCTTGCGGTAGAAGAAGCCGTCGCAAGTGGCGCATGCCGAGACACCCTGTCCGGCATATTTCTTCTCGTCGTCGAGTCCCAGGTATTTCGCCGAAGCGCCTGTGGCAACGATGACGGTGTCGGCCTCGAGGGTCTCACCGCCGTCGAGTGTTGCGACGAAGGGCCGCTTGCTGAGGTCAATGCTCTTGACAACGCCCGAGCGAATCTTTGCGCCGACGTTGATGGCCTGTTGGCGCATGTTCATCATGAGTTGTGTGCCATCGATGCCCTCGGGGAAGCCGGGGAAGTTCTCGATGGTGGTTGTCTGTGTGAGTTGTCCGCCGGTCTGCAGTCCCTCGACGAGGAGGCTGTCGATGTTGGCGCGGGTTGTGTAGATGGCTGCGGTGTACCCTGCAGGGCCCGAGCCGATGATTAGACACTTCATTACTTAATTGAGAATTGAGAATGGAGAATTGAGAATGGAGAATGGAGAATGGAGAATTGAGAATGGAGAATTGAGAATTGAGAATTAAACCCCTACCCTTTGAGAAAGGGGAGGGGATATAAACATTATTTACGGAAGTTACTGAGGGCGGTGTTGAGGAAGTCCATGTAGCCGGGGATGTCCTCCTTGTAGACGAAGGAGCGGCTGAGCGGCTTGCCCTCGTGGTCAAGGGTGACGTAGAACGGTTGGGCGTTGAAGCCGAACTTGTAACGCTGCAGATAGCTCCACTTGTCGCCGACTGTGCGCAAGGTGCGCTGCGTGCCATCGGCCTCGGTGACCTGAATCTGCTCGGGCAGCGGGGTCTTGTCGTCGACAAAGAGCGAGATGAGCACGAAATCGTTGTTCAGCTTGTCCGCTACGCTGGGATCGGTCCACACGGCGGCCTCCATCTTGCGGCAGTTGACACAGCCAAAGCCGGTGAAGTCAACGATGACGGGTTTGCCCTGCGCACGAGCCGCCGCCATACCCTCTTCATAGTTGGTGAAGGCAGCGCGCACCTCCTTGGTGTTGAGGTTGAAGTCCTGGGTATACATGGGCGGTGCAAACGCGCTGACCGCCTTGCAAGGTGCTCCCCACAGTCCAGGCAGCATATAGATAGCGAACGCAATGCTCACCAGTCCGCCCATGATACAGATGACAGGCATGGGTTTGGTGAGTTCCTCGCCCGTTCCGTCGCTTTGGAACTTGAGTTTGCCGATGAGGTAAAGTCCCAGTGCGCCGAAGATGACAATCCACAGGCAAAGGAAAACCTCGCGGTCGAGCAGTCGCCAGCCGTAGGCCAGGTCAGCCACCGAGAAGAACTTCAGCGCAAATGCCAGTTCGATGAATCCCAGGGTGACCTTGAGGATGTTCATCCATCCTCCCGACTTGGGAGCCGACTTGAGCCAGGTGGGGAACAGCGCGAACAAGGTGAACGGCAACGCCAACGCAATGGCGAAGCCCAACATGCCGATAGCGGGTCCCCAGAAGTTGCCCGAGGTGGCGAAGTCCACCAGCAGGAATCCGATGATGGGTCCCGTGCAGGAGAAACTGACCAGCGCCAGGGTGAACGCCATCAGGAAGATGGAAAGGAGTCCGCTAGTCGAACTCGCCTTTGAATCCACCTTATTGGTCCACTTGCTGGGCAGGGTGAGTTCGAACCATCCGAAGAAGCTCAGTGCGAACACCACGAGCAAGGCGCAGAAGAAGAGGTTGAACACGGCGTTGGTACTCAAGGCATTCAATTTATTCGCACCCCAAATAGCGGTGATGGCGAGTCCCAGGGTGAGGTAGATGACCACAATGGATGCGCCATAGGTGATGGCATCCTTGATGCCTTTCTTCTTGTCGTCCTTGGCTCGCTTGAGGAAGAAGCTCACCGTCATGGGAATGATGGGCCATACGCAGGGAGTGAACAAGGCGATGAGTCCGCCAAGCAATCCCATCAAGAAGATATACCAGAGCGAGCGGCTGTTCATGCCTTCCTCGCCATTGAGCGCATTCAACTCCTTCACCACTGGCTGCCACAGGATAGAGTCATTCCCTGCTAGTGGTGCCGCCAGTGCCGGCACCGAGTCGACTGCAGTCGTGTCGGCTGCAAGGGTGTCAGCCTTCTCTTCCTCCTTCGTCTCCTCTTCGGCCGGAGCTTCCTTCAGGCCGTCGCCGTTGTAGCTGAAATCGACCGTCGTTGGCGGCATGCACATCTGGTCGTTGCATGCCCCATATTCCAGAAAGCCCTTGATGTCATACTTGTCTCCAGTGACCTTGTATCGCTGGACAAAGGTGACATTGTTCTCGAAGTAACGGAGCTTCATGCCGAACATGTCGTCAAACTCACTGATTTCCTTGCCCTGTGCCTTGAGCCCGCCGATGGGCTGTACACCCGTGGCCTTGTCAGTGGTGATAGTTGCCGATGTAGGTCCGTCCTCGGGCATACCCGTGCCATAGACGTGCCATCCCGGGGCGATTTTACCCGTGAAGATGACATCAACTTCCTCGGGCGACACACGCTTCTGTTGAACCGAGAAGCTGACTGGATTCTGTGCCATAACGGTCATGCAGAATACCAGCATGAACGACAAGAGCATGATTGGCTTGCTATTTTTCATCGTGAAAAGAGTTTTATAGTTTTATTTTTGAGTTTTATGGGTCATGATGTCAAGCACAAAGCGGTCAGTAACATCCATACCACGGCTACCGATGGCGGTGAGGTTGTGGATGCTCTTATCCACATCATCGTCAATGATGCCTTCCTGCGATGAGACATACTTGTGCTGCATGGCTAGCATGGCACTGAGGACAGAAGTGCTCACACCGCTGGTGAGTTTAAGCGCACACGACGGTTTGGCACCATCGCAAATCATTCCCGTGAGGTTGGCAATCATGTTCTTGACCGAGTAACTGATCTGTTCAAAAGTGCCTCCCATGAGATATGTGATGCCGCAACTGCTACCTGTCGACGCCACGACGCAACCACACAGTGCTGAGAGCGCTCCCAGTGTCTGCTTGATGTAGATGGCAGTGAGGTTCGAGATGATGAGCGCGCGTATGAGTTCCTCCTCGGTGTTGTGGTTCTCCTCGGCGAATACCACGACGGGCATGGTGGCACAGATGCCCTGGTTGCCCGAACCCGAGTTGCTCATAACCGGCACCATGGCTCCCGCCATGCGCGCGTCACAGGCACAACTGGTGACCG
>JAEEJI010000047.1 GCA_016281825.1 Muribaculaceae bacterium | reverse complement strand
GATCCGTTCAATGGTGCCGGAGGCCCCTTCGGAGGCCAGCAAGGTCCCGCCAACGGAGGAAACCAAGGCGGTGGCGCAGAGGATGTTCCCTTCGAGGAGGTCAAGTAATACTTTAAGTTCCCTTATAACTAAACAGGGCGTAAGGATTTTCCTTACGCCCTGTTTGTGTTAGTATACCTCAGCTATTAATCTTCAGGAGTGGGTGGGGGTGTGGTGGGTGACTCAGGAGCATCCACTTTCAGCTCGGGCTCGACAGGCACCGACTCACGCAACCCAGGCGAGGTCGGGTCTTCCACTTTTGGCTCTTCAGGCTTAGGCTTTTCTACGCGCACCGTGTCCTTCTTGGGCTTCTCGATTGGTTCAGGCACTGTAGAAACCTCCAATGCTGGAATGAGCGAGTCACGCGCCGTGGTATCCTGTGCCACACTGTCAACACTCGCTTCAGTGGTAGGCTTGTCCTCAAAGAGCTTGGGCAACTTCAAACCACCATTCAACGATAGCATAGCCACACCGGCGATGAGAGCCGCCAGCAGCAGATAGAGGAGCACCCACTTCCAGTTCACATCTGCCAGAGGAGCGAGCATGTTTCCCTTGGTGTTCCGCAGGGTAATGACATAGCTGGCAGGTGCCGAATCGCGGTTCACAGCCAGAGCCTTGTTGATTTGCTGTTCAAACTCCTCGCTTTGGCTATAATCAGCCACGGTTTGCGTCAGCTTGTGGCCGTCGACGCGGTCCGACAGGGTAATGATAATGACATCGCCATCATTGATGTCCTTGATGACCTCGGCACGCGACTTGGTGCTGTAGTCTTGAATCTGGTTTCGCGAGTCGTACGCTATCTCATGGTTTGCGCCCGAGATATGGAGCACGCGGCTTCGACCCATCTGCGCCACCAGGCAACCGCCGGGGTGCATCAGCAGAAAAGCAAGGTCACATTGTTTATTACGCTGTCCCAAACTGGTGAGCGCGTCCTCGAGCATCTCATTGAACATTGCCGAAGAGATTTTTCGGCGTTTTGCCAGTTTGTCGTTCAACGCCTCAATCAGTGCCTCGCGCACCGTGACATCATTGGTGACGATAAACAGGCGGTCGTCCTCGGTGGCACAGCCGATGTTGGGCGACGAGTAGCATCCTTCGGGCAGGATACAATAGGGGGTATTAATCTGATAGGTCACGACTTATTCAATTGAGAATTGAGAATGGAGAATTGAGAATGGAGAATGGAGAATTATACATTGTGCATTGAGTCAAGATGCACATCCAACTGCGGGAACGGGAAATGGAGGCCATGCTTGGGCAATTGCTCGTAAATCTGCTCATTGATGGCATAAAGCACGGGCCAGTAGTCAGCACTTTCTGCCCAGGCACGCACAAGCAAGACCACGCTGCTGTCGGCGAGTTCCTCGACCTGAACCGATGGGGTATAATCGGGTTTGGGCAACTTACTTTGGATTTGTGCGGCTTGTGTGGCGCGCCATTCAGCGGTCTTGCGACGAGAGCGGCGGAACAGGCGACGCCACCACGACTCACGTTTCTCTTCGGTAATTGAGTCCTCTTGGGTGTCAGTCTCGACCTCAATCTCGTGCACCTCGGACGCATTCTTGACAATGCGGCTGTCGCCATGAATGATGTCCATAATGGCGCTGCGGGCCGCCTTCACGTCATCGCCGTACGACACCGCCACACGCCACTCGATGCGGCGGTAGCCCTCGGCAGAGTAATTGTTGATAGTACCCGTCGACAGGCCTCCGTTAGGGATGATGATGCGCTCGTTGTTAATGGTGGTGATGATGGTGTGGAAAATCTGGATTTCCTTCACCGTGCCCTTATAGGTCCCAAACTCGATGAAGTCACCCACCTTGTAAGGCTTGATGAGCAAAATCAGCACGCCGCCGGCGAAGTTCTGCAGCGTACCACTCAGCGCCATACCGATGGCGACACCGGCCGACGCAAAGATGGCGATGAACGAACTCGTCTCGATGCCCATCACGCCAATAACAGTGATGATGAGCAGGAACAATAGAGTGATCTTGAGGAAACTCAACAAGAACGTACTCAACGAGCGGTCGACATCCTTCTTGACAAAAACAGCCAACAAGACAGAATACAACTTGTTGATAATCAGCTTGCCGACGTAGAAAATCAGGATAGCTGCCAACACACGCAGACCCAACGAGATGAGTTGGCTTGACAGACTGGTGACGACACCGCTCCAGTCAAAATTGCGTATGCCTCCCCACACCTTGTCAGGTGTCAAGGCGGCGATGGAGTCGGGATTTGCGATGGCATCGACCTGGGCCTTGGCGGTGTTGGTGAGGTTCTGGATTTTGCTCGCGGCTATCGTGTCCTGAACAGCCGGAACTTGCAACAGTATGTTCAGTAATTTCATGCTTCACACGTGTTTGGACTGCGAAATTACAAAAAAAACGATTCCCCGCCAAATTTTTCGCATTTTTGCTCATGCCAGGCTTGACAACATGGGTTACAAAATGCTAATTTTTCAAAAATAATGACTATTTGCCAAGAAATATTTTGAAAAACCATATTTTTGTAATAACTTTGTAGGAATTTATAGACATCAGTCAACCAAATGCCCTGATTTGCGGATGTGCAGTCGGCGGCAAGTGACTGATTTTCATACCAATGCGCGCCATTTGGAGACCTGATGGTCATCCATGACAAGGTGCGCCTATAGCACATCCACCCAGCACTGTGCGCCAGAGGGCCGCAGTCGTAGCTCTGCATATTAAAAAATAACATAAATGATAAGTAAATGGAATTACTTACCACTTACATCCGAAGAAACCCAGATCGAGGCGCAGTTGGCGGAAAAATTCCCCAAATGCCCCTCTGTCGCACGCCTTTTGGTGTTGCGAGGGATGAAGAGCTACGACGATGTCCGTGCATTCTTCAGTCCGTCGCTCAGCCAAATGCACGATCCCTTCCTGATGAAGGACATGGACAAGGCGGTCGACCGATTGAATTCGGCGTTAGGTGGCAAAGAGAAAATTATGGTATATGGCGACTATGATGTCGACGGCACCACAGCAGTGGCGCTTGTATACCGTTACTTACAGAATTACTACTCCCGCTTGGAGTACTATATCCCGACCCGAGAGGACGAGGGATATGGCATCTCGCTGCAGAGCATTGACTATGCTGCAAGCATCGGAGTATCGTTGATCATTGTGCTTGACTGCGGCATCAAGGCAATCGAAGAGATTGCCTACGCCAAGAGCAAGGGCATCGATTTCATCGTGTGCGACCATCATGTGCCCGATGATGTCTTGCCCGACGCAGCAGCGATCCTCAACCCCAAGCGTCCCGACGACGATTATCCCTACAAGGGGCTATCGGGATTCGGAGTGGGGTATGAGTTCATGCAAGGTTTCGCGCGGAGCAGCGGTCTGTCGACCCACGAACTGGAGACGATGCTCGACCTGGTGGCCGTAAGCATCGCCGCCGATATTGTGCCGCTCACCGGCGAGAACCGTGTGATGACCTACTTTGGACTGCGACGCCTGAACAACAACCCCTGCGTGGGCTTGAAGAGCATCATCAAGTTGTGCGGACTCACTGGCAAGGTGCTGACCATCAGCGACATCATCTTCAAGATTGGTCCGCGCATCAACGCCTCTGGTCGCATGGAGAGCGGACAGGAGTCGGTTGAATTGCTCGTCACACGCAATCCTATCGAGGCGAACGAAATCAGCAAACGCATCGACAACTACAACCGCAACCGCAAGGAACTAGACCGACAGATCACCGTTGAGGCCAACGAGATTGTCGAGCGCCACGCTCATGCGCTGGAAGGCAAGAAACCCATCGTCATCTATGACCAGAGTTGGCACAAAGGGGTGATTGGCATCGTCGCGTCGCGCCTGGCCGAGCTACACTTCCGCCCGTCCGTCGTGCTGACCTACAGCAACGGTCTGGCCACGGGTTCGTCACGCTCGGTGCGCGGCTTTGACGTGTATACCGCCATCAAGTCGTGCCGCGACCTGCTTGAGAACTTCGGTGGCCACACCAATGCCGTGGGTCTGTCGATGAAAGTGGAGAACATCTCCGAGTTCCGGCGTCGACTCACCGAGTATGTCGAGGAGCATATCCACGACGAACAAGTGACGCCGACGATGGACATCGACTGCGAACTGATGTTCGAGGACATCAACAGCGACTTCCTGCGCTGCATGAAGCAGTTCAACCCGTTCGGTCCCGAGAACCAAAAGCCGGTGTTCATCACGCGCAACGTGCTGGACTTCGGCACCAGCAAGTTGGTGGGTCGCAACAATGAGCACATCAAGCTCGAGATGGTCGACAACCACAGCAAGCGCATCATGAACGGCATCGCCTTCGGCATGGCGCAATATTATGAGCACATCAAGGCGCGCAAACCGTTCGATATCTGCTACACCATCGAGGAGAACCGCCACCGCAACAGTGGGTCGGTGCAACTGCTCATCAAGGGCATCAGGACACACGACGATGCATCCGCTCAGCAGCCAGGTTCGTGACATCCTCCAACGCTACTGGGGGTATGACGAGTTCCGGCCACTGCAGGAAGACATCATCTTGTCGGTGCTCGACGGCCGCGACACGCTGGGGCTGATGCCCACCGGCGGCGGCAAGAGCATCACCTTTCAAGTGCCCACAATGGCGCTTGACGGCATGGCGCTGGTGGTCACACCCATCATCTCGCTGATGAAGGACCAGGTCGACCACCTGCTCGAGCGACACATTAAGGCGACCTATCTCCATGCCGGACTATCGGCCGCCGAGGTGCGACGCACCTACGACAAGTGCCTCTATGGCAACTGCAAGTTCCTTTACGTCTCGCCTGAGCGTTTGGGCTCGGCGGGATTCCTTGACCATCTCAAGCACATGCCCGTGCGCCTCATCGTTGTCGACGAGGCGCACTGCATCTCGCAGTGGGGCTACGACTTCCGGCCGTCGTTCCTGCGCATCGCCCAGGTGCGCAAACTCTTTCCCGACGTTCCCGTATTGGCATTGACCGCTACCGCCACGCCGACGGTGGTCGATGACATCATGCAGCGTCTGGAGTTCCGCCAACCCAATGTGCTGCGCAAGAGCTTCGCCCGCGACAACATCACCTATGTCGTGCGTCCCTGCAGCGAGAAACTGACCGAACTAGTGCATATCCTGCGCTTGGTGGCAGGAACGGCCATCGTCTATGTGCGAAGCCGCAAGCGCACCAAGCTCATCAGCGACGAACTCAACCGCCACTGCATCGGTGCCGATTACTACCATGCCGGGCTTGCCGTCGAGGACAAGGAGGATAAGCAGAACAAATGGAAGAACGACGAGTGCCGCGTCATTGTGGCGACCAACGCCTTCGGCATGGGCATCGACAAACCCGATGTGCGCATCGTCATCCATGTCGACATACCTGATTCGCTCGAGGAGTACTACCAAGAGGCAGGGCGTGCCGGTCGCGACGGCAAGCGCTCCTACGCGGTGCTCCTGACAACGCCTACCGACAAGCGAACACTTCACAAACACATCAGCGACGCCTTCCCACCTCGCGACTTCATCAAGAAAGTCTATGAATTGGCGGGCGATTTCCTGCACGTGGCAGTAGGGGAGGGCTATCAAAAGATGTATGACTTCAACTTCAACCTGTTCTGCAACACATACGGTCTGCCGGTGTTGCCCACCCATAGCGCGCTGCATCTGCTCACCTCGGCCGAATATATCGAGTTTGTCGAGGAGATTGAGGCGCAGTCCCGCGTCATGATTCTTGCCAAGAAAGAGGAGCTGTACGACCTGCATACTTCCACACCCGGTGCCGACCGCGTGCTGCAAGCCATTTTGCGGCAATATACGGGATTGTTTGCCGACTATGTGTTCATCAACGAGGATGTCATCCGCTTCAAGACGGGTCTGTCGCCCGAAACCATCTACAACGCCTTGCTCGAGTTGACCCGCATGCATATCCTGCACTATATTCCCCGCAAGCGCACACCCTACATCATCTATACCAGTTCGCGCGAGGAGGCCCGCCACGTACTCCTGCCCACGGCGATTTATGAGGACCTCAAGCAGCGCATGGAGCAGCGCGTCGAGGCCGTGCTAGATTATGCCTTCAACGACCAGCAGTGCCGTGAGGCGCGTATGCTGCGATACTTCGGAGAAGAGGGTAGGGACCACTGCGGACACTGTGACGTGTGCATTGACCGCCGCAAGCGCGAGAACACCCAGCCTGTCGATGTGCAGAGCGGCATCCTCTACATGGCGCAAGTCAAGCCCCGCCGACTGGAAGACTTCCTCCACACCCTGGCTTTTCCCAAAGACGAGATTGTGAGCATGGTAGCGTTTCTCGTCGACGAGGGATACCTCATCCACCGCGACGACGACACCTATTATAACCCCCAGCCCCTGGATTAACCCTGAGAGCCCTGAGAGCCCTGAGAACCCTGAGAATTCCCAGTAATCCCAGTTTTCCCAGTCCTCCCAGCCCACAAAGTTACTCATTTTATTTGATTTCCTTCACTTTCCTCTCTCTTAATTTGTTATTTTCACGATTATTCCGTAACTTTGCGGCGATTGTGGCTATTTGCTATAACCCCGTTAGGGGTGACAAGGGTCTAGGCAGGTGGTGAAGCGAAGCGCCACCTTCAGCTCGACAAAGTTTGCAGCACGAGTCAACGCGCAGCGGTGGCGTGCGGTTAGCAAACCTTTGTCAACCCCTGCATTACGACCAACCCCAATCGCCAAGCCCCGCTAGGGGCGGCAGAAATAAAAACGACATTAATCAAAAAACAACTAATAATATGAAACTAACTAAACTACTCAAAACCCTGCTGGCGGCAGTGCTGCTAGTGGGTGTGTTGCCCGCCAGTGCCCAACTCGTGAGCAACAACAATGAGGACGAGGTCTATAAGGTGGACCAGCGCGCTGCGATGCCTTACCGCGACAAGCAGGTCATTGTCAAGTTTAATGACAACTCGTCAGTCAATGTCAAGCGCAACTCTAAAGGCAAGTTTCAGAGTGCTGGTAACGTCACTGTCGACAAGGTGCTGAACAAACTCGCTGTCAGCGAAGCGGACGAACTGATGCCATTGACGGGTGCCATCAAGAACCGTGCCCCGCGCCGCGCCAAGGCACCTTCGGGTCGAACAGTCATTGAACCCGATCTCTCCAAGCTCTATTGCTTCAAATATGAACAAGAGGGAGTCACTGTTGAAGAGGCTGTCGAAGCACTTAAATCCCTTCCCGAGGTAGAATATGCCGAGCCCAACTACTTGGCCTTTATACAATCAACGGATGATGTCACAACCTATCAAAGTGAACCCATGTATAATCAGCAATGGGGACTCAATGCTATCAAGCTGCCACAACTGTGGGCCATGGATAAGGTAGAGACCGAACGCCCTGTCATTGCCATCCTTGACACGGGAGTCGACATCACGCACCCCGACCTGGCGGCAAACATTTGGACCAATTCACACGAGGCTGATGGTGCTGACTATGAGGATGATGATAACAATGGTTATGTCGATGACGTGCACGGCTGGGACTTTGTGGCGGGCACACCCATCATCGGCAACGGCATGGACCGAAATGGCCACGGCACGCACTGTGCTGGCATTGCTGCTGCTGTGGGCAACAACGGAGTGGGTGTTGTCGGCGCCAATCCCGATGCATACATACTGCCTATCAAAGTGTTTTGGGATGATGGTACAGGCGATGTCGCGACCATCTGCCGAGGAATTGACTATGCTGTTGCCTGCAAGGCCCATGTATTGAGCATGAGTTTCGGTGGTACCTCCAGCGCCGCAGAGTATCAGGCACTGTGCAAATCCTTAACCAACTATGCTGTGCTATGCGGTGCGGCTGGGAATAATGGCTTGACTATTTATGCTGCTCCTTATCAACCTACATTCCCTGGCGCCTACGATATCGTGCTGGGTGTGATGGCTTCAGACACCAATGGCCAGCTCGCAAGTTTCAGCAATTACGACCCTGATGGACCCTTCTTCTCAAAATATAACATGGAGAGGGAATTCTCGACAGAGGTGACATGGAACGATGAGATGATGTGGAACTACGACGTGATGGCACCCGGTGTGGGCATCATGAGTACTTACCTGAACGGTAGTTACAAGTCGCTGAACGGCACCTCGATGGCAACACCGATGGTGGCGGGAGCTATTTCACGAATCCTGCAAGTCAAGGGCTATGACTATGCCCGTGACTACGGCTTGATGGGTGACATGGCGATGGCCAAAGACGGTTCTTACCTCGACTTAGCTGTCTTTGATGCCCAAAAAGCCGCCAGCTATGACGAAACCAACCGTGAGGTAGCATTGGCTCTCATTGCGCTAGAGATTGACGACAGTGAGGGGGATGGCGACGGCCGCTTTGATGCAGGCGAGATTGTCAATATCTGGCCTACCATCCGCAGTCTCTGGGGCCATGCCGAGAACATCAAGATAGCCATCGAGCCTTACGATGACAACACGCCAACGGATGCCATTGAAGTTATCGAGAATAACGTAGACTTTGGCTGGTCGCTCAATAGCCGTGGCTCCTTCAAGTCCAAGAATCCCATACGTGTTAAGGTTAACGAGAACGCTTGGGACGGTATGCACCTTCCCTACAAAATCGTCATTACAAGCGACAACCTCCTCGCTGGCGTCGAGCAAGAGCACATCTTTGAGGTAGAAAATGGCATTGAACTGGGCGGTGTTATCAATGAGGACATGACCCTCTATCCTAACAAGCACTACATCGTCACTAAGAGCATCGCCATTCCACAAGGCAAGACACTCACCATCATGCCCGGGACGCGGTTGGAGTTCTACTCCGGCTGCTTTATACAGTCAGAAGGTAAACTCATCGCCAACGGCAAGCCTGATTCGCTAATAGTGTTCACTACACACAATCGCGCAGAATCATGGGGCGGCATCCGCTCGCATAGTAGTCTTGACGGTAGTCACGCTGTGAATGATGGCGGTTTTGTCTACACCAACGCGGATACGACCCTGTTCACCCTCTCACCCACAGATGTCACCCCTGTCAAGTTGGAGTACTTTAACTCCGGCAGGATGTACTACTTTCCCAATGGTTGGCAAGGCAAAACAAGTTGGTCTCTATGGGAATATCTGAATGACTTCCACAAGGAGCTGTGGGGTTTTGATAATAGAATCTGGATGAACGGCAAGCAGGACTTGATGACCGACCCGGACTTCATCACCCCGCCCATGCTGCAGATGCTCAGCGAGTGGCGCGACTCGGTCGCCGCCTATGCTTCCTATCCCACCGAATGGAGCGAAGAGTACCCGAATGGTGGTCATGATTTAGGCGTTTACCTTGATCACGGTGGGAAGTTTGTCATTTCAGACACCCCCTGCGACACGCTTGCATACTGCGTGACGGAGAACATAGATGCATTAAGTCAGTTATACTTAAAGGATTGTATAGCCACAAATGTCAAGAATTCCTTTAGATTATGTGGATATGAGGGTGTCCGCAATAATTTCGTTAATTCAATAGGATGGTATGCTCTGGTACTTATTGATTTATATGCCTTACGATATAACAACTTTGTGAACTTTAAGGATTACCATTCCTGTTGGCTTTACTCTCAATTATATTCTAGCAACTTGATATATAGCGGAAAAATTCATGATGAATGGACCGGTAACGGCTATGTCTGGAAGTTTGATTATATGATTGGTGGTGACAATGGCATCACCACCGACCATGCAGAGTGGCCGTCATGGTTAGGTACCAGCAAAGAGGAGATTATCCGACCCTATGTCGCCGACTCGCAGAACCCGAATGTTGATTGCTTCACGACTGAGGACCTGAGCAACATGCCTACACGCCCATATAAGGAGGCTCATGGCATTGTGTGGAAGGTCGTGGTTGATGGTTATGATGCGCAAGATGACTTCGCCGAAATGCCGCCTTTGGGTGTGGGCCGTCATAAATTTGAGGTGTACTACAACCGCGACGACATGGACACGACATTCACACCATCGGTGTCAATGGGTTTTCGAGAACCCTATACACAAACACCGATTGCCGAGGGTGGCTATTGGTGCGTCAAGGATAGCGCAAGTGTCTATACGGTTTTCCTAAACATCACGGGTAAGACGAATTGTGACGGTCTAAACCGCATCAAAGTAACTGGTGGCAAGGACCATGACCATTTTGATATTCCCGATGAGTACTGGCGCTTTAATGTCCTCGTCCAAGCAGCTGGTTCGATGGCGACGGGCTTTGCTGCTGAAGCTGGGCTGGGCAAGGTAACACTGACCTGGAATAACGAAAACAATGACTTCGAGGATGCGATGGGATTCAACGTCTACCGCTTCCAGCTGGATGAGAACAACGACACCATCAATAAGGTATGTGTCAACGAGACCATCATAGATTTGGAAGAAACCGAATACACTGACTTTGATGTCGTGCCAGGGCAGTGCTACTACTATTACTACAAGGTGCTATCGACCGACCTGAAAGAGTATGACATCAGCAATGTGGTGGCTGCCACGCCGCTGACCTCGACACTGGGTGACGCCAATGCCAGCGGCTACGTGGACGTGGCGGATGTCATCACCACGGTGAACTATGCCGCGGGCATGGAGCCGAAGCCGTTTATCTTCGGTGCCGCCGACGTGAATGCTGACGAGGAGATTGACATCCTCGACGTGATTGGCATCATCAAGATCATCAAAAACCAGTATAATCCGAATACCGCTAGTGTGGAGGCCGTTGCTGAATACACCGTTGAGGACGGCATCGTCTATGTGGACTGCCCGGTCGACCTCGCCGGCGTGCAGCTGATGCTTACTGCTGACCCCGACGCGACCATCACCGCCATGAGCGACCTGCAAGGCTTTGAGCAGGTGGGTGCCTGGATGGATGAGAACAGCTACCTCTTCCTCGCCTACAATATGAACGGCCGCACGCTCAGCGCCGGCCGCCATGCTATCCTGAATATCGGCGACGCCGAGATTACCGACATCCGTTTGAGCGACAAGGATGGCCACAACGTGCTGGCGATGCCCGCCGTGCCCACGGTGGTTG
>JAEEJI010000046.1 GCA_016281825.1 Muribaculaceae bacterium | reverse complement strand
GATAACACATTATCGCTATGATGAATGACAATGTAATCACCCCTGCAGAATTTTTGGACATCTGCCCTATTGCCGACAAGGACTTCCACAACGCTATGTCGCTATTGGTCGAAGAGCCTTCGCTCCAGCGTGTTGTGGCGATGGCACTGCCCCACTACAAATACAGCGAGTTGAAGTACGTGCTGCTGAGCCTGAACTCCAAGGATGAGTTCCAGGCGCGCGTGATGCGTCCTTACATCGAGGGTGTGTTGGCCCGTACCCACCAGAGCCTGACGAGCAGTGGACTGGAGGAGCACATTGACCCCGACGTGCCCAACATGTTCATCACCAATCACCGCGACATCATCCTTGACGCCGGTCAGTTGGGATACCTGCTGATTAAGAGCGGTCGTCCAAGTTGTGAGATTGCCGTGGGCAGCAACCTTCTGATTTATGACTGGGTCAACAAGCTTGTGCGGCTGAACAAGGGCTTTGTCGTCAAGCGCAATCTGGGTCGCATCCAGACGCTGCAATCGGCGATTCAGTTGTCCGGTTATATGCATTTTGCCATCACGCAGAAGCACGAGAGCGTGTGGATTGCGCAACGCGAGGGTCGCTGCAAAGACAGCAACGACCGCACACAGGACAGTCTCGTCAGGATGTTGACCTACGGCAACCGTGAGAAGAGCGCAGTGGAAAGTCTGAAGGAGTTGAACATTGCCCCTGTCGCCATCAGCTATGAGTATGACCCGACCGACTATCTGAAGGCTAAGGAGTTTTTGATGCGTGACAAGAACCCCAACTGGAAGAAATCTCCGAGCGATGACGTGATGAGCATGAAGACCGCTCTGATCGGCCACAAAGGTCATATCCACTACACCTTCATGCCCTGCATCAATGACGAGTTGGACAAGATTCCCGACGACCTGGACAAGTTGTTGACCATCACCCGCATCTGCCGTATCATCGACCACTCCATCCATCTAGGCTACAAGATTTTCAAGACCAACTACATCGCGCACGACATTCTGTTTGACGACCAGGAGTTTGCCGACAAGTACACTCCCGAGGAGAAGGATTCGTTCAAACAGTACTTGAGTGACCAGATTGCGAAGGTCGACATCAAACTCAGTGATTACGACCGCCACTATATGTTCCACAAGATGCTGCAGATGTACAGCAATCCGTTGACCAATCAATTGGAAGCGCTGAGATAATGCACAATGCATAATGAATAATGATTTTTGACTCTTTCTAGCTTATGCGAATTAATTGGATAGCCTTGGCGGTGTTTATCTTTGTCAACCTGTTGGTTGACTGGGCGATAGACCGCAAGTTGCGACGCGTGAACAAATGGGTGTCGCGTGTTCATCGCCTGTTGGCCTTTGCCTTGCAGGTGATGCTTGTAGTGGGCATGGCACAGCCGTTTGGCGACGCAATGTCGAGCGACAGCAGTATGAACCTGGCGATGTGGCTGTTGTGGACCTACATTGCCTTCTATGTGCCGAAATACCTGTGGCTGCTGCTGTCATGGCCGTCGTTCATCCGTCCCCTACCCCGTGGCTTGAAAAACACATTTGCCACCCTCGGCACGGTTGTTGGCTTGGGTGTGTTCGGCACGCTGTGGTGGGGCACACTGGTCACACCTGGCAAGTTGCAGATTAACGAAGTAACTCTATCGAGTCCTCGTTTGGGACAGGCTTTTGACGGCTACCGCATCGTGCAGATCAGCGACCTGCATGTAGGTACTTATGGCACCAACACAAGCATCGTTCAACAGATGGTGGACAGTGTCAACGGGTTGTCGCCCGACCTGATTCTATTCACTGGCGACCTGGTGAGCCGCCGCACCAGCGAGGCATTGCCGTTTACCGAGGTGCTGAGCCAGCTGAAGGCGCGTGACGGTGTCATCGCCATTCTGGGCAACCACGACTATGACGACTACTGCCGCTGGCCCGACTCGCTGTCGAAGGCGCGCGACCACGAAGCGTTGCGTGACCTGCAGCGCCAGATGGGCTGGACGCTGCTCAACAACGAGCACCACATCATCGTGCACAATGGCGACAGTCTACTGGTCATCGGCGAGGAAAACTACGGCGAGGGGATGTTCCGTAACTACAGCGACTTCAATGCGGCCTATCCCGACAGTGTGCGGCACCTGCCTTATAAAATACTGCTACAACATAACCCCGTGCAGTGGCGCGAAGATATTATTGGCAAGACCGACATCGACCTGACGCTGAGCGGCCACACGCATGCCATGCAGATGATGGTGACGCTGTTCGGCAAGAAGTACTCCCCTGCCAGCCTGCGTTACAAGGAATGGGGCGGGCTGTACAGTGAGGGCAATCAGCACCTGTATGTCAATATTGGCATCGGAATGGTGGGAGTGCCGATGAGGATTGGGGCTACGCCGGAGATAACCTTATTACAATTGAGAATTGAGAATTAAGCGAATGCTCGAATACTCGATTACAATCGATTACAAGAAATGAACGAGAAGATAATACAACTGATCTCCAAGGAGTTGGAGATTAAGCTGGAGCAGGTAGCGGGCACGGTGAGCCTGCTGGAGGATGGTGCCACCATCCCGTTTATCAGTCGCTATCGCAAGGAGATGACGGGCGGGCTTGACGAGCTTGCCATCCAGTCGATTGAACAACGACTGAAGTACTACCAAGAGCTGGAGAAACGCCGCTCGACCATCCTAAAAACCATTGAGGCGCAAGAGAAGCTCACCCCCGAACTGGCAGCCCGCATCAATGACTGTTGGGATGCCACCACGCTTGAGGACTTGTACCTGCCATACAAGCCCAAGCGGAAGACGCGTGCCGAGGCGGCTCGGCAGCGCGGGTTGGAGCCGTTGGCGAAGATGATCATGGCACAGCGCGACAATGACATCGCGCGTCGTGCGGTGCGGTTTGTGGGTGACGAAGTGCCCGATGTCGAAGCCGCCATCGCCGGTGCTCAGGACATCATCGCCGAGTGGGTGAGCGAGAACGAGCGCGTGCGCAACCAGGTGCGCAACTCTTTCCGCTACCATGCCATCCTCACGAGCCATTTTGTCAAGGGCAAGGAGATTGAAGGCCGCAACTATGAGACCTACTACGAGTTCTCACAGCCGTTGCGGCGCATCTCGTCGCACCAACTGCTCGCTATCCGTCGTGGCGAGAAGGAGGGATTCCTAAAAGTGAACATCGGCATCGACGACGAGCGTGCCATCAACAATATCACCCGCATGGTTGTGCGAGGCAACGGGCTATGCTCCGACCTAGTCGCCGAGGCCGCCGAAGATGGGTACAAACGCCTGATCAAGCCACAAATTGAGACCGAGTTTGCCGCCGAGAGCAAGGAGAAAGCCGATGACGAGGCCATCAACCTGTTCGCTCAGAACGTGCGCCAACTGTTGTTCGCCCCACCCTTGAGCCGCAAGCGCATCCTCGCCGTCGACCCCGGTTTCCGCACGGGTTGCAAGGTGGTGTGTCTGGACGAGCAGGGCAACCTGCTTCACCATGATGTCATCTACCCCGTGGCACCGCACTTTGACATCGAGGGCGCGAGCGACACCATCGAGAAGTTGGTGAAGAAATACAAGATAGATGCCTTCGCGTTGGGTAACGGCACCGCGAGCCGCGAGACCGAGCGGTTCTTGCGCCGCCTGCAGCTGGACCGCAAGGTCGAAGTACATGTGGTTAACGAGAGCGGCGCGTCGATTTACTCCGCCTCCAAGGCTGCACGCGACGAGTTCCCCGACGAGGATGTGACCGTGCGTGGCGCAGTATCCATCGGTCGGCGTCTGCTCGACCCGCTGGCCGAGTTGGTCAAGATTGACCCCAAGTCAATCGGTGTGGGCCAATACCAGCACGACGTGGATCAAACTCGCCTAAAGGATGCGTTGACGTTCACCGTCGAGAGTTGTGTGAACAGCGTGGGGGTGAACATCAACACCGCCAGCAAGGAACTGCTGACCTATGTCGCCGGTCTGGGTCCCGCATTGGCTCAAAACATCGT
>JAEEJI010000045.1 GCA_016281825.1 Muribaculaceae bacterium | reverse complement strand
TCAGGTTGATATCGCCGATGTTAATGCGGTCATCAATGTGATGCTCGGCAAGGACAGCAACCCGCTGGCCGATGTCACCGGTGACGGAAATACCGACATCGCAGATGTCAACGCTGTCATCAACATCATGCTCGGAAAGTAATCTCCCTGCCCCCCTAGCCCCCTAAAGGGGGAACAACATTGCAAACACTCCCTTTAAGGGGGCTAGGGGCAACAAAACATAACTACTAACCCCTTTTTATTAACTAATAATTCAACGCTTATGAAACACTTAAACTATCTGCTGGGCGTGGCACTGTTGTTGCTGGGCTTCAGCTGGGCAAGTGCTGAGACGGTGACGAACTACACAGTAGATTTCAACACCCCCATCAACACTTCAGATCATGCGTTCCGGGTAGCTCCTGGATGGGGACATGACGTGAAATCCTATGAGGATTGGTATAGTGATGAAGAAACATTCGTGGACTACACCTATGATGCAACAGGTGGTGTCGAAGGAACAGGTGCATTAAAGATTGGCACGCAAGTACTTAATTCTAGTTGGGTTAATGACATGCTGGTCACTCCGGCTCTGACAGGAACTGTTACTCTAAAGGTTAAAGCCGTTTCAGGTGCTGGTTTATCGAGCACTGGCATCAAGATCTTCAAAGTCACCAAGAATGGAAAAACTTACACGCAAGGTGATGTCGTAGTCAATGAATCTGGTTCTGCTGGCATCATCCAGAACACTGATGATTGGTACACAGTGACTGTCAGTAATCTGGACAACGAGATGCTAGGCATCATCGGTAGCCGTGTCTGGATTGATGACTTCGCAGTAGAGGGAAGTGCAAATGTTGAGCTGGAAAAAGCTCTCACAATGAATAGTGTGACTCTGCAAGGAAGCAATACGTGTTATTGTGATGCCGAGGGTAATTTCACGTTTACATACATTGTGAAGTTTACCAATACTGGTGAGTGCGCCTTGGACAACACCATGGACAACTACACACTCACACTAGGTGGTGTGAAGTATGTGTCGGGTAGCGGCTATGTTATTGATGATGAGAAGATTCTGGCCACAATGCCCATCGAGGCGGCCAGTATCGCTATTGGTGAGCAGGTGGAGCAGACATTGGTGATAAACGCCAATATCTCATCGCCAGCATTTGGTGGCAATGGCACACGTAGCCGTATTGACGTGCGCGAAGACATCAGTGGAAGCAGTGGTACAGGCTCATGGATTGAGCCCATTAAGTACGAGCCAATAGTCACCCTGCGTGACCAGGATGGATGGGATATGATTGACAATCCTAGCCATGGAGCCACGTTTGGCTCATTCGGTATGGTCTCTGAGAACACGACCAAGAACATGACAGTCCGTAATTCGGGTGCTGCTCCGGCAGTAATCACGATTACTATGCCCGAGGGCTTCACGGCCGAGCCGGCATCGTTCACCGTTGAGTCGGCTGGTAGCACGACCGTGGTCGTCACACTCTTGGCTGATGAGCCTGGCATCAAGAACGGTGACATGGTCGTTGCCATCGAGGGCGTCGACGAACCGCTAACGCTGGCTTTGTCGGGTACGGTGCTTGATAACACCAAGTTCTTCGAGAACTTCGAGACCAATAACACATCCGACATGTTGCCCGTTGGATGGTGGGATGTCGATGGTGCTTGGGAAAAGACCGATCACACCAATGGTAACAACAACTACGCGGAAGCCAACTATACTGTAATGCATAAGCTCATTACCCCGCTGCTTAAGGTGACTGAGGGCGAGAAGATGACCTTTGAGGCCCGCAAGAAAACGTCTGATAGTAAAATCAATGTGTACTACAGCCTTGACCGCAAAGAATGGACACTGGTTAAGGAGATACCAAACGGCGAGCTTAACAGCGAATTCCAGACCTACGTATTAGAGGGCGTGCCTGCTGGCAACTACTATATCGCCTTCGAAAGTGGTTATGCCGCTATCGACAATGTCTATGGCTTCGAGCTCGTGCCGGTTGATGTCGATGTGGTCGTTAAGGAGTTCAGAGTGCCTAGCACCATCATGGCCAACAACGACGCGACTGCTACGGTCAAGCTGCAGAACCTGCTAGGCGAGGCTGTGCCGGCCGACTATGCTCCCACATTCTACTTCAACAACGTCAAGGTGGCTGAGGCCGAGCCCGTCGAGATACCGGCACAAGGTTCCGCTTCCATTCAGTTCGCCTTCGTGGCCAACGAGGTGGGTACCTTCCCCGCAAAGGCCGAGTTTGTCTTCAGCGATGACTACACTGTAGTTACCGACGATCTCGAGGTGACCGTCAAAGAGGAGAGCGCCAACGACATTGTGCAAGTGGGCGAAGCAACTACCACTAGCGCTTATGCTCCAGTCCGTACATTGTATAACAACAGTGAGTCCAAGACTATCTACACGGCTGAACAGTTGGGCATCGACAATGGCGCAAAGATTACATCGCTCACCTACAAGGGATACATGTCGGGTTCTAAGGTCTTGACTCCCACAGTGACCGTTTGGGTTGAGAACACCGAGGACGCAACCGAGACCACATCGGCTACGCTATTTGACACCGAGGGTATGATGAAGGTCTTCGAGGGTGAGTGCACCATTGAGTCCAAGGGTAGCTCGTCAGAGATGGTTGACATGCTTGTCATCAACTTTGACACACCGTTTGAGTACACCGGCAAGAACCTGCGTGTGATTGTGCGTTCACTTTACACTGATTGGCAGAATTCCTTTTTCGAGGCTGATGGTAATGTGTCCGGCCAGTGTGTTGTTCGCTTCCAAGACAATCAGAGCACATTCTTGACAGGTAACGCTAGTACTTACGCTGCTAATCTGCCTGTTGTCTATCTTGGTATTGAGAAGGAGGCTGTTGTCTACACTGGCATCGTCAAAGACACTGATGGCAACCTGCTTGAGGGTGTGACAGTGACGTTGACTAGCCAGGTTAACCGTGACGCTACCGCTGGACCGGCTGTCTACACCGCCACCACCGATGGTGAGGGTAAGTTTACCGTCAATGTTGTCCAAGCCGACAAGACTTACGACGCTACCTTCTCGAAGGACGGCTACAAGGATGTGAACGTTGAGGGTATCAGCTTCGCCAATGGCAGTATCGAGCTCAGCGAACCCGTTGTCATGGAACTTGACGAGGTGACAGGTGTCAACAGCCTTGCCGCCGGCAAGACCGTTGCTAGCGTGAAGTACTACAATGTCGCCGGACAGGCTGCCGACAAGGCATTCCAGGGTGTGAACATTGTGGTCACCACCTACACCGACGGCACGACCCATACCGTCAAGGTCATCAAGTAACCTCAGTGTTCTGATGAACACTTGCCAATAATTAAAAGGGTTGCGTGGCGGTGGCCATGCAACCCTTTTTTAAAACTCACAAACAATGAAAAAACTAACCTTCCTTACCCTGACGTTGCTCCTGACGGCACTGGCCGGTTGGGCGCAGTCGCGAAACATTAACCTGACCATCGGGGTCACCGCACCGGGCGGAACACCCCTGCCGGCAGCCACAGTGACACTGATGCAGACCGACTATTCGCTGTTCTATGGCACCATACGCCTCAACGAGCAGGGGCAGGCAAAGCTAAAAGTCTATGCTGGAAACCACCGACTCACCGCCACACTGGCTGGATATAACGACGGGGTGATGGACTTCAACGTCCAAAACGACACCACCGTCACATTGCAACTTACCGAGGAGAACACAGTGCCCTTCTCGCTGCAGACGACTATCGCCCACAATGCC
>JAEEJI010000044.1 GCA_016281825.1 Muribaculaceae bacterium | reverse complement strand
TCCGTTAAGGAGGTTTTACCAGCGTTTGGTGAAGATGTTTGGATTCACAGTGAGCATGAGCCAGCCCCAGTGCAGTTTGTTCTTCCCCTCGATGCGTTGCAGGCGCTCAAGGGTGCTTGTACCATGCATGTAGGTGTAGCCCGCGCTCAGTTTGACATCCTTGATGATGGTATATCCTGCCGAGAGTTCCAACTCATGCCCCAGTGATGGTGTGGCTTCGGATATCTTCGACGCAGTGCGCATATAATGGTAAGTAGCGTTGAAGTTCAGCGGCTGGATGGGCTTGTAAGTGGCTCCTAAGTAGAGATTCTGCAAGCCTGGTGTATAACCGGCATAGTATCCCTGGATGTAAAAGAAATCCATTGCACCATAAAACTGATGATGCGAACCATATAGAGTGCTGAACCCTCGCACCGTGTCGTGATAGGTCAACCCGAAAGCCCCAATCTCGGGGATAACGGGGTTCTCATCACCACTCAGGTAGTCATAGCCACCCGTGATGCACCAATGCCACGACGGCTGAAAATCAGCCTTCAGGCTCATCATCCACGCCTTGATGGGAATATGGAACTCATCGGTACCCATCTGACGATAGTAGGATGCCTCGAAGTTCCATCGGGTGGGATGGTATTGGATGTATGTTCCCAACAACTGTTGGTGCTCGGTCTTCGGGTCTTCTTCCTGCTGATTCTGAGCACCCAGGTTCATGAACAACAATGAGAACCCTAGCGGCACACGCGTCAGGTCGTAGTGGTACCATGCCGTTACCATCGACTTATAGGGATGCGTGCCGTCATCAGTTCGGTAAGTGCTGCCGCCATTCATGTTATCCGAGCGTTGGTTGTAGGCCAGGACAAGGTGCGCCTTGTGTCCGTGTCCCTCATAGCCCATGCGCAAAGCGTCATGCGAGTTTGAGACCATCGTCCAGTCGTCACGTCCCAAGATGCGCTCATCATCATAGTTCAGTTCCTGGCGTCCCACCTGTGCGAACAAGCCGTTATCCGCCTTGAGCTTGATCCACGTCTCGTAGAGGTTGAACGACCCGCTCTGCCCCCACACACCCGAATATTGGGCGGTTATGCGCGTTTCTAGGTGAGGCCGCTCGTAGCCCAAAATAAGGCGTGTACGCCCGACGGCAAACCGTGCATGGTCGTCGGTCTCGTCGCCCACCTCAGGCAAACCACCGTAGCGCAGCTCACCACGCGACAGGAAGTTGACATCCAGAGTCAGACAGTTCTTTGTGCTGTCCTGTGCACTAGCGGTAGCCGGCCAAAACAGGGCTCCCTCCAATAGCCACAAGCAGGCATATTTTAAGACTTTAGACATTAGACGTTAGACTTTAGACGTTAGACATTAGTTCTCGACATCGAAAAGCTTAATCAAGCCCGTCATGGAGAAGACGCTCTTGATATCGTCGTTCATGTTTCGCAAGGTCACCTTGCTGCCGCTGGCCTTGGCCGCCTTAAGAATGCTCAACAGGATGCGCAATCCGCTCGAAGCGATGTATTCCAACTTCTCGCATTCGATGACTACATCGCGGCCGTTGGCTTCAAACAGGGGCTGCATGGCCTTTTCGGCCTCAATAGCTGCCGCCGTGTCCATCTCTCCTTCCAGTGTGGCAATCAGTTTGCCATCCATTTCTTGAATTTCAGTTTTCATATCGTTTTTATTTAAGTTTTTTTCGTAGTGTGAGTAAGTTCCTGCCATTGACGCGCTCATAGTTGATGGAGTCCATCAGCTCTCGCACGAGCAGAATGCCTAGGCCTCCGATGGGACGGTCCTCAACCGACAACGAGGTATCGGCTCTGGCGGTCTGCGTGGGGTCGAACGCCTTGCCCCGGTCGCAAATGATAAACTTCAGTATCTCGCCATCGCACTGGGCATTGACATCAATATCACCCGTCGTCCCGATGGGATAAGCATACTGCATGACGTTGACCACGGCCTCCTCAACGGCAAGTTTTAGTTGTTGCTGCAGTTTCTTGTCCAGTTCCATTTGTTGTGCCACCGAGTCAACAAATTCATTGAGTCGCGGCACTTGGCTCACATCGTTTTGTAGCGCGAGGTGCTCATCGAGTATGACCGCACGCTCACTGGGCGTATATCGCACAGCCAGCATGGTCAAGTCATCGCTCTGCACAGCACCATTGACAAACTCGTCCACCGCATGGACTACCCGCTTGACCAACTGGCTGGAATCGGCATCGTTGCATGGCATCAAGCAGTCAAGCAGCCGCTGTCGGCCAAACTGATTATGCTTCTCGTCCATCGCCTCGGTCACGCCGTCGGTATAGAGCAATAAGGTGGCACCTGGCGGCAACAAGCACTCCTGTGCCGCATATTCAAAGTCATCAATGACTCCTAGTGGCAGGTTGGGTTTCACATCGAACCATTGTGGGCCATCGTCGGTCATCAGCAGTGGCGTGTCATGACCGGCATTGCAATACCGCAGTCTCCCGGTGGGCAGGTCGAGCACTCCGATGAACAGGGTGACGAACATATTACGTTCGTTATTGCGGCAGCCCGTCTGGTTGATGGTACGCATGATACTTGCTGGCTGGCTCGTATGCGCTGCGCTAGCGAGGAAGATGGCTTGCGTGACCGCCATCACCAACGACGAGGGCACGCCCTTACCACTGACATCACCAATGCAAAAGAACAACTTCTCGTCACGGATAAAGTACTCATACAAGTCGCCACCGACCTCCTTGGCGGGACGCAACATTCCATAGGCATCCACATCATCACGTTGCTCGCGGCCTTCGGCAGAATGCGGCAGCATCGACTGCTGGATGGTGCTCGCCACACGCAACTCGCCGCCAATGCGTTCCTGCTCGATTTTCGCCTCCTGCAACTTGCGTTCACTCACAGCAAAGCGGCGTACGATAAACGCGAATACACCCAACGTGAACAGGATGAGCATTAACAGGTTCAGTGTCATCCAGTTCAGGTCATGGTACACCTCATCGTCATAGCACACCACCACCAATTGCCAGTGCGGGCGCCCTTTCATGTTGGCATAATAGATTCGGCCGTCGGAACCGTCGGCTTTGCTCGTGAAGTCGATAACCGTGCTGATTCCCGAAGTGCTGGGCGAACGCTTGACGGTACTGTCGTTGATGAGTTCAATCACCTGTTGTACGTCGTGCGCATTGACATGGTCTTTGCCTGGTTGAACAATGGGCTTTCCGTCCTCGGTCAATAGCAGATTGAAAGATGAGGGGTAGTTGTGTCGACGGTCGATGGTGTCACTCATCCAATCGACCGGCATATCGATGGCCATCACCGCCACGGTCTTCCCGGCGGCATGCACCGGAAGCGAAAAGGTGGTAATCAGCTTGTGGTTGCCCGCGGTATTGATATACGGGTCACTCCAGAAACGTTGGTCTTGCTCGATGGTTTTCCGATAAAACTCCATCTGCGTATAGTCATGGTCAGGCCCCGCAATCGGTCGAACCGTTTCATCGTCCTTGTTGACATATAACTCATAGAGCCGTCCTTTCGAGGGATAGTAGTTAGGCACAAAGGCGATGCCGCAGCCATCCAGGTGCTTTGTTGACTGGAGGATCCACCGACCCGAATTGAATACCGAGTCGGGGTTCTGCAGGTTTTCCCGCACGCTCCACTCGCACGAAATCAGTGCCGCCTCATTGGCGGTAAGGATTCCCTTGACGAGCACAGCCTTCATGATCAACTCTCGCTCGGCATCTCGGTCCAAGTCCTTCTCAAGCAAACGGTGAGTATAGTAGTGCTGAATCGCCAGAATCACTTGCAGCAATACGGCCGCAAGCACAACCAGAAGCAGACTTTTCCGCATCTTGAAAAACTCATATATCTGTCTCAGACGATTCATTATCAAAGCGAGTCAGTTAGAAAAGGCAAAGGTACAATTTTTAATTGAGAATTTTTCTATTTGTCTGCTCGTTTACTTGTTTATTGCATGGCTAATTGTGTCTTAAGCCATTGAAGGGCGTTGTCGACCTGCCAGGGATAGAGCCAGTGACCGGTGTCGCGTCCCACCTGCAACTGCTTGGGCGCGGTGATGACATTATAGGCGCTGAAGGTCGATGTGGGGCAACAAGCGGGGTCATTGAATCCCCAGGCGTAGAAGCCCGGCACACGCAACAGGCGGGCAAAATTGACGGTGTCGTAATACTTTGACACCTCCATGCGCGCTTTCAGGTTGGGCTCGTTGGGGTCGCGGAAAAGATGGGGCCAGCCCGCGCCACGGCCGTTGTAATAGCCCGTCAGGTCGCAGAAAGCGGGAAAATAGGCGAACAGCGCGCTCACATGGGGACTGAGCGCGGCGGTCATAATTGAGAGCATGCCGCCCTGGCTGCCGCCATAGGTAGCGATGCGTGTGGTGTCGACATCATCACGCGTGCACAGGTAGTCGACCGCCCTGACGCAACCCAGGATGGAGCGTTTGTAGTAATAGGTATCGCGGTTGTCGATGCCCATGGTGGTGTATCCCGCCAGGGCGCCGTTCTCCAGTTGGTGATAGATTTCGGGGTCTTGGTCAACGGGGATGCCATGCACACCGACCTCCAGCACGACAAATCCCTCATAGGCAAGTTCGTTGGGTCCGTGGAAGGACCGCACGGCGGCGCCGGGCAAGCGCAGGATAGCGGGTTTGCGGCCCGGGGTCTTGGGGACAGTGAGCACCCCGTATACATAGTTCCCGCGCTTGTAGGACTGCAAACGCAGGTAATAGACATCGACGCGGTCATTGCTCTCCTGCTCGTTGTAACGCAGACTGGGGGTCATGGGCAGTTGTGCGGCCTTGTCGACTGCCTCGCGCCAGAACTGCTCAAAGTCGGCGGGCATGGTGGTCGTGGGCTGGATGGAATAAGGGTCGCAGGCAATGTTGGTCATCGACTTGTAGGTGCGGCCGTCCAAAGTGACCTCGACACGCACACTGGTGAAGCCCGGCTGCTTGGGCGCGGGGATGGTGAAGTGTGCCATGCCATTGCGGTCGGTACGCACGGTGCGGGTCGCCACGGGATCGAGTTTGTCGGGGCCGTAGCTGTAGGTAATCTCGGTATCGGCCATACGCACGTTCTCGCAGATGGCATAGGCGGTGAAGTGCGGTGTATCGCCCACATGGTAGGTCCAGTCGGCGTGGTCGGGTTCGGCGACTACGGTGACATACTGGTGGCTTGACGACTGGGCGAAGCTAATGCATAATGCACATTGCAGAATGCAGAATGAAATGAATCTTTTCATAAATGTTCGGTTTCAAGTCCCCCTTTAGGGGAGCTTGGGGGGACAATCTATAAACTATTCAGCAGGCCGAGGCGGCCGGTGTTGACGAGGTGGAGAATGAGTTCGCCGAACAGGGTATTCTGCCAGGCGAACCAGCGGCGGGTGTAGTTGTTGGGGTCATCCTTGTGGAACGACTCGTGCATATATCCCATGCCGGCATCGGTGTTGATAAGCATCTCGATGCACCGCTTCACCTCGGCATCGTCCTTGCTGGTGAAGGCGCGCATCATGATGCTCATGGGCCAAATCATGTCCTTGCCGACGTGAGGGCCGCCGATGCCCTCGGCTGCAGCACCCTTGAAGAAATAGGGGTTGTCCTCGCTGAGCACGAATCGGCGGGTGTTTTGGTAGATGGGGTCGTCAAGGCTGACATCGCCCAGGTAGGGCATGGCGAGGAGACTGGGCACATTGGCGTCGTCCATGAGGTTGCAGCCTCCGTATCCATCGACCTCGTAGGCATAGATGTCACCATAGGTGGGATGGTGGACGACAGCATATTGCTTGAGGGCCTGTTCCACCTCGTTTGCGAGGTTGGTGCAGCGCAACGCGAGGTCGGGCCGGCTGTTGATGCCCGTGAGGATGGTCGCGGCCTTGCGCAGCGAGGTGACGGCCATGAAGTTGCTGGGGATGAGGAACTGGAAGACGGTGGCGTCGTCGCTGGGCCGGAACGCCGAGGCGATGAGTCCCACGGGGCGTACGGGGTTGCCATAGCCGCCGTTGGGGCGGGTGTCGGTGGCAACGGCGGTGGTGCGCTGGAAGCGGTAGTTGCCGCGCCCGGTCTTCTGCTGCTGGTCGACAAACACCTCAAGGATGCGCTCCATGGCCTTCAGCCAGGTGTCGTCAAAGATGCTGGTGTCGCCCGTGACACGCCAGTACTCGTATGCGAGGCGCAGGGGGTAGCACAGCGAGTCAATCTCGTACTTGCGCTCGTGCAGCTCGGGCTTCATGTCGGTGAGGTCACTGCTCCAGTAACTGCCGGTGGGGCCGTCATTGAACGCGTTGGCGTATGGGTCGAGGACGATACTGCGCAGTTGACGGCGGATGACGCCCTCGATGAGTTGGCGCAGCTCGCGGTCGTTGCGGGCAAACTGCACGTAGGGCCACACCTGCGCGCCCGAGTCACGCAGCCACATGGCGTGGATGTCACCGGTGTAGACAATGGCGTCGGGTTTGCCGTCGTCATCCAGGCGGTAATGGACGGTGGTGTCGAGGGTGTTGGGGAAGCAACGGGCGAACATCTCGGCGAGCTTCCGGTTGGTGAGCATGCGCTCGACGCGGGCGATTTCCTTCTCAATGGCTTTACTGACGAAAAGCCGGTCGTTCTCTGGAATCCGACGGTCGACGGGGGTGGCGCTCTCGGTGTTGAACTCCTTGACGGGCGCTGTACGCGCTGCCGCGGCGAAGGCCACCAAAGCCACAAAAATGAAGATGATATGCTTGTTCATTGCGATTTGAAAATTTCGACAAAGATAACAAAAAGTTTTCAAACTAAACAACGCACAATTAAAACCTCATGCAGATTTCGCAGATTAAGCAGATAGGTTTATCTCGCAGATGTCGCCAAAGGCGACCATTTGAGTAACCGAGGGTGGAGCGAAGCGACACCCCCGGGCAAGGGGTACGACAAAGAGCGTTAAGCTTTGTTGCTTAACGCCCAGAAGGGTAGCCCATAGCAGAATCGAACTGCTCTTTCAAGAATGAAAATCTTGCGTCCTAGCCGATAGACGAATGGGCCAACGTTAGACCTTAGACTTTAGACCTTAGGCCTCCAGTTTATTGATCTGCTTAGCCAGCTTCGACTTGAGGTTGGCAGCTTTGTTCTTGCTGATGACGTTCTTGCCAGCCAGCTTGTCAAGCATAGCAGTTACGTGCTTGTAGTCCTCGGCAGCCTTAGCCTTGTCAGTCTCCTTGCGCAGGTTG
>JAEEJI010000043.1 GCA_016281825.1 Muribaculaceae bacterium | reverse complement strand
CCTCTTGCAGCACCTCGTTGACACCTGCCAAGCGCATCACGGCCTCAATCTGAGCGACGAGCTCCATCTTACGGCTCTCGACAGCCGAACGGCTGAACGCCTCGATGATGAACTGTCCGTCGCGCATCTTGATGCTGGCCAGGTTGGTTGAGGTCTCGACAAGACCCTCAATCTCCATGCTCATCGACGACACACCATGAGGTGCGGCAAACACGGCGGTCATCACGCGGTGAGCCGTGCAGTCATCAACAACCTTGGCGGGAGCGTCAACGCTCTTGCAAACCATTTCGAAGTTCTTCTCGGTCACGTGATACTCGTTCTCGACCTCGGCCTTGAACGTATTGAACGCAACGGCAAACTTCTCCTTGTCCTCGGGCTTAATGCCGATAACAGCCTCAGCGGTGAAAGCGATGGCGTTGTGCAGGTTACCCGAGTCGACCTTGACCAACTTGTAGTCAACACCCATGGTGCATAGCAAGCGAGCAATCAGCTTGGTGGCGCTGGCGAAGCCCTTGTTGATGTCGGTGCCCGAGTGGCCGCCATGGAACTTGGCAAAGTTAATCTGGAAGTAGAGCAGGTCTTTCGGAGCATCCTCTTCCTTGTAGTCAAACTTGAAGATTGACACCAGACCACCGGCACAGCCCACGGTGATGACACCGTCATCCTCACTGTCCAGGTTCAGCAGGTAGTCGCCGCGAAGCATGTCGGCCTTGATGTTGCTGGCACCGGTCAGACCAGTCTCCTCGTCAACGGTGGCGAGAGCCTCCATCGGACCGCACTTGATGTCGGGGTCGGTGATGGCGGCAAGCGCGATAGCGAGGCCCATGCCGTCGTCTGCACCCAGCGTGGTGTTGTTGGCACGTACCCACTCACCCTCAACGATGGTCTCAATCGGGTCGTTATCAAAGTCGTGGTTCGACGATGCTGCCTTCTCGGCTACCATGTCCATGTGGCCCTGAAGCACAACTCCCTTGGCGTTCTCAAAGCCGGGGGCGGCGGGACGGAACATGGCGACATTGCCGACCTCGTCAACCTTGTACTCAAGGTTATTCTTCTTGGCGAAGTCTACTAACCAAGCCTGGATTTTGGCCAAGCGGCCACTGGGGCGGGGCACTTGCGTAATCTCGTCAAAGATTTGCCACACGCGTGCCGGTTTCAGTTCTTTTACGGTCATAATTTTTTGTTAATTGTGATGTGATTAAAAAGGTTTGAAATGTTAGTGTTCGTTACATCGGGCGAAATATTGTTAAATACTCGCAAAAAGCACCGCTAAGTTACGGCTTTTTTTTGAATTGAGCGACAAAAAATCAGTATATTTGCAACGATTTTACGATTTCTTAAACGCAACGATGGCCGTTTTATTGTCTACGATAATACTTATCGCACTGGCAGTGATACTGTTAGGAGTCAAAATATTCTTCGTCAAAGGAGGAAGATTCCCAAACACACACATCCACTCCAACCCCGAGATGAGAAAACGAGGCATTACTTGCGCACAAGACCCGAAATTTTACGAATAATAAATAATACTTGATACTTTAAAATGAAATTGACAAAACATTTTGCCCAACTACTATTCGTCGCTGCTTGCGCAGTGGCTCTCACTTCGTGCAACGAAAAACCCAAGGAAACAAAGCCCGCAGCTAACATGCCGCAGACTGCCATGGAGAAGATGACTATCCGTTATGTCGACGAGGACTCAATCATGAACAATTACAATCTGGCCAAGGACATCAACGAAGCCATGTTGCGCCGACAGAACCAGTTTGACGCCGCACAGACGCAGAAAGGCAACGAAATCAATAAGTTCGGCACTGCCATGCAGCAGAAGCTCAAAACCAATGGCTACCTCACCGAGGACAGCTACAAGGCTGATGAGGCTAAGTTGCAGAAGATGCAGAACGATGCGCAGAACTATCTGGGCAACCTGCAGCAGAGCATACAGAACGAGTTGACGCAGAGCCAGACCCAACTCATGGACTCTATCAACAATTTCATGAACGAGTATGCCAAGCAGAAAGGTTATGACATGGTGATTCGTAAGAGCGCCACACTCTATATCGACTCGAAGTATGACGTGACTAAAGAGGTCATTGACGGACTGAACAAGCGCTACAACAAAGTGGCGAAAAAATAAGACAAGAGTTTAGTAACAAGAAATAAGAACCTAGAGCATCGCTGGTTCTGTGGGCCTCGGTTCTCCCGAGGCCTTTTTTGTAGGCATTCGCTCTTATTCTCAATTCACCATTCTCAATTCTCAATTCTCAATTCACAATTCTCAATTGACTAAATGGGTTTCATTGACGATAGCAAACGCACCATCAGCGCAGTAGAGCAAGAGACCGTTGTGCTTGTGGGACTGATCACGCCTCAGCAAAACGAGGCGAAATCGGCCGAGTATCTCGACGAACTGGAGTTCCTGGCCGAAACTGCCGGCGCAACCACCGTCAAGCGCTTCACACAACGCTGTGACGCGCCAAACAGCACCAGTTATGTAGGCAAAGGAAAGCTAGAGGAAATCGTTGACTTTGTCGAGAACAACGAGGTGAGCCTGGTCGTTTTTGACGACGACCTCTCGCCCAAACAGATTGCCTTCATCCAAAAGGCGACACAGGTCAAGGTGCTCGACCGCACAACGCTCATCCTCGATATCTTCGCCAAACGCGCGCAGACAGCCAACGCCAAGATGCAGGTCGAGCTGGCGCAGTACCAATACCTGCTGCCGAGACTGACGGGCATGTGGACACACCTTGAGCGTCAGCGAGGCGGTATCGGTATGCGCGGACCGGGTGAGACGCAGATTGAGACCGACCGCCGCATCATTAAAACAAAAATCTCGTTACTCAAGCAGAAGCTTGCCGACTGGGACAAGCAGAAAGTCATCCAGCGCAAGAACCGTGGCAAACTCACACGAATCGCCTTGGTGGGCTACACCAACGTGGGCAAATCAACGCTGATGAACGTGTTGAGCAAGAGCGAGGTCTTTGCCGAGAACAAGCTCTTCGCCACCCTCGACACCACCGTCCGCAAGGTTGTTATTGAGAACCTGCCGTTCCTGCTCAGCGACACCGTCGGCTTCATCCGCAAGTTGCCCACCCACCTGGTTGAATCCTTCAAGACCACCCTCGACGAGGTACGTGACAGTGACATCCTGGTACATGTAGTTGACATTTCTCACCCGCAGTTTGAGGAGCAAGTCGAAGTCGTCAACCGCACCCTACAGGAGGTCTGCGATGCCGCTGGTAAAGAGATGATCATGGTCTTCAACAAGATTGACCAGTTCACCTACACCCCCAAGGACGAGGACGACCTAACCCCGCGTCAGCGCGAGAACATCCCCTTGGACGAGCTCAAGGAGACCTGGATGGCACGCATGGCAGGCAACTGCATCTTCATCAGCGCCAAGAACGGCGACAACATTGACGAGCTCAAAAAGCTCCTCTACGAGAAAGCCCGCCTCGTCCACACCCAGCGCTTCCCCTACAACGACTTCCTCTACCAGCGCTACGACGACCTCGAACCAAATGCATAAAACATAAAGTCAACAACCTGTCCCCCCTATATATGCCGCGCCCCGTCGCGGCTATTTTTTTGCCAAATCCTTTGGCAATCTCAAAAACATTCACTATCTTTGCCAACGATTCCAGTTAGCCCCTCGGGGCTGGGTGGGTCAGACATACAAAGGACGTTACTTGTGACGTTTATCTTCGGTCATCAAATCTCGCAAATTTGTAACCCTCGAAGATACGGCAACGGCAACGTCCATGTCGGGTGTATTATACCCATTGGCCTCGTGTCAATGGCAAGTATAATATCTCACGGCGTGGGCTAACTGCGTTGCTTATCCTAGGGGAAGGCAATGCGAGAGCCTGATGACGGGGTAAGCTGACGGTACAGCAACCCACGTCTTTTTTCTTTTATCTAACGCCAAATCCGGGGTCGCTTTAGGCACACATATTTAGCTAAATGGAAAATAAAAAAAAATGAGGAACTCCAGTCGCGAAGGCAGTTCTTCAAACGTGCCGCCAAAGGCGCACTCCCCATCCTCGGAGCAGCTCTATTGACCCAACTACCTTTCCTCACACAAGCTCACGAAAGCGCTGTCAGATGTCAGGAATCAGCTGAAACCTGATAGCTCGCGCTAGCGAGCCCTGACCCCAGATTCCTGACCCCCGACCCCTGACTCCTGACCCCTACCAGCGCGGAGCGCGATCTAGTTCGTGTAAAACTCAATCAGCCGGCGGATGGCGCGTTGGCACACGGGGCAGAACTCGGGCACCTCGTTGGTGCGCATGCGGCAGTTCTGCACGGGACGGTACACTCCCTTGCTCAAGTAACCGCCGCCCTCAAACAAACCCACGCGACGCGTCACAAGCGTACTGTCCTCTGACTCCTGATAGCTCGCGTCAGCGAGCCCTGCCCCCTGATAGCTCGCGCTAGCGAGCCCTGATTCCTGATAGCTCGCGTCAGCGAGCCCTGACTCCTGACTCCTCTCAGGGGTGGGGCAGGGCGTGGACTCGTCAATCATGTCGGCCCACTTGCTGCTGAACTCGCACAACGTGGTCAGGTTGGCCTCCCACGGCTCAACATCGGCGAAGTAGCGCGGGTCATCGTCGCCATAGGGGTACTCGTCGCCTAGGCCGGCGAAACTATGCCCGAACTCATGCACTACCACAGGGCGAAAACGGTCACCGCGTGTGTAACTCAGATTATAACTGTTGTAGATGCCGCCACCGCCATAATGCTCGGTGTTGGCAAGGATGATGATGTG
>JAEEJI010000042.1 GCA_016281825.1 Muribaculaceae bacterium | reverse complement strand
CATCAGTCTGACTACCTACAACGAGCACTCGGCGCAACAGGTCAAGGAGGCCGTGCTCGAGCTAAAGAAGAACCCTGCCGTCAAGGCACTGGTGCTGGACCTTCGCGGCAATGGCGGCGGTCTGATGGAGAGCGCTGTGCAAATTGTGGGCTACTTTGTGCCCAAGGGCACTACCGTGCTCACCACTCGTGGTCGCGACAAGGCGAGCGAGAAAGTGTACAAGACCACGCAAGAGCCGATTGACACTAAGATTCCGCTAGCGGTGCTCATTGACGGGGGCAGCGCCTCGGCGAGCGAAATCACCGCCGGCGCTTTGCAGGACCTGGACCGCGCAGTCATCTTCGGGTCGCGTTCCTACGGCAAGGGGTTGGTGCAGACAACACGTCCGCTGCCATTTGACGGTATTCTTAAAGTGACTGTGGCTAAGTATTATATCCCCAGCGGGCGCCTTATCCAGGAGGTGGACTACTCGCGCCGCAACGCCGACGGCTCTTATCAGCGCACCACTACCGACTCGACGGCACGCGTGTTCCACACAGCCCACGGTCGCGAGGTGCGTGAGGGCGGCGGCATTACACCCGACGTCAAAATTGATTACCCTGAACTAAACCGCCTGGTCTATAACATCGTGCGCGACAACTGGGCATTTGACTTCGCCACGCGTTACCAATCGGAGCACCCCACCCTGCCGCAGCCGAGCGAGTTTGAGGTGACCGATGAGATTTTCAACGAGTTCAAGGCCTTTATCGACCCCGAGAAGTTTGAGTACGACAAAGTGTGTGAGCAGGGATTGGAAAACCTGCAGAAGGTGGCGAAACTGGAGGGATACATGAATGACAGCACACAGGCAGCGTTCGAACAGCTGGAAAAATTGCTCAAGCACGATCTGAATCACGACCTGGACACGCATCGCAAGGAGATAGTCCGTCTGTTGGCACAGGAACTGCTTAACCGCTACTACTACCAGGCGGGCGAGACCGAATATGAGGCGCGTCACGACGAGACCCTCGACGAAGTGGCGGAGCTTCTAGCCAAGCCCGGCGAGTGGGCGAAGATACTGAGATAAAGATTGCGCTGCGCGCTGGTAGTGGGCTATTCTTATAAAAAATGCAGCCTGGCAGGTCTTTTCTGCCAGGCTGCAATTATATATATTGTGCATCGCTTAGTAGCCGATGGAGAGGGTTGTGTAGTAGCGGCCGTAGTCGCTTCCCATGCTGAGGGTGACGTAGCCGGTGGTGTTACCTCCGAACCAGGTGGCCAAACCGCTCTCGACGCTGATGGGAGGTCCGTAGACTGCGCTCAAGTCGTGATAGAGGCGGTTGTAGCGTGCACGGTCACGATAAGTGGTAGCGTAGACGAACTGAGCGTTGGCCAGGCGACCGCCGTCGTAGCAGAGCATCACATCGGGCCAGAGGAGGTTCAACATGCGCACGTCGCGCAGATAGATGATGTTGTCCTGATAACCATCGATGTAGTAGCCGTTGGTGTAGAGGTAGTCGAGCGACATATCGTAGTAGGTGCCGAACATGAGACCCAAGATGCGGTCAATGACCGGTGCACCATAGTAGGGACGATAGTGAACAGGGACCACCGGACGGTAGTAGCGCAGCGGCGCGGGACGATAGGCACGGTGCGGAGGGGGCAGCGGACGGCTCCAGTTGTGGTGCGAGTGGTTCCAGCTGAACTGGTCGCGATGCGGGTGGTCGTTGTAGTTGTAAGGACGGCTGTGTCCACCGCGGTCGCTGGGACCGTAGCCGTGCTGGTTGCCTCTACCATGTCCGCGGTCGTTATCATGGCGTCCATGGTCGTTGCCACGTCCACCGCGGTCATTGCCACGTCCACCGCGATCGTTACCCATACCACCACGGTCGTTACCACGTCCGCCACGGTCATTGCCCATGTTTCCACCACGGTCGTTGCCACGTCCGCCACGATCATTGCCCACGTTACCATTGTGGTTGCTATTGCCACCCCGTTTTCCGTTGTCATCCATGTTGGTAGTGGGTGGAGTAGTACGGTTGTTGTCTCTCATCTGGGTGGACGGACGCTCTCGGCCATTGGTGATGCCTCCGACAGTGCCACGGTTGTTGCCACCGCGAGTGCCTGAAGTCACACTGCCACCATTGCCTCCGCGGTCGTTTCCACCACGGTCGGAGTTGACATTGCCGCCACGATTACGGTCAACGGCGGTGCGTGTTTGCGGAGCCTCGACCTTGCGGGTTTCGGTGCGTGCTTCGGTGCGCACCTGCGGACGCGCTTCACTGCGTCGACTTTCGGTGCGGCTCACCTGCGGGCGGCTCTCGCTATGCCGTGACTCGCTACGGGTGACTTGCGGGCGGCTCTCGCTGCGAACCGAGGAAGAACGGCCCTCGCTGCGGGTCACTTGCGGGCGACTCTCACTTCGTGACGAGGTCGAACGGCTCTCGGTGCGGACTGAGCCTGAATGACGTTCACGGCTCGACGAATGCTGCGCCGAGACAGGGACGGTCAAAATCATGCCGCCCATGAGCACCAAGCTCATCATGATGTTGCGTACTGTAGTTTTCATAACGCTATATCTTTACTAATTAATAATTTAGAATTTAGAATTAAGAATTAGGCCTCCCAGTTTTCTAGGAGTTTTCCTTTTAGACAAGCAAAAGAGGTGCCCGTTTAACCTGCGAGAGTGTATTTTGCGACAAATCTAGACGAATCGCCCGTTTTTACCGACCATCAACGCATCAATAACGACCCATCGCCATAGCTCAGGAAGCGATATCCGTTGGCCAAAGCATGGTCGTACATCGGCCTCCACTGGTCCTGACCGACAAATGCCGACACCAAAAGAAGCAGGGTAGACTGTGGCTGGTGGAAGTTGGTAATCATCCCGCAGATGATGCGGTACTGGAAACCAGGGGCAATCATCAGTTGGGTCGCGCCGAGGAAGGTCTGCGCCCCGATGCGGTCCATGTAATCGATGATGTGCTGCAACGCCTGGGCAATAGAAATCTCGCAGGGTGATGTGTAGGGCATCCACTGCCGCACGGTCAGCTCGTCGCCTGATGCGTCAGGATTTTCTGCCAAGATTTGTCCCACATAGTAGAGGCTCTCGAGTGTGCGCACCGATGTCGTTCCTACCGCCACCACCGGCCGACGAGCCTCTTTCAGTTCGACCAGCAATGCGCGTGGCACGGCAAACACTTCGACGTGCATGTCATGTTCGCCGATGTGCTCACTCTTGACAGGCTGGAAAGTGCCTGCGCCCACATGGAGCGTGAGTTCACGCCGAGTGATGCCTCGGCTATCACACTCGGCTAACAGGTCATCGGTGAAATGCAACCCTGCCGTGGGTGCCGCCACGCTTCCATCAATGTGGCTATAGACCGTCTGGTAGTCAGTTGCATCGCTAGCCTCGGTGTCGCGGTTCAGGTAGGGCGGAATGGGAATCACGCCCACGGCATCAAGCACCGAGGCAAAGGTCACGCCACCATCCCAGTCAAAGTTGATGACCCAAGCGTTGCCGCTCTGCTCGCCTCGCGTGGCGCGCAAAGTGACCATCTGTCCATCGACCTCCACTGTCTGCTGCAGCACACCCTGCTTCCATCGCTTGCTGTTTCCCACCAAGCAGTTCCATGCGCAGTGTGCGGTGGTCTGGAAGATGAGCTGGTAATCGCGCGGTGCCTCGGGTTCTAGGCAAAAAATCTCTATAAGCGAGCCCGTTTCCTTGCGGAAGCGCAGACGGGCATTGATAACGCGCGTGTTGTTGTAGACCAGCATTGCATCCTGCGGCAGCAGTCGGGGCACATCGCTGAAGTGGTGGTCCTCAATGATTCCCTGGTGCCAATAGAGCAATTTGCACTTCTCACGCTGGGCAAGGGGATGCTTGGCGATACGCTCGTCGGGCAGGTCATAGTTGAAGTCGCAAATGCGCAAATCACGAATATTGTCAATCGTTGCCATCATGATTTCGTTTGAGTCACGAGCTATCGATTATTCGAGTTCTCGAATGCTCGATTACTCGAGTGCTCGAATATTCGAACTATCGAGTTCTCGAATTATTCAAGTTTAAAAAAGCGGGATGCCCCTAATGCCAGGACATCCCGCACAAATGTATGAAAAAAATACTACTACTTCTTGACAACTTGTGCCGACTTCTTGACCTGGCGACGTGTCAGGGCGTATGCCACGGGCGATGCTACGAACAGCGAAGCGCATGTACCGATGATGACACCAAGAATCATCGCGAAGATGAAGCTGCGGATAGACTCTCCACCCAGGAAGAACATGACGAGCAACACGAGCAAGGTCGTGATAGAAGTCATCAACGTACGCGACAACGTGCTGCACAGTGCCTTGTTGAACGTTTCGTAGAGATCCTGCTTGGGATAGAGAGCGCGATACTCTCGCACACGGTCGAAGACCACCACGGTATCGTTGACCTGATAACCAATCACAGTTAGGATAGCCGCAATAAACGTCTGGTCAATCTCCATCGAGAACGGGAAGATGCCGTGGAGATTGTAGAAACCGATAACCACAAACGATGTGAACGCCACGGCAGCCAGAGCGCCGATAGAGAACGCCACGTTGCGGAAACGGATGAGGATGTACAATGCCATTGCGAGCAACGAGAAGATCACTGCCCAGATGGCCTCGCGGGTCATGTCGCTAGCGATGCTCGGTCCCACCTTGTCGGTCGAGACGACACCCACGCTCTCATTAGCCACGCTGAAGTCCTCCTTGGTCATCGTACCCAACTCGCTCTTCAAGCCCGTGTAGAGCTTGTCCATGATTTCGTCATCGATATTCTCGTCGTTACTGTCAATCTTGTAGTTGGTCGAGACACGCACCTTGGTGTCGTTGTCGATGGTGATGACCGACACATTGCCGCCCTGGAAGAGCGGAGTCAGCTGGTTCTCGAGCTTCTCGGTGTTCACTGAATGGTCAAATTGCACCACATAGTTGCGACCACCCGAGAAATCAATACCCTGGTTCAAGCCACGGAAAACAAACAAGCACAAGATAATTGCAGCGACCACTGCCAGCACCATCCAAGTCTTCTTGGCAGCACCCATAAAGTTGTACTTCACGTTCTGCATCAAGTTCTTGGTCAGGCTGGTGGTCAGAGTCATGTTGTTGAAGGTGCCCTTGTTGACGAAGTGCTCCATCACCAGACGGGTTGCGAACACTGCAGTGAAGAATGAGCAGCAGATACCAATCACGAGGGTAACGGCGAAACCGCGGATGGGACCCGAACCCAGGACAATCAGGATGATACCCGTGATGATGGTGGTCAAGTTAGAGTCGAAGATTGCCGAGAAGGCATTCTTGTAACCATCGCTGACCGACGCCTTGAGGCCCTTGCCAGCACGCAACTCCTCCTTGATACGCTCAAAGATAAGCACGTTGGCGTCCACAGCCATACCCAGGGTAAGCACGATACCAGCGATACCCGGCAGGGTAAGCACGGTCTGGAACGATGCGAGGATACCCATGGTGAAGAATAGGTTCATGATCAGACCCAGGTTGGCAATGTTACCTGCATATACGCCATAAGTGCAAATCATGAAGATGACCAACAGAATCAGTGCTACGATAAACGAGATGACACCTTTCTTGATGGACTCTTGACCCAGCGAGGGACCAATCACGCTCTCGCTAGCCACATTGACACGTGCCAGCATCTTACCAGACTCGAGCACGTTGGCAAGGTCGTTTGCCTCAGCAACGGTGAAGCGTCCGCCAATTTGCGAGCTACCACCATCGAT
>JAEEJI010000041.1 GCA_016281825.1 Muribaculaceae bacterium | reverse complement strand
TTAACGCCCGCTGTGCGGTCAACTAGCCGCCATGCGTGGGCGTGTCGACTCCCCGGGCATAAGAAGTTGCGCCTGGCGTGCCGGTATGGAGCGGTGGAGCGTGGTAGCGCGTGCGGGTGACGGAGTCTGCCTGGTGCTGCCGCCGCAGATAAAACTCGGGCTTGCCCGATGCGTGGGCGCGAGATGGTGCCCCGGCTAGCGAGCCAGTGAGTCTGACTGGGCACGATCTGCGCCCTCGCTTGTTTTTGTCTGCGGTATAAAGGTGGCCCCGTTGGCAGTCTCTGGCTACCGCCAAGCAACCTAGCGTAACGTCAGCCCACACCGACACGCCTGGCGGGGAGGAGGGTGGGACTACATAAAAAAAGCCCGATGCATTTATGCACCGGGCAATACTTATTGATGGCCATGAGCGATATACCATGCGATGATGGCGACTACGACCAGCACAAGCAGGATGATGGTCCAGTCAGGAGGTTTGCCGAACGTCGTGCGTTCGGCCACATCCCTGGCCTCCCGCTGTGTGCGTGTCATGGTTGTCAGGGTGTCCTCATGATGCTCGGTCACCTGCCGCTCCATGGCGGCTGATGACTGCATCTTGAGTGAAGCCTTGCGTCCTTTGAGCTTGACGGCCGCGTTCGGCGAGCGCACTGCCGTGCTGTCAGATGCGGCTATGCTCTCGCCGAACGCTAGCCGGTACGAGGGTATCTCAATCACCAGGTCATCGATGTCCAGCGCGAACGATTGGAAGCCCCTCAGACTTTCGATCGTGGAGCTGTCTTTCATTTAACCAGCCTCTTGCTGGGCCACCGATATCACACGGTGGTCTGCTTGTTTGGCAGTCTTGCACGCTGCCATGCAAAGCAGGGCGCAGATCGTCACCGCCCATTTGTTAATGCATGAAGTCATTGACATATCTCTTGATTGCGTCGACGTGAATCTGCACGATGTTGCTTTTGCCTGTCTCGCTCTTGAGTATGGCCAGGTCTTCAGCATTGTCGTAAAATAAGTTCTCGGTCAGCACGGCCGGGCATAGCGTGCGTTTGATGATGGCGAAATCCGCTTGCCAGTAATGTGTCGGCGGCACCGACCTGTTGCCCTTGTATCCCATGAGCAGAGCCTGGTCATAGAGCAGTTGCGCCAGCAGGCGGCTGTTTGCCGACGCCTGTTTTGCCACCCATCCTGTCCAGCCTCTTGCCGTCGACCAGTTGCCTTTGCCTGCAGCATTGGCGTGGATGCTTATGAGCACCACATTCTTTCGGCCAAGCTGTTGGCATACCGCGTTGACCCGATGGCAACGCTCCATCAGCGACACGTCCTCGTCGGTCGTGACAATCCGTTCAGCGTCATACCCTTCGTTAACCAGTGCTTCACGCACGCGGGTCGCTATCTCCCGGTTGAACTGCCACTCGAAGAATGTGCTATCCGGAGAGCGTTTGCCCGGCGTTTCTTTGCCATGTCCATTGTCAATCAGTATTTTCATGATTCATTAATTTTGTTTCTAGCTCGTGGAATTTTTCCTCCATCTCTTGTCCCTTGCTTCTGGCGTATACCGTCAGTCCGAACACAGCTCCGGCGAAACCTATAGCCTCGCCGACGTATGCGAGCACGGTGCTATGAATGATGCGCAGCATCAGGAATGAGAGGAATGTCAATATGATCCCGCTGGCGATCATCGCCACAGCTGAGCCATATTGGATTTTGTCTTTTGTGTCCTGTTTCATGATGTTTTGTTTTACTTTTGCACAAAATTATCAACAATGAAACCTACACAAAAAGACATGGAGATAGCTGAATTGATGAACGAGATCGTGGAGAGATTGCAAGGCCGAACTGCGATAGTGCAGATAATCGTGGACGGAGAGTGCCACTTGCGGCGGGTAGGGGATGTGAATGGACTCATCGACCATCCCGAACTTGTAGCGCCATCGGCGACGGAGAGTTTCCTTGAATGGATGGCGACACAGATAGATGTCGCTGCAGTGTGCGAGGCTACGAAGGGAAACCACCGGAACTGCCTGGATCATCTGCGGAGGTTCAGACCCACCATGACATTTGCGGACGTGAGTTACTCGCTGGTGAGCGAGTTTGACGCATACCTGCGTGCGCTGCGCCTCGCCGTTAACACCATCGCCAAAATCATGAAAGTGTGGCACCGCTACATCAACATTGCCCTGGGCGAGGACTTGCTGGTGCGTGACCCGTTCAGGAAGTATACCATCCGCAAGGAGGACACGCACAAGGCATCGCTTACTGAGAGGGAATTGAAGAAGCTGGAACGTGGGGCAGACACTTTGCCCGATGACGAGCGGTCGGTCGTGAGCGCATTCCTGTTTTCATGCTACACCGGGCTGCGCTACTCAGATTTGTGCCGTGTACGTGGCAGCGATGTGCGGTCAACGGGTCGGCAGAGGTGGCTGTCTCTGCGCACTCGAAAGACTGGAGCGGAGGTGCGAGTGCCGTTGTCAGTGTCTTTTGGTGGCAGGGCGGTGACGCTTGTGTCGGGTGAGGGCAGGTTGTTTGACCTGCCGAGCAATGCGAGGTCGAACCTTTTGCTGCGAAGGGCGATGAAGCGGCTGCACATCCGCAAGCGCGTGTCGATGCACTGCGGTAGGGTGACGTGCGCCACCATCTGCCTGCTTCGTGGCGTGTCATTGTCGGTAATCCAACACATACTTGGCCACAGAAGCATCGTCACTACGGCGAGCGTGTATGCCCATGTGAGGGACAACACAATCGTGCGCGAGATGCGCAAGGCCTGGAG
>JAEEJI010000040.1 GCA_016281825.1 Muribaculaceae bacterium | reverse complement strand
TCACCTTAGGCTTGACATATCTGTGCTGGAAAGCATCGTCGAGGATGAACAAGTTGATGTCAGGGTCGATGGCGAGCATTTCACGGATGCCCTTTCGGCGGTCCTCACACACCGCCAGCGTGATGAGTCCATTGAACTTATGGAAGATCTGGTAGGGCTCATCGCCGATGTCCTTGGGCGAGAGCGAGTCGGTTGCGAGAATGAACCCATGAGTCTTGCGTTTGTAGCCCCGACTGAGCACACCAATCTTGTACTTGCGGCACAATGCCTCGATGATATATTCGGCATGCGGTGTCTTGCCAGTGCCACCCACCGTAATATTGCCCACACTCACCACAGGGACATCGAAGCTCTCCTGCTTCAATATCCCCCAATTGAATGCCATGTTGCGAATCCACACGCCCGCGCCATATAGCCACGAGAAAGGTGTCAATATGGCGTTGAGCACAGCCTTGCGCTGCTGCTTGTTCAATATTTTGGTGAAATCGATGATAATTAAGAATTATGAATTAAGAATTAAGACCACGTTTCACATTGGCATTGTAACTCATTCCCCTCTCCCCCCGGAGAGGGGGCTGGGGGTGAGGCCGTTCAGCTACTCAATCACTACTTCGGGCATGAGGCAAAGGATGTGGTCGCGGTTGCCAATCTTCTGCAATTGTTTGTGCCAATCGTAGAGCATCCCCATCTCGCCTTGAAGCTTCAGCTCATACTGTTGCTGCATCATCATGTTGAGCATCGAGCGCCAGTCGGTCGACAATGCAGGATAGTTCTGGGTCTTGAAATCCTTCTTCATGTTGGCCTTCTTTGCCACCCAGTCAATGGCAGCCTGCAGGTTGCCCAACTCGTCAACCAAACCAATCTTCAATGCAGTCGTACCTTCCCAGACGCGTCCTTCGGCAATCTGCTTGATGCTGTCCTGCGTGACATGGCGGCCCTGTGCGCACCGCTTGGTGAACAAGTCGTAGCCGTTGTTGATCATGCGCTGGAGGGCGTTTTTCTGTGACGGGGTCAATTTCTTGGTCGTGATACCCATGTCGGCATTCTCGTTGGTCTTGACCACTGCCATGTGTACGCCTATCTTGTTCTCGGCCAACTCCTCATAGCAAGGAATTATACCGAAGATGCCGATTGAGCCAGTAATGGTCGTAGGCTCGGCGAAGATGCGCTGGGCACCGCTGGAGATATAGTAACCACCCGATGCGGCATAGTCACCCATCGACACTGCCAGGGGCTTGCCTGAGGCCTTGAAGTCCTCGAGCGCCTTCCATATCTGCTCGCTGGCAAACGCACTGCCGCCTGGCGAGTTCACGCGGAGCACCATGCCCTTGACATGCTTGTCGTCCTGGAGTTTCTTGATTTGCTTGACCATTTTCTCGCCCACAATGGCATCCAAGTCGCTCATGGGGTTGTTGCTGCCCTGTTGCACTATCTCGCCCACGGCATAGAGCACGGCGATGTGGTCGCCACTGACACTCTCCTCAACGGTGTTGGCATAGTCGGCAGGGTCAACCAGACGCAGATCGTCATCCTTTTTCACCTTGGTCAACGCCTTGAGACGTGCCTCCATCTCAACGGGATAGCACAAGCCGTCGACTATCTTGTTCTTCACCAGACTGTCAGGCTCCATGCAGAGGAGGATGCTGTCGGTCAGCTGGTCGAAGCGCGCCACATCTATTTTGCGGTCAGCAGCCATCGAGTCGCGCATATTGTGCCAGATGCTGCCCATGTAGTGCTCGGTCTGCAGCTTGTTGGCCTCTGACATGTCCTCGAGCATATAAGGCTCAACGGCGCTTTTGAAGGTGCCCACACGGATCACCTGCATCTCAACACCCACCTTGTCAAGTACCTTCTTAAAGTATGGAATGGCCGATGCCATGCCATGCACGTCAACAGCACCCACAGGGTTGATGAAGATACTGTCGGCAACCGTCGCCAGGTAATAGTCACCCTGGCCGATGCCCTCGTTGCCGTAGGCATAAATCCATTTTCCGCTCTGCTTGAAATCTTTCAAGGCGTTGCGCAACGTCAGGCGGGTAGCAGGTGCTGCCGAGGCACCCTCGCACTCGATATAGATGCCCTCAATCTTCTTGTCGGTCTTGGCCTTCTCGATGGCGGCCAGCAGGGTATTCAGCCCCATCGAACTGGTGTTGTTGCCTTGGAGCATGGCCATCATGGACATGTCTCCCCCACCCTCGCGTTCGGCAATCTCGCCTTCGAGCTTGAGGTGCAGAATTGAGTTTTTCTGTACACTGGCAGTTGACTTGCCCATCGAGTCACCCATGCTCATCATGGCGATGCTGAACACGATGCTCATCAACATGAACACCAACAATGCCAGTGTAGTGCCCACGAATGACCCACAGACAATCAGTAAAAATTTCTTCATCATAGCGGTATAAGTGTTAAGTCGTTTGTATTCAAAAGATTAGACGGCCTTCTAAAATAGACTTCCAGAAGACGATGCGAATAATTAGGCAAAGATAATGATAAATCAGCACATTTCACGCATTTTGGCCGTTTTTTTTCGAAAATTTGCGCAAGTTGAGTGCAAAACATAATAAAAGACGGAGTTTTTATTTTTTTGCCGAAACGCAGCCAAATTTATCTAAAAACTCGTTTCGCCACCACAATGAGCAGGATGGTAGCAACGGCGCTGGCCAACGCCAATGCGGGAAATTGCCCTTCGGCTGGCACGCCCAAATGCTCAAGTGCATTGCCGTCGATATAGTGGTTGGTGTCCAGCCATTGGAACACCGTTATTGCACCATTATTCAACGCATGGGCGATGACAGGCACCCACAACGAGCGCGTCCATAACAACAGGTAACCGAACCAAGCGCCTAGCAACATGCGCGGCACAAAACCGAAGAACTGGAAATGAATGGCGCTGAAGATGATGGCAACCGTCCAAATAACGATGTGGATGTTGGCACGGCCACGCCGCATGATGCCCATCAGCGCGCCACGGAAGAAGAACTCTTCGCTCACGCCCGCCATGACGCCGACGACGAAGAAGCCCGCCAGCAAGTCGCCCACACTGCTCAAGGTGAGCAATTGGTTGGTGATTTGCTCTAGAGCATCCTCCGAATCACGCAAAAACTGCTCGAGAGCGGCCATACTTTCCGGCAGGTGGATGTTCTGGTTCCATTCCACCAGCCAGTTCATCGCCGGCACAGACACTGCCCACACGAGCACTACCACGAGTAGTGCCAGCCACGAGGGCGCACAGTCAATTTCCAGGAATCGCCATGGCCGTTTGTAACAAATCACCGCCAGCAGGATAGCGGGCAAGATAAACACTAATACATCTTGCAGTACGATAGTCCACATGATGTCAACCTTCTTGGCCGTCATTACGAAACCTATAATTCCGGTGACCACTGCACCGGCCATTGCCAGTGCCAGCAATATCAACACACGCACAGCATTGGTGGTGTTCTGTCTAGGTTCTGTCATTTTTTCAGTAGTTTAAGGAAGTTAAGTAGAACGATGTTGTGACGCCACATTGAATGTACCGTCACCCTATTAGACGTTAAAGGCACAAAAATACTACAAAAATTTAAACAAATACCGAAAACAATCAAAAAAACGCCACGCGAAGCAAAACAAAATTGCTTCGCGTGGTTCATAGTTATCGCGGTCGTGGTTAGAACTCGAGGGGGAAGGTGAGTTTGAAGATGATATTGCGGCCCATGTTCAGCACGCCTTGGCGTCCGGTGACGGGGTTGATGTCGGTGTACTTGAGGCGGCTGAGGTGGCTCTGGTAGGCCTTGTTGGTGAGGTTGGTGCCTGTGATGCTCAGACACGCCACACGCTTCCCATGGCACATAATGTCGGTGCCGATGGCGGCATTGAGCAGACAATAGGCGGGTGTCGCCGTCTCGGTATCATCGGCGCGGTAGTAGTGGTCCTGCTTGAAGTTATAGTCCACGCCCAATGAGACGAAGGCATTGTTCAGCACCCGTCCATCATGCAGGATTTCCCACTTGACATCGGTCTGCCAGCGCGGAGCCGGGGTGAAGGGCAAGTACTTGCTCTCGTCGGGCTGGTGCAGCTGCACGGCGTTGACCATCGAGAAGTTGGTGCCTAGATGCAGGAAGTGCCACGGGTGGATATCGAGTGCCACCTCACCCCCCAACAACTGCGCGTCACCACTGTCATAGCAGAAGGTCATGAAGTCATCATCGATGACCTCGCCCGTGCGATGGATGAAGATGTAGTTGTCGATGCGGTTGCTGAACAATGACAGTTGCGCATCCATCCACGAGGCGGTGAACTCGGCCCCCAAGTCAAACTGCAGACTGAACTCGGGTTCGAGATTCTGGTTGCCCACCTCGTAGCGCAGCGAGCCCTCATGCACGCCATTGCTGGCGAGTTCGCTGATGTTGGGTGCCCTAAAACCGCGAGCGGCATTGGCCCGGAGATCCAAGTGGTCGTTGACGTGCCACACTGCACCCACACTGGCGGTGAAGCCACTAAAGTCGCGCTTGAACGCCTTGAAGTGCAGTTCGCCATCGTCCATCAGTTCGTTGCTATTGAGGTGCCGGTTGTCGAAGCGGATGCCACCATTCAGCGCCCAACGCCCGATGTTAGCCGTTGTAGTGGCAAAGGCTCCGAAGTCAAACAAGTTGTAGTCAGGAATCAGGTATTCGTCGCCCTCGTTGACCGAGCGTTGCCACATGCCGTTCACACCGCCGGTAATGCGCCAGTCACCGCCCAGACGACGGGTCACATAGTGGATGTTGTAATTGACCGTATGCAGTTTGAGGTACAGTCCATACTCATCAGGTTCCTCAAACTCCTGCCGGCGGTTCTGCTGATAGGCCAACACAGCATTCAGTTTGCCGTCCCCAAGATGGAATGCGTTGTCCAGCACGGCCTTGTAATGATAAACTTGCTGATAGGGCAAGCCATGATGGTAAGTCTTCGTGTCGGCGTAGGGTTGCTCCAGTTCGCCCGTCATTGGATCGCGCTCTCCCTCGGCAATGCTTGGAGTGAGGTGAAAATAGGAACCTATCAGGCGGGTGTGTCCCCATGACTTATTGACGCCCAGCATACCCGAGAGAGCACGTTCGCGGAATTGCGAGTTGGGAACATAGCCGTCAATCGGGGTCTTGTAGGCATGCGCCATCTTGTCGCCATAGCGGATGTTCCATGCCAGTCCCTGCTTGTTGCCCCCGAAGTTGAGCGAGTAGTTGAACAAGCCATTGTTGGTCTGATACTCGGTGTTGACATTGAGGCGCATCTTGTCCAGCGGAACCACTGGGTCGGTATTGAGTTTTAGCACGCCCGCCAGGGCGTCTGAGCCATACATCAGGCTTGCTGGACCCTTGAGCACCTCGACCGAGCTCACGGCGTTGGCATCCACCTCCACGCCATGCTCGTCGCCCCATTGCTGTCCCTCCTGGCGCACGCCGTCGGCCACGACCACCACGCGGTTATATCCCAGTCCGCGGATGACCGGCTTGGCGATGCCGCCGCCCGTTGTCACCTGTGACAGTCCGGGCAACTTGCTCACCGCATCAATGATGTTGGTTGCTGCCGCCATGCGCAGTTCGTTGCGGTCGATGACCGCCGCGGGCATCGACATATCCTCCATTTTCACGGCACCGGTCGGACCGGTGACCACCACTTGTTTGAGTTCTATGTGGCGAAAGAACACATCGGTCGAGTCGAGCACGACCATATCTTGTGCCGCCATCGTGCCTGCACACGCCAGCAGCAGAATCGAAAGGTATGATTTCATTCTGTGATGTTTTTTAAAAAAGAAACAATGTTTTTCTAGAGGCACTAGAGGCTCTAGATTATCTAGACAATCTAGAGATTCTAGAGCGTCTAGCGAGATAAAAAAATCACAGAATGCTTGGGGGTGCCCGCAATGAGGGATGCGCCACCTTTGGGAAAACTGGTTCGGTGGCTTGGGAAAACTCTAACTTACTAACAATCTGATTATCAACACAACAGACCACCCCTTTGGGAATATCTACTTGCGTCGTCAGGAATCGGCATGAGAGGCACTCACCGTGTTGCTGCGGGTTGATGGTGATGTGTCCCGAGTGATGTGTCGACGTTTCGCACAGGTTGCATTCCACCAGTTCGGAATACTCGTGCAGCGTGTGGACATGGAGCGACGAGAGCAGCACCATCGGTACATATACCGACAGAATCATCCAGGCGAACCATCGTTGCCTGCGCGTAATGCCTATATGTGAGTGCTCACGTTTCATGCGCTGCAAAGTTACGAAATTTTGTGCAAGCGAGAGCAATCATGCTTGCCTGAATTGCCGGGAGCAGCCAAAATTATTAAATAAGCGAGCGAAAAGTAAAAAAAAACTTTCCAAAGGATAGCTTTTGTGCTTTTTCCGAGCGAAAGTAACTTCGGCGAAGCCAAAGGTAATCATTTGGATTGAAATATGGCACAGACTAAATAATTTTTTACGCACAATAAAAGATATGTGACAAAAATCCACTACCTTTGCCGTGAAAATTACAGTAATTTCAATTTATTATGAAAAAACTAAGACACCTTCGAGCGATTACCTTGTTAATCGCAGGTCTCACGGCGGCATTCGCCTGGACCAATCCCATCAGTTTAAACCAAGCTCAGTCAGTCGCTTCCAGAGTTATGCCTGGCAAGACCCTTGAGCGAGTAAGTATCCAGCGCGCAAACCACGCCCCGGGTCAGAACAAAGCCTACTATGTGTTCAACGCCCAAGCTGACCAAGGCTACGTGATTGTTGCTGGTGACGATGTCCTGCCTCCCGTGTTGGGCTATAGCGACAAGGGCGCAATTGATCCCAACGATATTCCCGAGGCCTTGCAGCAGTTGCTCGACTACTACGCTGAGTGCACAGAAAACGCACCCAGCCAACCCGCCAGACTGATCGCCCGCGATGCCATCAGACCGCTGACCACAAGCATCTGGAGCCAGGGCGAACCATTCAACATCTACCTGCCCTTCACCCGCACGACCACAAGCGATGGAGTGACCCGCGCTTGGCATGGTAAGGTGGGATGTGTCGCTACGGCCATGGCGCAATTGATGTACTACCACAAGTGGCCCGAGGCCAACGAGTTGCCGATTCCCGAATACACCACTAAGACCAATGGCTATGTGATGCCCGAGTTGCCAGTCACCACCTTTGATTGGGACTTGATGAGGGACTCCTACAATACGACCGACAGCCTCAACGAGTATGGACAGGCCGCCGCCAAGCTGAGCCTTTACTGCGCACAAGCACTCGAGATGGATTTCCAGAAGAGCACATCCAGCGCATCGACCAGCAAAATTCCAAGCTTGTTGGTTCAGTATTTCAATTATGCCGCCACGGCTCGTTATATCCAACGTGCAAACTATAATACTCAATCATGGGAAGACATTCTCTATGCCGAGCTCCAAGCTCAACGCCCCGTGATTTATCGTGGTGACAAGAACCCTGGCGGACACGCCTTTATCGTTGACGGTTGTGACAATACGGGTCTATTCCACATCAACTGGGGCTGGAACAGTCTGAGTGACGGTTACTTTGTGTTGAGCGACCTCAACCCCGAGGCTCAGGGCATCGGCGGTGCTGAGGGTAAATGTGGATATATCTTCGGCCAGGCCATGATCACGGGTGTCAAGCCCAATGACTGGTCGATGGCACCCACCAATGTGCACTTCTATACTATGATCATCAACTCGTTTACCGGCACTCGCACATCATCTGACGGCAACTTCAACGTCAACGTCTCTGGCCGCTTCCACAACAACACCAGCGAGGAGGAAGTCTTTGACTATGGTTGGGGACTTTTCCAAGGCAACCAGCTGTTGTCGACGGTTGGCGAGATCAAGTCACGCACCAATCCGCTAGCTCCCAACTACTATGTCAACAACACCTCTGACCTAAACTTCGGTGCAGGTCTAGCTGATGGCACCTACTACTTGCGTCCCATCTGGAGTGAGCTCTTCGAGAACGACTGGCAAGTATGTGAAGGTGGAATGGTCAACTTCATCGAGGTCACCATCAACGGCAACAACTGCACCTATGAGGAATATGGCGCATCTGCCACACAACAATACCAGGCCAACGAACTGACCTTTGCCGGCAAGATGCACATGGGCCGACAGGTCACTGCTACCGCCAGCATCACCAACCTGGGTAACACTGTTGGTGACATGATTTATATTCTGGACAATGGTGCCAAAGCCAATGTGTCACTGACCGATCTTCAGAAGGGTGAGACGGGCGATGTCGTGTTCTATATCACCCCCACCACTGATGGCACGCACACCATCACCTTGTCGCTCAAGGAGGACGGTAGCGACCCGCTTATTACTCGCGAGCTCAACATTGAGGCCATGCCCGCAGCGTCGTTGTCCATGACCAACGAGATTCTCAACGTGACCGATGTTGACAATAGGATTATCACGAGCCACACCTACAGCATCGAGACCACCGTCACGAACACAGGCACAAACGCCTACGATGAGGATATCGTACTGCGTCTGTATCGCGTCTATAACGGAACCTCGGGCACCAATGTGCAAGACGTAGCCATGCCGTTGCAACTGGAACCGGGCGAGACCAAGGTGGTGCGCTTCGACTGCGACAACGTGGTAAGCGGTGAGAAATACTTCTGCTGGGTATACTACTTCAGTGCCGGGGAACAAATCAAGTGCAAGGGAACAAAAACCCACACACTCTTCTACCCCGAGCCTGAATATCTGCTGCACTATGGCTTGAACGAGGAAGGCGCAGAGTGGAACGACGTCACCTTCGTAGCAGGTGAGGGCGAGAACGAAGGCAAGCTCGTTGCTGCCAATGTTGAGTTTGCTGCGAACACCGAGTTCAAGGTGAACTTTGACGACATCTGGTATGGCGGTGTCACGCCCGACGACTACTACCTGATCCACAGCGAGTGGTTTGAGAACATTCCTCTCGACGCCAACGGATCTAACTTCCATATCAACGAGGCTGGCACCTACACCTTCGTGCTGGATGTCGCCGAAGATGGCATCAAGATGACTGTTACCGGATGGGCCGAGCCCGACTATGTGCTGCACTATGGCCATGAGGGCGTTGAGTGGCAAGATGCTACCTTCGTGCCTGGTGAGGGTGACAACGAGGGCAAGCTCGTCGCTGCTGACGTGGCGTTCGACGCTGGCACTGAGTTCGGTGTCAAGTATGGTGACACTTGGTATGCCGGTCTGCCCAACGAAGGTGAGGACAACTACGTGATCCACTATGGCTGGTGCACCGACGTGCCTCTGAGCACAGGTGACAATGTGAAGAACTTCATCATCAACGATGCCGGAACTTACACCTTCCTGCTG
>JAEEJI010000039.1 GCA_016281825.1 Muribaculaceae bacterium | reverse complement strand
TGGCGATGACAGCTGCTCCTAAAATATTCTGTAATTTAATCATAATCAAGTTTTAAAGTAAATCAAAGAAGAAAATGACGGCTGCATACTTCCGGTCAATTCCTTTAGCGGATCCTACGTTTCGGTTGCTTGAGTCGCGCACTGTTCCGTCGCTCTCAATCTTTCCGACGTAGCTGTTGCTGCTGTTGCGCACGGTTCCGTCGCTGTAAATCTTGCCCATGTAAGAATTGCTGCGGTTGCGGATGGTACCGTCACTCTCAATCTTTCCAACATAGCTGTTGCTGCTGTTGCGGATGGTGCCGTCGCTGGAAATTTTGCCTACGTAGCTATTGCTGCTGTTTCGGATGGTGCCGTCACTCTCCACTTTGCCCATGTAGGAGCCATTGCTGTTTCGGTAGCTCTGCGCCGATGCAGTTGCCGAGACGCCCGTGATAAGGGCCATGACGAACGCTGCGGCGATTATTTTCTTCAATAGTTTCATAGTTGTCTCATTAAATGGTTTGTTGAAAAAACGTTCAAAATTAGTACTTTATTTTGGAACGGGGGCAATTTTTCTAGCTAAAAAGTGTAAAGTTTGGTTGCGGTTTGTAAAGAGGGCGGCGGCGAATGTAAAATGAATAATGAATAATGAATAATGCCGGTTGGCTGGCAAGGCCGATGGCGAGGGCGTTTGCGGGGTTATCAGAAACCCACGGCAGCCAAGAAACTCACAACCTGTGTTTTATACTCGTCGGGGTGGTCGCTAAAGGCGCGTGCGTGTTGCGAGCCAGAAGCGAGCCACAATTGTTTCGGGTCCGGTTTGGCGGCATAGAGGCGATGTACCATCTTGGTGGGCACAAAGTCGTCGTTGTCGCCATGGATGAAGAGCATGGGCAAGTGGCACCGAGCCACCTGCTTGAGCGATGATGCCTCGCCAAACGACCATCCATAACGCAGTTTGCACAGCGCGCTGGTGGTGTACATCAGCGGGAACTCGGGCAAGCCGAATTCTTCCTTGAGTTGGCCGGCGAACTCATCCCACACGCTGGTGTAGCCACAATCCTCGACGATGGCTTTGACGCAGGGTGGCAGGGGTACTGAGCCCATATTCATTACCGTCGACGCTCCCATTGAGATACCGTGGAGTACCATTTTGGTCAGAACGGAGTCGCTGCGAAACATCGAGTCGGCCACAGCGACCCATCGCTGGATGTGTTTCATGTCGTTGCCCCACCCCATGTCGATGTGGTCGCCAGGTGTTCGGCCGTGTGCCGGCAGGTCGGGCATCAGCACGTTCATGCCGAGGTCGTGATTGTACAGAAAAGCGATGTGCATCATCATCAGTCCCGCATCCTTGTATCCATGCACGAGCAAGGCGGTCGCCGCGGTATCCTGCGGTGCGCGCAGATACCAGGCATGGGCCGGGACTCCGTCAACATCTACCGTGGTGTCACGCAATATACCAACACGGCGCACACTATCGGTCCATTGCATCACCTCGTCTGGCACATGGCTCGCCAGGCGATCGAGCACCTCCTGGTCGGTGCGTGCCAATGGGGCAAGGGCAAAGTCCAGCATATAAAAACTGCTGCCGACCAGTGCGGCCAGCAACAGTATGACAGTGGTGGCGAAAGACCACCCCACTATTTTGCGACCCTGTCTCATCTCGTGGCTACACGTTGTCAGTCACGGCCGCCGAAGATGCGCAGCAGATAGATGAACAGGTTGATGAAGTCGAGATAGAGGCTCAGCGCACCGATGGTGGCAATCTTGCCCGTCTGTCCCGGGTCGGCCACCTCGACCATTCGCTTGATGCTTTGTGTGTCCCATGCGGTGAGTCCGACAAAGATGGCGACACCCGCCAGCGAGATGATCCAATCCATGGTCGAGCTATGCAGGAACAGGTTGACGATGATGCACACGATGAGTCCAATCAGCGCCATGAACAGGATGGCACCCATCTTGCTCAAGTCCTGCTTGGTGAAGTAGCCATAAAGGCACATGGCACCAAAAGTGACCGATGTGATGCCAAAAGTCAGCGCAATCGTCGAATGCGTGTAGATAAAGAAGATGGGCGTCAATGTCACGCCATTGAGCACGGCATAGAGATAAAACAATGCCGTGGCAGTTCGTGGCTGCAGTTTGTCGATGCGTGCCGACAGGTAGAGCACCAGTCCCAGTTCAGCAAAAGCCAGGATGAAGAAGGTGGCCCGTGAACTGAAGAACAGTGCCATGAGTGTCTCGTTGGTCACCACCAAGAATGCGGTGATGGCGGTGACGAGCAGTCCCAGGAACATCTTGCCATAGACACGCAGCATGACGCTGGAGACATAGCGGCTTAATGAAAGTTCGCTCTCGGCCTGCGCTGCCGTTGCGTAGCCGTTGTTGTAATAGTTATTGTAGTTGTCCATTGTTTTGAGTTTTTATTCTACTAGAGGCTCTAGATATTCTAGATGCACCAGACTTTTTGTTGCAAAATGCGTGCCAGGCTAAAGTCTAACGTCTAAAGTCTACATCCTTTCGGGCACCTCGATGCCCAGGAGCCAAAGAGCGCGCTTGAGGACTTGTGCCACGGTGTGTGCCAACTTCAAGCGGAATGCACGCACGGCGGCATCTTCCTCACGCAGGATGCTGTAGTCGTGGTAAAACTGGTTGAACTCCTTGGCGAGGTCATAAGCATAATTCGCGATAAGCGCTGGGCTGTAGCTCTTGCCGGCCTCTGTAACCACATTGCCAAAGTCCATCAGTCGCTGGATGAGGGCTGTCTCCTTGTCGTTGGGCGCAACGGTGATGAGGTCGGTGGCATCGATGTCGTCCTGGCTCTTGCGCAGGATGGACTGGATGCGGGCATAGGTATATTGCAGGAACGACCCTGTGTTGCCGTTGAAGTCGATGGACTCCTTGGGGTTGAAGGTCATGTTCTTGCGCGGGTCAACCTTGAGGATGAAGTACTTGAGGGCACCCAAGCCCACCATGCGCAGCACGTCTTCGCGTTCGGCTTCGGGCAGGTCGCGCAGGCTCTCGCGCTCGTCGCTCATCTGGCGTGCGGTGCCAATCATCTCGTCCATCAGGTCATCGGCATCGACCACAGTACCCTCGCGCGACTTCATCTTGCCCTCGGGCAGTTCGACCATGCCGTAGGAGAAATGAATCAGGTCCTTGCCCCACTTGAAGCCCAGTTTGTCGAGCAGGAGCGAAAGTACCTGAAAGTGGTAGTTCTGCTCATTGCCCACGACATAAATCATGCGGTCGATGGGAAAGTCCTGGTAGCGGAGCTTGGCTGTGCCGATGTCCTGGGTCATATAGACCGAGGTGCCGTCGCTGCGCAGCAACAACTTGTGGTCTAGTCCGTCGGGTGTAAGGTCTGCCCATACGCTGCCGTCTTCCTTGCGGTAAAAGACCCCTTTCTCCAGTCCCTCGAGCACTTTCTCCTTGCCCTCGAGGTAGGTCTCGCTTTCGTAGTAAATCTTGTCGAAGTCCACGCCCAGGCGGCGGTAGGTCTCGTCGAATCCAGCATAGACCCACTCGTTCATCATGCGCCATAGTGAGCGCACCTCGGGGTCACCCTCCTCCCATTTGCGGAGCATCTCGCGCGCCTCAGTCATGAGGGCACTTTGCTTCTCGGCCTCCTCTTGTTCAAGGTGCTTCTCCTCCATGAGTTGCTTGACCTCGGCCTTGTAGTGCTTGTCAAACTCGACATAGTAATCTCCGATGAGGTGGTCGCCCTTCTTGCCAGTGGACTCGGGCGTTGCTCCGTTGCCCCACTTGAGCCATGCGAGCATCGACTTGCAGATGTGGATGCCACGGTCGTTGACGATGTTGGTCTTGACAACCTTGTATCCACAGGCGTGCATGATGCGCGACAGGCTGTAGCCTAGCAGGTTGTTGCGGATGTGTCCCAGGTGCAGTGGCTTGTTGGTGTTGGGCGAGGAGTACTCAATCATCACCAGTTGGCTCTCGTCAGTGACGGGCGTGAAGCCGTAATCGTCAGTGCCGGCGATGCGGTTGAGCATGTCGGTCCAGAACGAGGGACGGATGGTGATGTTGAGGAATCCCTTGATGACATTGAACTTCTCAACAGCATCACAGTGCTGGATGAGGTAGTCGCCAATCTCCTGGGCCGTCACATCGGGAGCCTTGTGCGAGGCTTTCAAAAAGGGGAACACGACGATGGTCTCGTTGCCCTCAAACTCCTTCTTGGTGGTCTGGGGCACGATTTTATCGGCGGGGAAGTCCACGCCGTAGAGTGCTTTCACCGCCTGGGCGGTGGCTTGTGCCAGTATTGAGTCAATCATATATTCAATTAAGAATTTAGAATTAAGAATTAAGACCGCGCTGCGCGCTGGTAGACCGCTATGCTGGTAGACCGTCCTTCGGACTGGTAGACCACGCTGCGCGCTGGTAAAGATACTTGTTTAAAAAACGTGCAAAGTTAGTGATTTTTTTTATATTCTCTGACAGGAGCGGCGCATTTTGTGAGTTTTCTTCTCAAAATGCGCCGCTCCCGTCTAGTAAAGCCCTGACTTTTCCTACATCTTAATTTCACGATACTGGCAAATAAAGTTCCTCTTCGAGGCACTAGTTGGTGGCACTTTTCGGACCAAGCTGCGAACCCCATCGGGGATCTTGCATGGTCTTTAGCACAAAGTCGGGTCTCCGACCCGCCAACATCTCCGAAGTAACTACAATTGCATTAATAAAGTACTTTTGGAGGTAGCGACGTCACCGAAGGTGACAATTTAAGTAACCGGGGGTGGAGCGTTAGCGACACCCTCAGCATGAGGCCATACTGACTACCTCGCTGAAAGCGAGCGCCTTGCTACAACTACCAATAATATCAAATGCTCGCCTTCAGCGAGGATGATAGTTTACGTTCTGTCCGAGGGTGTCGCAAGCTCCACCCCCGGTTACTCAAGTCAATCGCTTTCCGCGACAAGGCAAGCCATAGGGACAACAGGTATATAATTCCCAGTAAAAGAGGCTGACAGCGAACTATCAACTATAAACTACAAACTAATTACAGGATTGGGCTGAGGAGTCGGGCGAGGGACTCAAGGGCCTTGGTGATGACGGGACGGCGACGCCAGTGACTGAGGATGACGCGGGTACATTGGCGTTGGTCCTCGGCAAAGATGGCGCGCATCTTTCGGTTGAACTCACGGCTGTAAATCACGGCGTTGCACTCAAAGTTATGCTCAAACGAGCGGAAGTCGAAGTTGGTGCTGCCCGTTGTGACAAACTCATCGTCGATGAGCACCAATTTGCTGTGCATCATGGTGGGTTCGTAGAAGTAAACTTTTATGCCGGCGAGTATGCACTCCTTAATAAAGCTACCCGAGGCGAGTTTGAGCAACCGGCTGTCTGGGTTGCGCGGCATCATCAGTCGCACATCGACACCTGCCAGTGCGGCACTCTCCAAAGCCTTGAGCAAGGCGTCACTGGGCAAGAAATAGGGTGTTTGTATAAGCACAGTATGCTTGGCAAGGGTGATGGCCTTGATAAACACCATAGAAATGTTGTTCCATTGGTCGGTGGGTCCGCTAGTGACCATTTGCACCCCTTCGCGCGCGGTAGCGTCGGCCTGTCCGAAGTCGGGCATGGTCTCGGCAAGCAGTGTGCGGCTCATGTAGTTCCAGTCGACGGCGAATGTGTATTGCAACGCCGCCACAGCCGGTCCGGTGATGCGCAGGTGCGTGTCGCGCCAGGGCAACTGTCCCTTGTCACCGGTGACATATCGGTCGGCGATATTCATGCCGCCGATATAGCCCACCTTGCCATCAACGACCACCACCTTGCGGTGGTTGCGCCAGTTCAGGCGGTTGGCGAGCTTGGTGATGGTGAGTTTCATGAACGGATGCGCCTCGATGCCCTCTCGGCGCATGCGTTTGAAGAAGGCCGCATTGATGGTGAACGAGCCGACATGGTCATACATCACTCGCACCTTTACGCCCTGCTTTGCCTTACGGAGGAGGATGTTGCGTATCTCACGCCCGATTTGGTCGTTCTCGTAGATGTAGTACTGGAGGTGGATGTGGTCGGTCGCCGCCTCGAGGTCGCGCTTGAGGGCTTCGAACTTGTCCTTGCCCTGCGTGAAGACATCGATGTGGTTGCCCGTGAAGTATTGCGCTCCCGTGAGGTTATTGACCAGCGAGATTTGCTGGCGGCTCACGTCATTGAAGGGCAATAGATCCACATCGACTTGCATGGGTTCTCGCTTGGAGAGCAGCTTGCGTTGACTCTTCCGCGAGATGAGAAAGTGTCCCTTGAGACTCCGTCCGAAGAAAAGGTAGAGCACCAATCCCACCGCAGGTAAAAGGATGAGAACCGTCACCCAAGCCAATGACTTGACGGGATTTCGGTTCTCACTGATGATGACGATGATTGACGCGACGATACTCACGGCATATAGCACCATGAGCAGGTCGTAGGCGAAATCGGCGTAGGGTGATATTTCTGGTGCGAGGGCAAGCAACATGGACTATTATGTTGAGGCCAACGGCGGTGTCAACGGACCACCACCTTTCGCGACCATTGGTTATTACACTTGACGATGTAGAATCCCCGCGGCAGGTCGAGCGTGGCGTGTGTGCCTGCCGGCACGCGCACCACCTTCATCAACTGTCCGGTGATGGAGTAGACGCTGAACACGGCCTCAACAGACCCTGCCGCGAAGTAGATGTGTCCCTGCTCACCAGTGACTGTGTGCGATGGAGCGACCGTCTCAATACGCTGGTCGGCCCATGCACGCGGCGCCGTGACGCCAGCAGCCAGTGCCAGCGCCACGCAGACGAGCGATATGTGAAGCATCCGTTTCATTTTCAATCGGCAAAGGTAATAAAAAATTAAGAATTAAGAATTAAGAATTAAGATTTTTTTGACTTGCTGCATTCAGACAATCAAATTCATCATGCATAATTCATAATTCTTAATTGTCATTTAGACTGGAAAAAATGGCTAGTGTTTAGTGTTGTGGACAGAAAAAGCACGAAATATTTTAAGATTAAGGCAATTTTGATTACTTTTGTAGCACAAATTATAAAAAAGGAGATGGACCGAATCGAAGAATTTGAGGTCGCACTGCATGGCGACCTGAAGCAATATCTGATGGAGCAGGGCGAGGTGGACGAGCACATGCCCGAGTGTCCAGACGTGGAAGAGCGTTGGCAAGGCATCGGCGAGGCATACCTGGCCGACGGCATCCGCGAGTTCCAGCAATACCCCACCGCGTCACTGGGCTGGATGATGTACATCGGCATGGCGATAGCGCGGTTCTGGGACGAGGACTGGAACCTGTACAGCCACATCGCCAACCTGTATGTGATGCTGCGCGACAAGCGCGGCTATGACAACCTGGACGAGTATGTGCGCGAGGACGTGCTGTTGCTGCGCGGCGACGCGTTTGACCAAACCGAGTCGCTGGTGAGCGAGTGCGCCAGCCGCACCCACACACTGCTCATGCGGCAAAACTTCGAGCCTGGCACGGTCGACGCAATGAAAGCCTATGTGGCCTGCCTGCGCCAACTCTACCTGATGGGCATGTCGGTCGAGCTGCACCGTCTAGGGTACCATATGGAGAGTTTATAGTTGAGAGTTTATAGTTGAGAGTTGAGAGTTGAGAGTTGAGAGTTAAAAGTTTTTTCTAGAGGCTCTAGACTATCTAGAACATCTAGATTAATTGAGAATGACGATGAAAAAGATTATCTCTTGCCTGCTGGCATTGTTGGGGCTGAACACAGCCTGCGGCCAGCAACCTTACACCGACATGAATGTCGATGAGTTTGACAAACTGATTGCTCAGCCCGATGTGCAGCTGCTGGATGTGCGCACTCCGCAGGAATATGGTGAAGGGCATATTGCCGGAGCGCTGCTTGCTGACGTTAAGCAGGACGGCTTCCTTGACAAGGCCTGCGCAATGCTTGACACAGCCCACACCGTGGCGGTGTACTGCCGCAGCGGTCGCCGCTCGGCCAGTGCCGCCAAGCAGCTTGCGGTCCATGGTTACAAGGTGGTGAACCTGCGGGGTGGCATTCTGGAGTGGCAGAGCAAAGGTATGCCCGTTACCACCGAGGAGTCAGGAGTCAGGGGTCAGGGCGCTACGCGCGCTCAGGAGGCCAGCGACGTTTTCACCACGCCTGGCGGAAAGCGGGTGGAATTGTACCCGCTGGTGCATGCCAGTCTGCGACTGGTCATCAACGGCCGTGAGGTGTATGTCGACCCGGTGAGCAAGTTGGGCGAACGTACCCTGGACTACAGCACAATGCCCAAGGCTAACCTGCTGATTGTCACGCACGAGCACTTCGACCACCTGGACAAGGCCGCCCTCGCAACACTCAGCGGCGATGGCACACAATTTGTCACCAACCAGCGCTGTGCTGACCAGCTGGGCTATGGCCAAGTGATGCGCAATGGCGATGAGACTGACATTGATGGCCTGCACATCGAAGCAGTTCCTGCCTATAACATTACCGAGGGTCACACCCAGTTCCACCCCAAGGGCCGCGACAACGGCTTCGTGCTGACCTACGACGGCCTGCGCATCTATATCGCCGGCGACACCGAGGACATTCCCGAGATGGCGAACCTCAAGGACATCGACATCGCGCTGCTGCCGTGCAACCAGCCCTACACGATGACCATCGAGCAGTTTGTCCGCGCTGTTCGCTCATTCAAGCCCAAGGTGGTGTATCCCTACCACTACAGCCAGACCGACATCACCCCGCTGCCCCAGCTGCTCAAGGGCGACGGCATCGAGGTGCGGTTGCGGAATTGGGAGTGAAACAATGTGTAATGCATAAGGTATTTCGTTTCATTTTTTTGTAAAGATACGACTTTTTGTGACGCCAAGTTGCAGAAGCTTCTCAAAGACATTGAAGGATGAACGAGAAAAACAGACTCATAATGCAAGGAAATGAAAACAACTTGTTTGAGCGCATTTCCGAGAAGATTGAATAAAGCCGCTTGCACGTAGCCAAAGCCGTCAACACTGCTATGGTTTATACTTATTATGGTGTTGGCAGATACATTGTTGAATATAAACAAAGTGGCAACTTCCGAGCCTCTTATGGCAAAGGTGTTTTGAACAGATTGTCTTCAAAACTCACCGATAAATTTGGCAAGGGTTGGTCGTATGAAACACTGGCCAAATGCAGGAAGTTTTACAATGTATACGCAATTTTGTCTGCACCACAGACAGAATCCATAGAACCGCACAATTTGTCTACGGGGCAGACGAAATCTCATATAGCCGAAACATTGTCTGACACACAAAATGATTCCATGCCACCACAATTCACGTCCAATCTGCCGATGTCATCAAGAGTCCTACCGCATTGGAATTTCTTGGGCTTAATCCTAATAGCACCTACAGTGAAAGCAAGTTGGAAAGCGCAATTATCAGTAAATTACAGACATTTCTATTGGAAATGGGTAAAGGCTTCCTCTTTGAGGCTCGCCAAAAACGTTTTTCTTTCAACGAGTACAACTTTTATGTTGACCTTGTCCTTTACAACCGTATGCTTCAATGCTATGTATTAGTCGATTTGAAGATTGACAAATTGACCCATCAAGATTTGGGCCAAATGCAGATGTACGTCAACTACTTCGACCGATATGTAAAATTAGATTTTGAAAAGCCTACAATCGGAATACTGCTTTGCAAATCAAAAGAAGACGCATTGGTAGAACTAACATTGCCCAAAGATACCAACATTTACGCATCGGCATATGAACTCTGTTTACCCGATAAATCTTTGCTTCAAACGAAACTGAAGCAATGGATTGACGAATATGAGAAACAGCAAGAGGAGAATTTTTTGACTTAATTGCTGCTAATAGCCCTGGCTCGTAAAGAACCCAACTTCCGTTCTAATTCGATCAAAAAGCGAATTAGGACGGAAGTCACTTTTGGCGGAATGCGGGGTAAAATGAGAGATTCCGCCAAAAGTGAACATACTACTTTTGGCGGAATGTGGCAAATAAGTGGCGATTCCGCCAAATTTCTTTCTTCAAATTTGGCGGAATCAGGTCGAAAGTTTGATTAACACAGACTTATTGCTAGATTTAACGTTGTTTTTGCGCGATGTGCCAATGTTTGGCACTTTGTTGATCTACCTTTGCAGTGTGAAACTAATAAACACTGCAAAGATGAAGACAAATAGTAATCCCCAAGTGAGCGCGAGCGACCAGATTATCGCTCAGCTCGAGATGAACGGCCGCGTGCTTGCCCGCGTGAGTAACCGTAACTTCCACAACATTGACGAGATTGTCGCCATGATCCAAGCACTTGCGGGCAAGTTTTTGGGCCTGGCCCGATTGACGATTCGCAACCAGACTCAGGGTTGGAGCAAAGTGATGATGCTGGCCACGCGCCGTTGCGCCGCCCCCGCCTACAGCCGGTTCGCCAGTAGACCACGGATTTAGTTGCTACTCGCCCCCCTAAATCCCCCCTGAAGGGGGGGAATTTCAAAGTTGCAGAAACACATCGTCTCCCCCTAGGGGAAATGAGGGGGGCAAAGCCCTACATTCATTAAAAATAGTGAATTCTTTTGGTCGGATGCTTGGGCATTCGATTTTTTTGTGTATCTTTGTTGTTTCAAAGTGAAATCCAAAGTATTATTATATTAGTAACCAAAATAGAAGGACTATGATTTATTCACATGAAGTGCAGAATATGTGCTGCGTAGCGAAGGGTGCGAACCACCCTTCGGCACCCATCCCTGAGGAGGGCAAGTGGGTGCGTTGTAAAGAAATCAAAGATGTGTCGGGCTTCACCCACGGCATCGGCTGGTGCGCTCCCCAACAGGGTGCATGCAAGTTGTCGCTGAACGTGAAGGAAGGCATCATCGAGGAGTGCCTGGTCGAGACCATTGGCTGCTCGGGCATGACCCACAGCGCCGCCATGGCCGCTGAGATTCTCCCCGGCAAGACCATCCTGGAGGCCTTGAACACCGACCTGGTGTGCGATGCCATCAACACTGCTATGCGTGAGTTGTTCCTGCAGATTGTGTACGGTCGCAGCCAGAGCGCCTTCAGCGAGGGCGGCCTGGTGGTCGGTGCCTCGCTCGAGGACCTGGGCAAGGGCTTGCGCAGCCAGGTTGGCACGATGTTCGGCACGCGCGCCAAGGGTGTGCGTTACTTGGAGATGACCGAGGGTTACTGCACGCGCATGGCCCTGAACGAGAACAACGAGGTGATTGGCTATGAGTTCCTGAGCTTGGGCAAGTTCACCGATGCCCTGAAGAAAGGCAAAGACCCGAAGGAAGCCCTCACCGAGGCTACGGGCCACTACGGCCAGTTTGAGAATGCCGCGAAGTATATTGACCCACGTAAAGATTAAGGAGGACCCGAATTATGATAAGAGAAGTGAAATTTGAGTCACAAGACCGTCGCATCAAGCAGGTGATTGCTGCATTGAACGCCAACGGCATCAAGGATATCGAGGAGGCCAACGCCATCTGCGACAAGTATGGCATCGACCCCTACAAGACCTGTGAGGAGACCCAGCAAATCTGTTTTGAGAACGCCAAGTGGGCGTATGTATGCGGTGCCGCCATCGCCCTGAAGAAGGGCTGCAAGGTGGCAGCCGACGCAGCCGAGGCCATTGGTATCGGCCTGCAATCGTTCTGCATCCCCGGCAGTGTCGCCGACGACCGCAAGGTGGGTATCGGCCACGGCAACCTCGCCGCCCGTCTGTTGCGCGACGAGACCCAGTGCTTTGCCTTCCTGGCCGGCCATGAGTCGTTTGCCGCCGCCGAGGGCGCCATCAAGATTGCCGGCAAGGCCAACAAGGTTCGCCGCAAACCCCTGCGCGTGATTTTGAACGGTCTGGGCAAGGATGCCGCCAAGATCATCAGCCGCATCAACGGTTTCACATACGTGCAGACCGAGTTTGACTACTTCACCGGCGAGTTGAAGATTGTCAAGGAGACTCCTTACAGCAAGGGCGACCGCGCAAAGGTTCGCTGCTTCGGCGCTGACGATGTTCGCGAGGGTGTTGCCATCATGTGGAATGAGGGTGTCGATGTGTCCATCACGGGCAACTCGACTAACCCCACCCGTTTCCAGCACCCCGTTGCCGGCACCTACAAGAAAGAGCGCGTGCTGGCCGGCAAGCCTTACTTCAGCGTGGCTAGCGGTGGCGGCACTGGCCGCACACTGCATCCCGACAATATGGCCGCCGGTCCCGCCAGCTACGGTATGACCGACACGCTGGGCCGCATGCACAGCGACGCACAGTTTGCCGGTTCTAGCTCGGTTCCCGCTCACGTCGAGATGATGGGCTTCCTGGGCATCGGCAACAACCCGATGGTGGGTTGCACGGTGGCAGTGGCTGTCGACGTGGCAACCGCCCTGGCCCGCAACAGCTGGCTGGAAGGGGAGTAAACCAATGTATAATGTATAATGTATAATGCATAATGCATAATGCATACCCCACCCCTGCCCTTTGGGAAATGGGAGGGGAAGAAGATAACGAGACGCGGTGAATGCTGCGTCTCGTTGTTTTTGGTGTTATGACGAGGTTACAATCTATAAGTAGCGGCTGTTAAGTTATCATTTGCTAACTGACCATTTGCCACACATTTTGTTAACGATTGTAAATAATGCTAGTAAAAATCGGGTTTAGCTAGCAAAAATTTTGCCACTTTGGCGAAAAGCCGTACCTTTGAACCCGCAATTCAAAAGCGACACAATAAACAATAACACATAACCATTAACATCTAGATTAACGATGAAAAAAGTATTATCGGCATTGACCATGCTATTGGTACCGATGGCTCTGATGGCCAGCGAGGCCAACTTGAAGATGCCTGAGGGTTTTGCTGGACACAACGACACACAAGTGCTTTACTGGGGTTTCCTGGTTGTGGTGCTGGGTATGTTATTTGGCTACTGGCAGTTCCACAAAGTGAGCAAACTGGGCGCACACAAGTCCATGCTTGAGATTGGCAACGTGATTTTCAAGACTTGCTCGACCTATCTGAAACAGCAAGGCAAATTCTTGGCGATATTGTTCGCCTTTATCGGACTTGCCGTGCTGCTTTACTTTGCCGTACTCGAGCACATGCCTATCTGGAAAGTGCTGGTCATTCTCGGTTGGACCGTGATTGGTGTGATGGGTTCATACGCTGTGGCGTGGTATGGTGTGCGCATGAACACGTATGCCAACGCCCGTATGGCGTTTGCCTCGCTTCGCCGCCGTCCGCTTGACCTGCTGAACATCCCGTTGACTGCAGGCATGAGCATCGGCATCCTTCTCATTTGCGTGGAGTTAGTGCTGATGTTGACCATCCTGCTGTTCATGCCCGCCGACCTGGCTGGCAGCTGCTTTATTGGCTTCGCCATCGGCGAGTCGCTGGGTGCCAGTGCGCTGCGTATCGCCGGCGGTATCTTCACCAAGATTGCCGACATCGGCAGTGACTTGATGAAGGTGGTGTTCAAGATTGGTGAGGACGACCCGCGCAACCCTGGTGTGATTGCCGACTGTACGGGTGACAACGCTGGTGACTCGATTGGCCCGACCGCCGACGGTTTTGAGACCTATGGCGTGACAGGTGTCGCCCTGGTGTCGTTCATTCTGCTAGCCGTGCCGGCCGAATACCAGATTAAGCTGCTGGTGTGGATCTTTGTGATGCGTATCTTGGGTGTCGTGGCATCGGTTCTCTCCTATTATATTAATAATGGTATCTCGAAGGCCAAATACAGCCATGTCGATGACCTGAACTTTGAGGCGCCGCTCACCAGTCTGGTGTGGATCACATCCATTATGTCAATTCTGGGCACGTTCGTTGCCAGCTACCTGTTGCTGAGCGACCTGGGTCACAACCTGTGGCTCGGTCTGGCATCAATTATCAGCTGCGGCACGTTGGGTGCGGCGTTGATTCCTGAGTTTACCAAGCTTTATACCTCTCCCACCTCAGCCCATGTCAAGGAGGTAGTGAACACCTCTCAGCAGGGCGGCGCGTCGCTAAACATCCTCAGTGGCCTCGTGTCGGGCAACTTTGGCAGTTTCTGGACTGGCCTAGTGTTCTTCGGCTTGATGTTACTGGCCTATTTCGCAGCCGAGCAGTTCGGTATCAGCGCCTTGTTTGGCGAGTATGGCAAGTTTGCCTCCATCTTCGCCTTCGGTCTGGTGGCATTCGGTATGTTGGGCATGGGTCCTGTGACCATCGCCGTTGACAGTTATGGTCCCGTTACCGACAATGCTCAGTCGGTATATGAGCTCTCGCTCATCGAGGACGACAAGGAGAAGGCCGAGAAGGAGATTGAAGAGGAGTTTGGCTTCAAGCCCGACTGGGAGAAGGCCAAGCACTATCTGGAGGCGAACGACGGTGCCGGGAACACCTTCAAAGCAACCGCCAAACCCGTGCTCATCGGCACCGCTGTGGCCGGTTCGACGACGATGATTTTCTCGTTGATACTGATGCTTGGCGAGGTGCTGAAGGACTTCAACCTGCAGCTGCAGGATGTGCTCAACTTGATGAACCCGTACACCATCCTAGGCTTCATCCTGGGCGGCTGCGTCATCTTCTGGTTTACCGGTTCGTCGATGCAGGCCGTTACCACTGGTGCCAACCGTGCGGTGGAGTTTATCAAGAACAACATCAAGCTTGACCCGAATGCCCCGAAGAAGGCCGACATCAGCAAGAGCCAGGAAGTGGTGCAGATTTGTACCGAGTA
>JAEEJI010000038.1 GCA_016281825.1 Muribaculaceae bacterium | reverse complement strand
TATGGCAAAAATTAAAATCGGTATTAACGGATTTGGTCGCATTGGCCGCTTTGTGTTCCGCTCGACCTTCGAGGAGAACAACGTGAATGACGTAGTAGTTGTAGGTATCAACGACTTGCTGCCCGTGGATTACATGGCTTATATGCTCAAGTATGACACCATGCACGGCCAGTTCAATGGCACTATCGAGGTTGATGCCGAGAAGAACGAGCTGATTGTCAATGGCAACCGTATCCGCGTCACCGCCGAGAAGGATCCCGCCAACCTGAAGTGGGATGAGATTGGTGCAGAGTATGTCGTTGAGTCGACGGGTCTGTTCCTTGCCATGGACAAGGCTGAGAAGCACATCCAGGCTGGTGCCAAGTATGTCGTGCTGTCCGCTCCCAGCAAGGCTGGTGAGGACGGTCGTCAGGCCGACATGTTTGTTTGCGGCGTGAACACCGACAAGTATGCTGGACAGCAGATTGTGTCGAACGCCAGCTGCACCACCAACTGCTTGGCTCCCATCGCCAAGGTGCTCAACGATGCATTCGGTATCGAGACCGGTCTGATGACCACCGTTCACTCAACCACCGCAACCCAGAAGACTGTCGACGGTCCGTCGATGAAGGACTGGCGTGGTGGCCGTGCCGCTGCCGGCAACATCATCCCCAGCTCGACGGGTGCTGCCAAGGCTGTGGGCAAAGTGATTCCCGAGCTGAATGGCAAGTTGACAGGTATCTCGATGCGCGTTCCTACCCTGGACGTGTCGGTTGTTGACCTGACCGTCAACCTGAAGAACCCCGCCACCAAGGAGGACATCTGCAAGGCCATGAAAGAGGCTAGCGAGGGCGAACTCAAGGGTATCCTGGGTTACACCGAGGACGCAGTCGTTTCGGCTGACTTCCTGGGCGATCCCCGCACGAGCATCTTCGACGCTAACGCCGGTGTTTACCTGACCGACCACTTCGTGAAGGTTGTGTCGTGGTACGACAACGAGATTGGCTACAGCCACAAGGTGATTGACCTGATTAAGGTCATGAAGAAGTACAACGGCTAATCGCAGTGGCCTGCGTACAACGCTTCGCACAAGTCCTGAGCCACTCACAAGGTCGCTCAGGACTTTTTTAGGAGCCTCACCCCTAACCCCTCTCCGGAGGGAGAGGGGGATTGATATTTAATCAACGACTCGAAGCACTAGAAAATCTAGAGAATCTAGAGTGCCTAGTGCATCTAGAAAATATAGGAAAAAATGGAAAAGAAACAACATAAAAGGACATTAGTGACGACGGCATTGCCCTACGCCAACGGGCCGGTGCACATCGGGCATCTGGCAGGTGTATATGTGCCTGCCGATATCTATACGCGCTACCTGCGGCTCCAGGGCGAGGATGTCGTCATGATTGGCGGCAGCGACGAGCATGGCGTGCCCATCACCATCAAGGCACAGAAAGAGGGTGTGACCCCTCAGGACATCGTCGACCGTTACCACACGCTCATCAAGGACTCGATGACAGGATTGGGCATCTCGTTTGATGTCTATGGGCGTACGACCAGCGCCACGCATCGCCAGACCGCCAGCGATTTTTTCCGCAAACTCTATGAGGCGGGCGAGTTCATCGAGAAGACCTCGATGCAGTTCTATGACGAGGAGGCCGACCAGTGGCTCGCCGATCGCTACATCCTGGGTACTTGTCCCAAGTGCGGTAGCGAGGCCTATGGCGACCAGTGCGAGAAGTGCGGGTCGAGCCTTAATGCCACTGACTTGATTAACCCGCGCAGTGCCATCACCGGCAATGTGCCCGTCATGCGAGAGACCAAGCATTGGTACATGCCGCTTGACAAGTGGGAACCGCGCCTGCGCCAGTGGATTCTTGAGGAGCACAAGGAGTGGAAGCCTAATGTCTATGGGCAGTGCAAGTCGTGGCTCGACGGCGGACTGCAGCCCCGTGCCGTCACGCGCGACCTGAACTGGGGCATTCCCGTGCCTATCGAGGGTGCTGAAGGCAAGGTGCTTTACGTTTGGTTTGACGCTCCCATCGGTTATATAAGCAATACCAAGGACTTGCTGCCCGACACCTGGGAGCAGTACTGGAAAGATCCTGAGACTCGCATCATCCACTTCATCGGCAAGGACAACATCGTGTTCCACTGCCTTATCTTCCCCGCCATGCTCATGGCCGAGGGTACCTACCAGCTGCCTGAGAACGTCCCTGCCAACGAGTTCCTGAACCTCGAGGGAGACAAGATCTCGACAAGTCGCAACTGGGCGGTGTGGCTGCATGAGTACCTCAACGATTTCCCGGGCAAGCAGGACGTGCTACGTTATGTGCTTACTGCCAATGCTCCCGAGACCAAGGACAACGACTTCACGTGGGACGATTTCCAGGCTCGCAACAACAACGAGTTGGTGGCTATCCTGGGCAACTTTGTCAACCGTGCGATGGTGCTGACGCACAAGTATTTCGACGGTGTAATACCTGCACTAGGCACGCTCAACGATTATGACCTTGCTACATTGGCCGAGTTCAAGGGTGTGAAGCAGACGCTGGGAGAGAACATCGAGAACTTCCACTTCCGTGAGGCATTGAAGGATGCGATGAACCTGGCGCGTATTGGCAACAAGTACCTTGCCGACACCGAGCCGTGGAAGTTGGCGAAAACCGACATGGCGCGTGTGGAGACCATCCTGCACGTGGCACTGCAAATCTGTGCCAACCTCGCCATCGCTTTTGAGCCATTCTTGCCGTTCAGTGCGCTGAAGTTGCGTAACATGCTCGGTCTGGGCGAGGTGCGTTGGGACAAGTTGGGCGAGATTGACATTCTGGCTGCCGGAGCAAGTATCCAAAAGCCTGAACTGCTGTTCGAGAAGATTTCTGACGAGGTCATCCAAGCGCAGAAAGACCGCCTGGAGCGCATCAAGCAGGAGAACATTCTGAAGAACTACCAGCCCGAACCCGTGGCAGCGGAGTGTACCTACGACGACTTCATGAAGCTGGACATCCGTGTCGGCAAGGTCGTGGAGTGCGAGAAGATTAAGAAGGCCAAGAAACTGCTCAAGTTCCGCATCGACGACGGCATGGGCGGCCGCACCATTGTGAGTGGCATCGCGCTCTACTATGAGCCCGAAGAACTGGTGGGTAAGGAGGTGTGCTTCATCGCCAACTTTCCGCCGCGTCCCATGATGGGTGTCGAGAGCCAGGGAATGATTCTCAGTGCCGAGGATGCCGACGGCCGTCTGGTTGTTATCGGTCCCACTGGACCAGTGCGTCCCGGCGTACAGGTGAAGTAGTGTTCAGCCCCCCCCCTCGGTCCCCCCTGAAGAGGGGGAGGACAAAAAACACTTGCCCACCGTGTTTCACAACACAGTGGGCAAGCTTCACATTGATGATTAAAAACTATTACTATTCTATGTTTTTTGTAACCTTAAAAACCAATTAGCATGATGAGTGCATGTTCATTTTCAATGCAAAGATAGAGAATGAAATGGCGTTTCTCCAAATTATTTGAAATGATTTTTTTTAATATTCGACGAAACTGGGTTTTTAAGACAATCAATTTAGTTTTTTCTTCAATGAAAAAGGTTAAGCGAGTCCCAGCTGGAATGACTCGATAAAGGGTACAAAGTCGGGTCGTCGCTGTTTCATGTCCTCGACTACCTCGCGTGGCGTGAAGATTCGGTGATCCTCCAGGCTCTCAGACACCTTGATGTCAAGAGCTATCATGTCGTTGTGCAGCGCATCGCGCAGATGTTTCATGATTTTCGTTTTGCTGCTCTCAAAGGACTCGGCCTGAGCCTGTCCTTCGACCACGACATCATAGGTTGTCTCGTTGACCTGCCGCAGTTGTGCCGTACGCATGGATGAGATAGTAACCTTCTCATGCGGGTTTTGGTCGATATAGCCCTGCCATGCCTGTTGCAGTTGTTCGGGTGTGAAGGCTTCGCGGCGTGCGGTGTAGGGTTCGGCCGATTCGGCTGCTACTGAAGGTGTTGCTTGTTGTTGCGCATTCACTAGGATGCGGGGCTGGTTGGAGACGATGTTTTTTGCACTTCTCACTTCGGTGGTCCCCTTCACTCCCCCCTGGGGGGGAAGGTTTGGTTTACTCCCACTTGGTGCTCCCCCCTCTTTAGGGGGGGCTGGGGTAGGCGTGGAGGATGTTGTGGTGGGCGCTGACGTCGCTTGAATAGGCTTAATGCCTCCCCCTTTCGGGGGTGACTGAGGGGGGACGCTAACAATCTGGCATAGCTTGATGAGTGTCAACTCGACCAACAGTTGTTTGTTGGTGGCGTTTCGGTAGTTCAGGTCGCAGGTGTTGCACAAATCCAGTGCCTGGTAATAAAATCGTGGACCCAGTTTCGCTGCCTGCAGCACATAGCGTTGCCCCACTTCCTCGTTCATTTCAAGCAGCCCGATGGTCTGTGGCGTACTTGCCACCATCAGGTCGCGCAGATGTTGCGCCAAACCGTTGATAAAGAATTGCGAGTCGAAGCCTTTGTCTCGAACCTCTTTATATATGAGCAATGTTTGCGGCACGTCACCCGCCAGAAATGCCTCGACCAAACGGAAATAATACTCATAGTCCAGCACGTTGAGGTTGTCAAGTGCGCTTTGGTAGGTGATGTTGCCCTGGCTCGACGCGGTGACCTGGTCGAAGATGGAAAGTGCGTCGCGCATGGCTCCGTCGGCCTTCTGCGCAATGACATTGAGTGCGGCGGGTTCGGCGGTCACGCCTTCTTCTTGGCAGATGTACTGCAGCTGCTGGACGATGTCAGGCACCGTGATGCGTGCAAAGTCATAAATTTGGCAGCGCGACAAGATGGTAGGGATTACCTTCTGTTTCTCGGTGGTTGCCAACACGAAGATGGCATATTCGGGCGGTTCCTCCAGCGTTTTAAGGAACGCGTTGAACGCCGCCGCCGAGAGCATGTGTACCTCGTCGATGATATATACTTTGTAACGTCCGGCTTGGGGCGGGATGCGCACCTGTTCGGTCAGGTCACGGATGGCGTCGACACCGTTGTTGCTGGCGGCGTCCATCTCGATGATGTTGAACGACGACTGCTCATTGAACGCGCGGCACGATGCGCACTCGTTGCAAGCCTCACCGTCGGCGGTGGGGTGCTCGCAGTTGATGGTCTTGGCAAAGATGCGGGCGCAGGTGGTCTTGCCCACGCCGCGAGGGCCGCAGAACAGGTAAGCATGTGCCAGACGGCCACTGGCGATGGCAGTCTTCAGTGTGTGGGTCAGCGTCTGCTGGCCGACGACTGTGTTAAAACTGGCTGGCCGGTATTTCCGAGCCGATACGATATAGTTGCTCATTTATTTCAATGCACAATCATAATGCAAGCACAATCAAGTGTGCTCGGCAATATGGCGATGCGACGATGGTTAGTTGTGCAAAGTTACGAAGAATTATTGACATTATAGACCCCGTCTCGGAAAAAAATCGTATTTTTGCACTTTCCCTATTTTACCAAGATATGATTTCATTCCTCATCAGTATCGTTGCCCTTGTGATGGGCTACTTTATCTATGGTGCCATCATCGAGCGTATTGTGGCTCCCGATGACCGCGAGACTCCTGCTACGCGCCTTGCCGACGGCGTGGACTATGTTGCCATGCCTACTTGGAAGGTGTTCATGATTCAGTTCCTGAATATAGCCGGAACGGGCCCCATCTTTGGTGCTATTATGGGTATGTGGTTCGGTCCTGCCGCTTTCCTGTGGATCGTGATTGGATGCATCTTTGCTGGTGCTGTGCATGACTACCTCAGTGGCATGCTCTCGATGCGGCATGACGGCGCTAACCTGCCCACGCTCATTGGTGACAATCTGGGTAGTGTGGCACGCAAGGTGATGCTTGCATTTACCGTGCTGCTCATGCTCATGGTGGGCGCGGTGTTTGTCTATAGCCCCGCCATCATCCTTGAGGGCATCACCGGCAGCCAGGTGATGTGGATAGTCATTATCTTTGTCTATTACCTGGTGGCGGCGATGATGCCCATTGATAAGATTATCGGCAAGATTTATCCCGTGTTCGCCGTGTCGTTGTTGTTCATGGCCGTGGCGTTGTTGGGGGTGATGCTGGTGAAGATGCCGCATCTGCCCGAATTGTGGGACTTGGGCAACATGACCCCATGGTACGAATCGCAGCAGGTGGGCGGGAAGGACTCCCTGGGCGTTGTGGCGTTCTTGCAGAAGAACCCCATCTTCCCCTGCCTGTTCATCACCATCGCGTGTGGCGCCATCAGCGGATTCCACGCCACCCAGTCGCCCATGATGGCACGGTGCCTGAAGAGCGAGCGCCTGGGTCGCAAAATATTCTACGGTTCTATGATAACCGAGGGTTTGGTCGCGCTCATCTGGGCTAGTGTGTCGAGCTATTTCTTCTATTATGGTGGTTGGCGCGAGGTGGTGCCGGCCGAACAGGTTGAGGCTTTCTTGTCGCAGTTTGCCGCAGACGATGGTAAAACGCTCATCCAGTACTTTAGCGCGCCCACAGTAGTGAAGATGGTGTGTACGGGTTGGCTGGGTATCTTTGGTGGCATCTTGGCGATGCTGGGTGTGGTGGCGGCTCCTATCACCAGTGGTGACACCGCCTTGCGCAGTGCGCGACTGATTATCGCCGAGGCATTGCATCTGAACCAGCGCACAGTGCGCAACCGCCTGATGATATGTGTGCCGGTGTTTGCCGTAACCTTTGGCCTGTTGATGTGGCAAATCAGCAACCCCGATGGCTTCAATGTGCTATGGCAATACTTTGGATGGAGCAACCAGACCTTGAGCGTGTTCACCCTGTGGGCACTCACCGTCTACCTCGCCCGTCAAGGCAAGGCTTACGTCGTAACACTCATCCCCGCTTTGGTGATGACTGCCGTGTGTACGGTCTTCCTGCTTGTTTCGCCGCAGGCATTGGCGCTTGACCGGTACATCGCTTGGCCTGCGGCTCTCGTGGTTGTCATCATCGCCTTATCGTGGTTCTTCGCCTGGCACCGCCGGCAGAAAGGGTTAGGGATTAAGGAATAAGAATTAAGAATTAGGGATTGCTGCCAAGCAATAAACCACCGCAAAACGTAACAAAACACGCGAAGCTTTCTTCTTGCTTCGCGTGTTTCATGTTGTTCGTTTGCTTTGCATCAAACCCGATTCTGGTTAAATGTGGTGGTCTTGGTTGTCCCCTTCGTTGGAGAGGACTTGTTGTTTAAAGGCGGTGTCGGTACGCAGACGTTCGAGAGCCTTCTTTGAGGCATTTTGGTGCGACTCTTTCTTGCTGTAGCCAGTGCCATCGGCTGCATACTGCCCACCGATGATGACTGCCGTCTTGAAGACGGGATTGTTGTTCTGGTCATTCATGGTGTCTACAAGTTCGTACTCGATGGTGAGGTGGTACTTCTGCGTCCACTCGATGAGCCTCGACTTGAAGTTTTGGTCGGTCTTCACCAGTTCAGCGAGGTCGAAGTGTTGGCTGATGAGGCGTTCGACGATGAAAAGGTGGCTTCGCTTATAGCCGTGGTCGAGGTAGAACGCCCCGACGAGTGCCTCCAGCGCGTTTCCGTTAATGTAGCTGTTGTGTGATGTGGTGTGTGTCGCCGCACGGACGTGCGCGTCGAGGTGGAAGGCATGTCCGATGCGGTTCAGGCTCTCGCGCTGCACAATCTTGGCGCGCGTGGAGGTGAGGAATCCCTCGTGCTTGCGGGGAAACTGGTGGTATAAGTAGTCGGCGACGACGAGGTCTAGAACTGCGTCGCCCAGGTATTCGAGCCGCTCGTTATTGGTCCATCGCCCGTCGGGCAGCTGCAGCGGCTTGCTGCGATGTACCAGTGCGAGCTTGTACAGCTCTATGTTTCGCGGATAGTAGCCAGTGATGCCGTGAATATACACATAAAGCTCCTTATCCTTGACGAAAAGGAGCTTTATGAGTGATATGAGATTGGACAAGCGTGTCATCTCACTGTCGGGTCGGCCAGTTTTATCCCTTGTACTTCTTGACGATGATACTGGCGTTATGTCCTCCGAACCCAAAGGTGTTGGACAGTGCGATATTGACCGTGCGCTTCTGCGCCTTGTTGAACGTGAAGTTCATGCGGTAGTCCAGGTTCTCGTCCTCGTCGCCGTCCTCATGGTTGATGGTCGGCGGCACGATGTCATCGCGGCAGGCGAGCAGGCAGAACATTGCTTCCATGGCTCCGGTGGCACCGAGCATGTGTCCTGTCATCGACTTGGTGCTACTGATGTTTACCTTGTAGGCATGTTCGCCGAAGACATCGGCAATGGCCTTGGCCTCTCCTGGGTCGCCCACGGGAGTTGAGGTACCATGGACATTGATGTAGTCGATGTCCTCGGGCTGTATGCCTGCATCGTCAAGTGCGCGCTTCATCACCAGCGACGCTCCCACGCCTTCGGGGTGCGATGCAGTGATGTGATAAGCATCGGCACTCATGCCGCCACCAATGACCTCGCCATAAATCTTCGCGCCACGAGCCAATGCGTGTTCGAGTTCCTCAAAGATGAGGCAGACGGCACCCTCGCCCATGACGAAACCGTCACGCGAGCCACTGAAGGGCCGCGATGCGGTCTCGGGACTGTCGTTGCGGGTGCTGATAGCCTTCATCGCGTTGAAGCCGCCCACTCCGGCGGGGAAGATCGGAGCCTCTGAGCCACCCGTGACGATGGCATCGGCCTTGCCCAAGCGCACATAATTGAACGCGTCAATCATGGCGTTGGTCGAGGTGGCGCAAGCCGATACGATGCCGTAGTTGGGGCCTCTCAGCCCGTAACGCATAGAGATGTGTCCGGCAGCGATGTCGGCAATCATCGTGGGGATGAAGAACGGGCTATAGCTAGGTCCTTCAGCCTCATGCTTGGCATAGAAGCCTGCTTGCTCCTCAAAGGTGTGCAGTCCACCAATACCCGACGCGAAAATCACGCCAATCTCGTCGCGGTTGACATCACCGTCGAGCAGCTTGCTGTCGTCGATGGCCTGTTTTGCCGATGCGATGGCATACTGTGTATACAGGTCGGTACGGCGTACATCCTTCAGCTCGCGTCGGTCATCGGGATTGAGCAGGTAATTGGCCACATCAAACCCTTTCACCTCGCAGGCGAAGCGCGTCTTGAACAATGATGCATCAAAGTGTGTAATAGGTCCCGCACCACTCACACCGTCCAATGCGTTCTTCCATGTCGTGTCGACATCAAGACCGATGGGTGTGATGGCACCAAGACCTGTTACCACTACTCTCTTTAATTCCATGATAGGGAGTATTGTGGAAAGGTTGTTACTGTGTAAGAGATAATCTTAAGCCTCGAGTGCTTTCTCGATGTAAGAGATGGCGTCGCCAACGGTCTGGATGTTTTCCGACTCGCTCTCGGGAATTTTGATGTCGAAGGCACCTTCAAGCTTCATAATCAGCTCTACGGTGTCGAGCGAATCAGCGCCCAGGTCCTGTGCAAACGTAGCCTCGGGAGTTACTTCGGTCTCGCTAACGCCCAGATTCTCAACGATAATTGCTTTTACTCTTTCACCAATTTCAGTCATAGTCGTAAAATTTAATATTAATGTTTAATGAGTATTCATTTTGAAATGAGACTGCAAAGGAACGAATTTTTCTCGGTTCAGTAAAAAAAATCCCCACAAAAATATGCTTTGTTGCACTTTTTTAGTTATCCATGGCATTTTTGCAGCCAAAATTAACCGAACTTTCGCAATTTTAACACTTTGCGTCTGTTAAAAAGTGTAATTTATTCTCTTTTAACCTCGCTACGCGCAGGTAGTGAACACCGTGCATCGTGCATTATGAATTATGCATTAAATTAATGGTCATCCCCTCATGGGCAAGGCGGGTGTTTGGAAAGACGGCTTGCGCCTCGTTGAGCAGAGGTGTTTCGTCGATGTAGCGGCTTGAGAAATGCCCGATGATGAGCTGTTTGACACCCGCGTCAAGGGCGGTCTGCGCCGCTTCGCGTGCCGTGCTGTGATAGCGCGCGTGAGCCTGCTTTTGGCATTCTTCGCCGTAGGTCGCCTCATGGTATAGCCAGTCAATGTCTTGCAGGGCCGCCGTCACACGTTCGGCGGGGCGGGTATCGCTGCAGTAGGCATAGCTAAAGCTGGGGTCGGCATCGGTGGTGAGTTGGGCATTGGGGATGACGATGCCTTCGGGGGTGACATAGTCCTGTCCCTGACGAAGCGAGTTCATCGCCCAGTGTGGCACGCCAGCCTCACGCGTCGCCTCGGGATTGATGTGGCGCAGCTTGGGTTTCTCGCGGAAGATAAACCCTACGGCGGGGACGCGGTGGTTGAGGGTAAAGGTGTTGACGGTGATGGTGTTGTCATCATAGATACATGTCGGTTGGGTGCCGATGACATCTATTTCCAAGTTATAAGGTATTTGCCCCATGAAGCCGACCATCTGTCGCAGCAGTTCGGCACCGTCCTTGAAGATATGCACAGTCACCGTGCCGCTCTGCTCATGCAGTCCAAGTGTGGACAGGAGCCCGGGCAGCCCGAACCAGTGGTCACCATGCAAGTGACTGATGAAGATGTGACGCAGGCGTGAGAACTTCAGGTGCTGGCGGCTCATCGCCATCTGTGCTCCCTCGCCACAGTCAATCATCATCAGGTTGTCGCGCACGTTCAGCACCTGGCACGACGGCAGGTGTCGTGTTGTGGGCTTTGCCGACCCACAACCCAGTATGTTCAGTTCAAAGCGCGGCATTTATTTCGGCATAAAGCGGGCGGGGTCTTCGGGGTCGGTTAGCGGTGGAGGAGTGGCTTCGACATGGGTTTTGTCATTAGGCTCGGTAGGCGGTGTTTCAGGCGGTGTTGCTGTAGGTTTGCGGGGGTGACGGCGGTGTTGCTCGTTCCACTCGCTGACGCGTGTGCCCAGCGCTCGCATGTCCTCGATGCCGTGGTCGATGGTATCGTCGACGGCGCGCTCAATTTGCTCGTTGAACTTGAAAGGCAACATCGAGATGAGGACTGAGCACAAAGCGGCAATCAGCAACACTAGGTAGGCCTTGTAACCGACACCCAGTCCGATGATGGAAAAACCTTCGCCCACATCCTCGCTGGGTGTTACATCGGGTGCGTGCCTGAGTGCAATGTCATGGAAGTTGCCCGTGCGGTCCAGAAACCACAGTCCCAAGATAATGAGCAACGCGACCAGGATGCCCCACCAGCGGGACTTGAGGGTATTGAATGCGATGGCGGTGAAACAGGTGAGGAAGGGTAGCAAGGCGAACATGGTGTTGCCCAGCGTGAAACGTTGCGTGATGGTGCCAGCAGTGAAGCTGAAGCCTGTGAGCCCTCCCTGGAACGATATTTCATAGAAGGGAAGGAATATATAGCAAATCAGCGCGAGCGCAAGCAGTATGCTGGTGATAGGTTTCATGTTTAACTATCTAAAGTACAATTATTTGTAGTTCAGTAGTTCTTGTAGTTCAGTAGTTCTGCCATTACCTTTTGTGGGTGTTCAAATGACATGTTGTGTTCTGACTTTTCGGGTCGTGTCACAAAGGGCGACGGCTGAACTACAGCTACTACTGAACTACAGGACTACATTAGAAACTTGAATTATAAAAAAGTTAGTGAACTGCGAATTTAGGAATTTTCGCCCAAACTACCCTAAACACTCCCTATCTTTTAGGTTTTTTTAAAAAAATCCAAGTAGTAAGTAACTACTCAGTTCACCCTTTGTCCCCGCCATGAGCTGAGTTAAAATACCCACACCCTCAACATGTCGCCGTTGACAACCAACAGTCAAATGTTGCCGTAACAAGAACTACTTGCACTGCAACCCGAAGACACATAACGGCAGTGTCATAATGCTTGCAGGAATTGGACTAGTTTAGCCACGGCGCGGCCGCGGTGGCTGATAGCGTTCTTCTCCTCGGGTTGCATCTGGGCAAAAGTGCGTCCGTCGCCTTCCAGCGGCTGGAAGATGCTGTCGTAGCCGAAGCCGCCTGTGCCATGGCGTTCGGTAAGGATGCGGCCTTCCACCCTACCTTCGAACAAATGCTCCTCGCCGTCCATGAGCAGGCAGATGGCGGTGCGGAAATGCGCCGTGCGTTGCTCCATGGGCACGTCGGCCATCAGGCGAAGCACCTTGTCGATGTTGCGCTCGCTGTCGTGAGCCACGCCGCCATAGCGTGCCGAGTGAACGCCAGGCTCACCGTCCAAGGCATCAATCTCCAAGCCCGTGTCGTCGCTGAAGCAGTCGTAGCCGTAGTGCTCGCGGATATATTCTGCCTTCTGACGGGCGTTGCCCTCGATGGTGGGCTTGTCCTCGGGAATGTCCTCGTGGCAATTGATGTCGGCGAGGCTCAGTACCTCAAACCGCTCGCCCATGATCTGACGCAGTTCCTCCAACTTATGGGCATTGTTGGTCGCAAATACTATCTGTTTCATTGTCAGTAGTTAAGGAGTGAAGGAGTTAAAGGGAGTTAAGTAGAAAGCCATCAAATCCCGTCAAGAACCATCAAAATAATTTTGATGACCTTTGATGGTATTTGATGGCTTTGGTGTGAAGGAGGTTTATAGCACGATGTTGACGAGCTTGTTGGGCACGACAATGACTTTTTTGGGCGCGGTGCCCTCGAGCCACTTGGCCGCTCCCTCGTGCGCCAGGGCAGTCTTCTCGACCTCGGCGGTATCGGTGCCGGCGGGAACGAAGATTTCATAGCGCGGGCGACCCTTGATCATCACGGTGTACTTAATGGTCGACTCCTTGAGGTAGTCCTCGTTCCACTCGGGCCACTGCGCGTCGCACACGGTGCCTTCATGACCCAACACATGCCACAGCTCCTCGGCGACATGGGGCGCAAACGGAGCCAACAGCACAATGAACTTCTCGAAGACCTCGCGAGCGTCGCACTTGAGATCCTGCAGCTCGTTGCGGCAAATCATGAACGCCGCCACGGTGGTGTTGAACGAGAAGTTCTCGATGTCGGTGGTAACCTTCTTGATGAGCTTGTGCAGCGACTTCAATTCATCGGGTGTCGCCTTACGGTCGGTCAGACGTATCTCATCGCCCTTGAAGATGAGATTCCACAACTTCTTAATGAAGTTGTGCACGCCATCGATACCATTGGTGTCCCAAGGCTTGCTGGCTTCCAGCGGGCCCAAGAACATCTCATACAGACGCAACGTGTCGGCTCCAAAGCGGTACACGATATAGTCGGGGTTGACAACATTGAACATCGACTTGGACATCTTCTCGATGGCCCAGCCGCAGATATACTTGCCGTTCTCGAGGATGAACTCGGCATTCTTGAACTCGGGGCGCCACTCACGGAACTTGTCGATGTCAAGCGCATCGTTCGTCACGATGTTCACATCCACGTGGATGGGCGTGACATCATACTGGTCCTTGAGGTTGTATGAGACAAACTTATTGGTGTCCTTGATTCGGTAGACAAAGTTGCTACGGCCCTGGATCATGCCCTGGTTGACGAGCTTGCGGAATGGTTCGCTTTCGCAAACATAGCCATAGTCATAGAGGAACTTGTTCCAGAATCGGCTGTAGATGAGGTGACCTGTGGCATGTTCGGTTCCGCCCACATATAGGTCGACCTGACGCCAATAATTGTCGGCCTCGTGCGAGACCAGTGCCTGGTCGTTGTGCGGGTCCATGTAGCGGAGGTAGTAGGCACTTGAACCAGCAAAACCGGGCATGGTACACAACTCCAGCGGGCGACCGTTGTTGGCGACCCAATTCTTGGCACGGCCCAGCGGGGGCTCGCCGGTCTCGGTGGGCAGGAAAGCGTCAACCTCAGGCAGCAACAGCGGCAGTTCGCTCTCGTCCAGTGGTTGCGGCTGGCCGTCCTCGTCGTAATAGATGGGGAACGGCTCGCCCCAGTAGCGCTGGCGGCTGAAGATGGCGTCGCGCAGACGATAGTTCACCTTCACGCGGCCCAAGCCGCTCTCGGCGATGAACTGCTTGGTCTTCTCGATGGCTTCCTTGACGGTAAGGCCGTTGAGTTGCAGCAGGTCGTTGCTCGAGTTCATCATGATGCCCTCCTTGGCGTCGAAACTCTCCTCGGTTACGTCGGCACCCTCGACCAGCGGGATGATGGGCAGGTCGAAGTGGCGTGCGAAAGCGTAGTCGCGGCTGTCGTGAGCCGGCACAGCCATGATGGCGCCTGTACCATATCCGGCAAACACATACTCTGAGATCCATACAGGTATCTTGTCGCCTGTGAAGGGATTGATGGCATAGCTGCCGGAGAATACACCAGTAACCTTATGGTCCATCTGGCGCTCCCTTTCGGTACGTTTCTTCACGTATGCCAGATACTCCTCCACCTCAGCCTTCTGTTCCTCTGTTGTCAGCTGCTCTACCAATTCGCTCTCAGGAGCCAGCACCATGAAGGTGACACCGAAGATGGTGTCGGCACGGGTGGTGAAGATGGTGAATGTCACATCGCTGTCGGCAACTTTGAACTCCATCTCCGTTCCTTCCGAACGACCAATCCAGTTCTTCTGAGTCTCCTTCAGAGAGTCGGTCCAGTCGATGGTCTCCAGTCCGTCGAGCAGTCGCTGAGCGTATGCGCTCACACGCAGGCACCACTGGCGCATCCTCTTCTGTA
>JAEEJI010000003.1 GCA_016281825.1 Muribaculaceae bacterium | reverse complement strand
TTGGTTTTGAGCATACGTCTCATGCTCAACGCCAGACTCAGTGTGACGCTCATGGGCAACCCCTCGGGAACCGAAACGACCACCAATGTGACGGCAAGCATGATGGTCTGCACAAAGTACTGCACCTGATCGAGCCATGTGCCATTGGGCTCACTATCAAGAAAGAACGCCATCACGCGCCCCACGATAATAAGTGCCGCAATGATGTAACTACCGTATGCGATCAATTTTCCCAAACGGTCGAACTGCTGCATGAGTGGAGTTTTGACATCGGTCTCTGCGGTGGCTTCGCTGAACACCTTGCCATACTCGGTGGCATCGCCCACTGCAGTAACCTGCATCACACCGTTACCTTCGCTCACCGTCGAGCCACGCAACAACACATTGGCAGGATAGGTGGTTTCCTGTCCCTCGCGCTGAGCCTGAAGGATGTGTGACTTGTGGGCTATGGGTTCGCCCGTCAACGAGCTCTCATCAACGCTCATCGACACGCTCTGTTTCAGTTGGCCGTCTGCGGGGACACGTTCGCCTGTGTCGAGAATAACGATGTCACCCACCACGATATCGCGCCGCGGCACTTGGGTGACATGAGCATTGCGCATCACTTTGACCTTGACGTCATCGTTGGTCTTGTTTAGCAAATCAAATTTCTTGTTCGCGTTTTCCTCCACAAGAAATCCCACAAGTGTTGCCAAAATGACCGCAATAACAATGCCTAACGGTTCGAAGAGCACCTCCAAGCCTTGGTGCAGGTGCAGCAGTTCATAGAGCGATATTCCCACCGACAGCGCCAGTGCTACCAGCAGGATTTTGATGAGCGGGTCTTCAAACTTCTCAAGGAATTGCCGCCACAGCGACTTGCGTGGCGGTGGCGTGAGTACATTGTCGCCGTAGCGACGGCGACTCTCCAATACTTGTTGTTCGGTTAGTCCGATAAGTTTTTTCATTTCTTTCCGGGTTACGTGTTCCGGGTGAAGCGAAGAGGTTCGGCGGGCGGGTAAGGCGGTTCGTTGGGATAGACCTCTACCCCATTGACCCACGTCCGCGCCACTCGATGATGCATGGTCGCGCCTTTCAATGGTGTCCATCGGCACGATGAGCGCACGTCATCGTCGTCGATGATCCATCCTTGCGGCACTTCCTCTACGAGCACCATATCTGCCTTATATCCAGGCCGCAGGAATCCCCGGTTTGCGATGCCGAAGAGTCTGGCCGGTGCATGACACATTCGTTCCACTACTGTAAGTTTACTGAGCCAACCCTCATAGGTCAGCTGTAACATAGCCACAAGCGAAAACTGTGCCAACGGCATACCTGATGGTGATTTTAAGTATTTTTGGCATTTTTCTTCCAGCGTATGCGGTGCATGGTCGGTCGAGACCACATCGATGCATCCGATTACACGGGTCACTGCATCGCGTAGCTCAGCACGGTCATCGTCCGACTTGATGGCGGGATTTACCTTGATACGGGTTCCCAAGCGTGCATAGTCCTCGTCGCTGAACCAGAGATGCCCCACACAAGCCTCAGCGGTGATGCGCTTCTCCTCAAGTTCTTCGGCAAGCTTGTAAAAGAGTTCCAGTTCGCGGGCAGTGGTCACATGGAGGACATGGAGACGGGTGTTGAGTTCACGGGCCAACTCAACGGCTCGCCGTGTGCACTCGAAGCACGCCTCCTCGCTGCGAATGAGCGGATGCATCGCCATGGGGATGTCCACGCCATAGCGCGCCTTGGCTCGCTCCAAGTTCTGGCGTATCATCGTCTCGTCCTCGCTGTGCACGGCGATGAGGGCAGGCACCTCGCCAAAGATGCGTCGCAGCACCGCCGCGTCATCGACTAGCATGCCGCCCGTCGACGAACCCAGAAACACTTTCACACCCGGCACACGGGTGTAGTCGATGTCGTGGATGAGCATATCGGTGTTGCTGGCGGTCGCCCCGATATAGAAGCTGTAGTTTGCCATCGAGTCTTTCGCGGCTCGGTCCCACTTATCCTCGAGTGCCTCGATGGTGACCGTGGGCGGCACCACGTTGGGCATATCAATATATGAGGTGACACCACCCGCCACGGCGGCTCGGCTCTCACTGGCGATGCTTGCCTTGTGGGTCAATCCAGGCTCTCGAAAGTGGACATGGGTGTCAATGACCCCTGGCATGAGTATGGCCCCTTGTGCATCAATGCGGCTGTCGCACATGTCCATTAAGGAGCCATCGGGCATACCAGCCGCCACCTGCTTGATTTCGTCGCCTGCGGTCACGACATAACCCGCCACAAACTCATCTTCCAGGGCCAACTGGGCATTATAGATTAATCTCATATCAAAATTAGACCTTAGGCTTTAGACCTTAGACTTCAGCCTTCCCCCTCTTTAGGGGGGACTGAGAGGGGCGAATCCTTTGGAATTTCTTAGGTGTGAACCACGACTCGAGACGCAATTTAATCACACCGAACAGAGCCTCACCAAAGATGCCCGAATTCATCTTGCTCGTGCCCAAGACGCGATTGACAAACACGATGGGCACCTCGACAATCTTGAAGCCCATGCGGTGGGCGGTAAACTTCATCTCAATCTGGAAAGCGTAGCCCTTGAACTCCACATTGTCGAGGTCGATGGCCTCAAGCACCTCGCGGCGATAGCACACAAAGCCTGCCGTAGTGTCGCGCACGTCCATGCCCGTGACAAAGCGTACATACTTGGAAGCATAGTAACTCATCAGTACGCGCCCCATGGGCCAGTTCACCACGTTGACACCTGTCTTGTAACGCGACCCCACCGCCAAATCTGCACCACCCGTGGCACACGCTGCCTGCAGTTCATGCAACTTGTCGGTTGGATGCGAGAAGTCAGCATCCATTTCGATGACAAAGTCATAGCCTTGGGTCAACGCCCACTTGAAGCCTGTGATATAGGCAGTGCCCAGCCCCAGTTTCCCCGTGCGTTTGATGATATGCACGCGGTCGGGATGCAGGGCAGTCATCTCGTCGACAATGTTGCCTGTTCCGTCGGGCGAATTGTCGTCAATGACAAGGATGTCAAACTGATGCTCGGTGATGGCAAGCACAGTCTCAATCATCTTCTGTATGTTCTCTTTCTCGTTGTAGGTCGGTATGATTACCACACTGTCAGACTTCATAATCTTGGCAAGCTAAAGTTATCAAAAGGCAAAGTTAGGCATTTTTTCTGGAAAAACAACCGAGATATGAAGATAATTGACTATTTTTGTCAAAAATTTTAATTTGGCATTAGTACTGATGCGATAAAATCGCGTTAAGTTACACAATATCGAATAAAGAGAGTTCTTTGACAGATTGATTGAGACTGACAGAGTTATCTGGCTTGATGAGAAGTTCCCTAAGAGAAGTTCTCTCTAAAGCGGACACCCTGATTAACGTGGCCACCTCGGTGATGGAGTACGGACTATTACAAGCCGCCTTGATTTTCGCTATTATCAGATAGGCGATGACCGCCCCCCAAAGATGTGTTCGCACTGCATTTTCGGAATACCCCCAAAGGGTTTTCACG
>JAEEJI010000037.1 GCA_016281825.1 Muribaculaceae bacterium | reverse complement strand
GTAGAGCGCGGGGCGGTTAATGTAGCAAACTGACTTGATGCTCACCTCATGACCGTCAACAATGTAGCCCGCGCCATCGTTAATCAGATAAGGCGGGTCGATGGCGAGGGAGCCTCCGGCATACAGAGGCGAAACAGTAGCAGCCATAAACGTAAATGTGCCGTTGGGAGTCAACACGATATTACCGCCCGCATTCACGGCCCTGCCACGAATGGCATCTGCGGCACGCGCTTTAAAATAATCACAGGCAATCGAGACGTTGCCACCACACAGTATCCCTTGCCGGTTGCCATACACGTCGACCGTCGAGCCTTTCATGGCGGTGAAATCGTGGTCAACCGAGAATACTGAACAAGGTTCGTCGCTGCGATTCCATGCACCGATGGTCGCACCAGGATAAACCACGACATCATTAAATACCCTGAACACATCGGAGTTGCACTCGGCAGTCACCTCACAGTTGGCAAAGTAAAGATTTGAAGTTCTTACACAAGGTATTATAAAATGACCCTCATCGCCCGATTGGTTGGATGTGTTCAGATAAATCTTGAGTTTGTCTTCTTTCTCAACATATTCGCCATTTTCTATGACAGGTTCACCAATATAGACACTGCTAGCATCAAGGCTAGGACATGTCTTGCCATTAATGTCAATCTCTCCGTCATATAACCGGATGGCACCTTCCGCTTGTAAAACATAACCAGCCAAATTAGGTCTACCATTGTATGCCGAAAGTTTGGAGTTTTTTCCAACCATCTTGATGTCACCTCCAGCATATATTCCATAGTATCTTCCATCGCAGTAAACAGTGCAGCTGTTGAATGTGATATTCCCGCCGCACCACAAGGCGTATGGGTACGCATATTCAAATTTGTTTCGGCTCGCCACACTGAATGTTCCGCCACTGACACTCATGCTTTGAGAGACATGAGCGCAAAATTGCTTACTTGTGAAATAAACCGAACCGACACCACCGATGTCAAGTTTCTTGACTTCAACTGCATAGCCGCTCGACTTGTCATAGTCCACCATCAGTTGGCAATTGGAGTTGGTGATGATGGTAAGTTCATAGTCACCATAGAGGCGACGCAGATAGAGGTTCTTGTTGATGTGCAACGTGGTGTTGCCTATCAGTTCCACATAGGTGTCGACAATGTCCCTCACATACACATCGCCGCTGACTTGCTGGACGGCTTGCGCTTGCTGTGGCACCAACGCCAGCAACGCTACAAGAAGTAGTAATAATTTTTTCATATAGCAGAGAGTATTATTTTTGGTTTTAAAAAAGCAAAGTTAGAGAAAATAATTCAAATAGCAACAAAAAACACAAAAAAATCTCATTTTCTCAACAATTCTTCATAATTGAGTGCAATTTGCAGTGATTTATATAATGAAGAATATCCCCACCAAATCCATCAAAATCGGCGCAGGGGGACAACAATGTCCAGCGGTGTCCAGTCTGTCCAGTGCTGTCCAGCCGTCCAGCGGTGACCAGTCTAGCCAGTGAATCCTGTCTCAAAAAAAACTGGACAGTTGGACACTTGTGTGCAAGCCTGATTTAGGTTGACTGTTTTGTCAGTCTTATTCCTATTTATTGTTGTCCGGTAAAAGTTGAAACTGCATAAATCACCCGTCCGCAATGCCGACAGACAGTCGTTGTGGATGTTTTTTTGAAAAAGTAAGCCCCCTCAGTCGAAAAGTGACGGCTCGCTCGGTGGTGGTTCGGCGTCCTGCAGTATCTTCGCCCAGTCTTTTTCGGGTTCCTCGAAGAAAGTGTAGCAGTTGACGTAGTACATGAGCATGATGCGCACCATGGTCGCCAGGCCAGAGAAGCTCCAGGAGCGCCTGATGCGCTTCTGTATGACCATCAGCAGCAGGTTGGCGATCAGTGTGACCCAGATCTGTATCTTGATGGCGTTGGCGCTCTCACCATAGAAGTATCTCAGCGGGAAGTTCTGCTTCAACTGCTTGAACAGGAGCTCAATGAGCCACCTCTTGCGGTATATCTCGATTATCTCTTCCGCGTCCATTTCCATGTCGTTGGTCAGCAAAGAGACCAGCCTGGTTTTGTTCTTCTTGAGATCCACATAAGTGATGATTCTGGCATGGTGCCTGATGTCCTCGCCACCGCTGACGTGCTTTGTGAACACCACACACTGCTCGCGCAGAACCATCTGCCCGTTTCCGTCCATGTACATCGTGTCTTTCTCAGTCTGATAGACGATGGATTTCTTCATCTTGGTCACATAGACAACCCCATTGCTGGTCAGTCCCTCGAATTTGGCGTAATTGATGTATGCCCTGTCCAGCGCCAGGATGTCGCCCGCGGAGTAGTTCGAGGGGCACAGCATGAAGCTGTCGTTGGTGGCGGCCGAGGTGAAGCGGATGTCCGAGGGCACCGCCTCGTTGGCGTGTATGTTGGCGTGCACCTTGATGCCGCCTTTCTTCCTGCCTGTCTTCGGATGGCGGCCGACGCCCTTGAAAATCAGGTTGGAGAACAGCGTGATGGTCGTCGAGTCAATGATTTGCAGCCTGTTGAGCCATTTGGGCACCTGCCTGCGGCGGCTGTCCGAGGAAAGCACGTCCTTGCCGGTGGCGTACAAGTCATGGTAAGTGCTCTCAAAGACTTTCTCGCTGCGACGCGAGTTCGCGTCGGAGAGCGTCGAGCGGCGCGGCATCATGTCGATGCCCAGGTGGGCAAGCTTGCGAGCCTCGGGAAACATCGAGTCAACAATCTCGCGCAGAGAGTCGAAACGCTTGATTACAGCATAGAGCATGACCACCAGGTGCTGCCACGCGTCAAAGTACTTGACATAGCGCTCACCGTCGTTTTCGCGGCTGAAACGCATGATTTTTGACCTGTCGAGCAAATTAATCAGCTGACCATACATCGGCTGTCCGATAAAATGTGTACCTTTGTTCATCTTTGTTCAAGTTACTGTGTTTTTGTGGTGAAAACAAAGGTAACGAGAATGGCTGAACCTCGCAATGAGATTCAGCCTTTTCTGCATCCGATCAAAAATTTTTAACGGACACTAATAATTCCTATTAAAAGTTGACTGGGTTAAAATTAGGGAACTATATACCAGTTGTTCCTCAAGGCAAATTGTCCTAGCCAGATGTGAATTACACACTCCTCCGGCCCTTTGGGCCAGCTCTTCCAGCATCAATGGGCTTCGCCTCGGCATTGCTCGAGCAAGCTCGGCACTGCGCTCAGCTTGCACCATTGGTCCCCTAACTAAGTGGAGGACAAACGTTTATCCCCCTCTAAGCTGAGCAGCTCCCCTCTAAGCTGAGCAGCTTAGATACACAATGCATCATGGGCTTCGTCAAACAGCGAAGCCCATGATGTGGTACCAGAGAAACGGTCTATGAACGAAGGCGGTCGGCTTTCTACCTATTCTTTGCCGAGCATGATGTTGATGATTTTGTTGATATCGCTGACGTCGACATTGGTGTCGCCTTCTGTGACGTAAGCACGGCCATCGTAGTTGTCGGCACTGTCCCTGCCCAACATGATGTTGACGAGAATGTTCACATCGCTCACGTCAACCTTTCCATCACCCGACACATCACCCACTGGCAGATTGGGAATCATCATTGCCTCGATCACCACATCCTCGTCGGGCATGGCGAGCGTGAAGGGATTGTCTTCGCCCGTCAATGTGCCGGCACTGGCGGTGAAGCCGCTGAAGGTATAGTTTGCCGGTGGCGTGCAGCCGAGTGTGAGACTCATCTGATCCTCGTTGCCGGCGTAGAGCACATCGCCATACATCATGCCAGTGCCATAGGCAGTGATGCCGCTCACGTCATATTCAGTAGCCTCGCCGCTTGCCGCCACGGTTACGTTCTCGCCGGCTGTGATGCTGTGGGCTTTCTTGCCCTGGGCAGTACCGATGGGTTCCATGTAGTAGCAGTTGGTGGGCGTGCCGCTCCAGCCGCGGACGAAGGTGGCACAGTCGGTGGTGATGGCGTTCTCGCTGTCGGCAAGGGCGGCGGGGGCGTAGAGCGAGTTGCTGACGGTGACGGTCTTGCCGTTGTGCCAGCCCACGAAGCCGCCACAGCTGGTGGTGCCGTTGGTGGTTATCAACTTGCCGTTGAAGAGACAGCCGGTGATATTGAGCGTGTTGCTGGGTATGGCCACGAAGCCGCCGTGGGTGCCGTCGCCCTCGACGCTGCTCTGGATGGCGACGCTGCTCACACAGTCGGTGATGTCGGCGGTGCCGTTCTGCTGGCCAATGAATCCGGCGGCATACTTGGCCGAAGTGGTGATGGTGCCGCCGACGGTGCAGCCCTCGATGGTGAGCGTGCCCCACTGGCGACCAACGAGGCCGCTGGCGTGGGTGGCAGTGGTGGTGATGTCGGCGATGACGTTAAGGTTGCGGATAGCGGAGTGGCTCACCTCGCTGCCGCCTATGGGCGTGGTCTCGCTGATGTAACTGAACGGGGCCACGCCGTCGGTGTTCTCGGTGGAGGTGAAGGTCAGTGTGTGGCACTGTCCGTCGAAGGTGCCACAGAAGTCATGATTAGCACTGGCAGCCACCCGCGAGACAGTGATGTTGTTACCCAGCTTCACGGTCATTCCGCTGAATCGGTTCCATGTGTCGTTGTCTTGCAACGCATCGCAGAACATATCCCAGTCGGTGGCGTTGTTGATGAGGTATGCCCCGTCGCTGTCGGTGGTTAACGTCGGAGCAGCGTAGTAGAGTCCGTCATAGAGCATTCCGCCCTCATACACGGTCATGAAGTTTATTTCTTCTACCTGGTTGCCTAGATTGATGGGAATGCTGGCGTTGCCTGTGGTCTTCTTGCCGTCGGCGGCGATGTAGGCCGCATCGGTCAGAGTGGGTATCACGGTGTAGAAGGTGTTGGTCACGGTGGCGGTAGTGGCATTGTTCTTGTTGCGTACGGCCACGGGGTGGAACACGCCTCCGCCTGAATAGCTGCCGGTGAAGAGGCAGTTATTCAGGGTGATGGTGTTGCCGTCGCACCAGCCCTGAAGGCCGCCCACATAGTTGCCGCTGTTAGTGATGGCACCGCAATACACGGTGTTGCTGATGTTGAGGTTAGATTTGATGGCATGGCCCACCACACCGCCACAATGGTAGTTGCCATTATGGTCGGCAGTGGTGACAGTGACATTAGCACCCACCTTGCAATTCTCAATATTGTTAGTCACACTGGCGTCACCACGCGCGAAGCCCACGAGGCCTGCGGCATGAGCCGTGCCCTTGACGTTGCCCGTAGTGATCACGTTCTTGATGGTAGCGCCTTTGATTTCACGGAAGGGAGCGGTGCCCTGAGTAGTGGTCTCGGTGATGTTGACCGTGAGCGTGTGGTAGTCGCCATCGAAGGTGCCCATAAACTCATGGCCAGCGCTGCCCGCCGCGCGCTCAATGCTGATGTCGGCACCCAGCTTCACCGTCTTGCCGCTGAAACCATTCCAAGTGTCATTATCCTCCAAGCAGTCGCAGAAGAGGTTCCAACCGTCGACACTGCTCAGCACCCATGGGTCGTCGGCCGTGCCTATTCCATTGGTAAACGGTGTGGGACGCATGGTCTTGCCATCGATGTTGTCGGTGAACCTACCGCTATAAATTTTAGTCCCGTCGGTGAAATATTGGCCAGCAGCAATTTGGGTCTTTGTCATGCTACCAAATTTGTTGACTAACATATAATCGGTTGCGCTTGTCCAGCCAAAAGTGACAGTCTTGTCTTGGGCATAAATACCATATTGCTCAGTGTCTGTTGTTGTGAATGTGCCACCTAAAATATCCACATTATTGTTTGCGTTTTCTTCGCCAGTATCGAGACCAAAAACTCTGCAATCGAGCGTGACATTGCCACCTTTCTGCAGGTAGGAACGGTTATTTGTGTTTCCTGCAATGTGAATACCGAAATAATCAGAATTAATCGTGAGCTTGCCGCGGTTAATCTCCACCAGATTATTGGCATTGATACCTGTGCTGACATCGTCGGGGCTGGTGGTATTGATGTTGATGTCGCCACCGTTCTGCCGGTAGGTGTTCACATCGATGCCTTTCGCGTAGTTTCCATAGCAAGTGATGTTCAGTTGCCCTGACTGGTTGCTTTGGCCATAGATGTTGAGGTTAGTACTGCCAATAATGGCACTACCGTTGATGGGGCTATCGGCTGTGCCCATATTGAGTGTGCAGCCATCTGCAAGAATGATATGCGTTTCACCATTGAGTTGGAATCGCGAGGAGCGGGTTATATTGCTGTTCACCACATACCAGCCTCCATCAAGGGAATTCTCATTGCCAATTAGCACAATGGCATTAGAGGTCTGCTGGTTACCGTCGGCATCGATATAGTTCACGCTTATGGAGCGTGACACGGCCTTCAGGGTCACAACATCAGTTGTGATTCCTGTGGGCATTGTAACTGAATAGCTGCTGCCACTGCCGCTTGCTGCGCACTCTATGTCGTTGACCAGAAAGCGTGGGTCGGCCACCGTAGTACTAATGTTCACAGTGCTGCCCTCAGTGTAATAGTTGCCATACGCTGGCGTTCCGCTCAGGTTGTTTATGCCTTCTCCTGCAGCAACGGTAAAAAGGGCCTTCGTGGCTTTAGCCCCCGGCCAATCCACCTTTTTAGAGGCGAGCATATAGACCGTAGCTTTATTATGGTAGTATTCAAACACTTCAGAATCCACCGTGATTGCAGACTCTGTAAGACAGTAAACTGATTGGAGTGGGCTGCTTGCTCCACCTAGCGATCCTCCCCCTATGCTTGTTAGTCCGGCACAGGGCAAAACAATAGAAGGTATTTGGCAACCAAAGAAAACATCGTTTTCAATGCTGGTCAATTGTGAACCGTTGGCAATCGTCACATTAGCCAGATTGCTACATGAGAAGAAGGTGTTGGCTTTAAGTGTTGTCAGTGATTTAGGCAGGCTCACACCGGTCATGTTCCCGCAATAAGCAAATGCCTCTTCACCAATGGTAGTCAACTGGGTGCAACCACTCAGGTTGATGTTGCCACTAATCGGAGTGTTATAGAAAGCTTTCTTGCCTATGTTTGTCAGTTGAGTGCAATTGTCCAGGTTAATGCTTGATATATTCGACCCTGAGAATGCTGTGATGCTGATAGTCTGCAGTTGCGAGCCACTGGCAATGTTCACGGCGGTCAGGCTTTGACAGTTATGGAAAGCATCCATTTCGATGCTTTTCAACGATGCGGGAAGATTGAGGCTGGTTATGCTGGTTTGATCAAACGCTTGACGACCGATAGAAGTAAGTTGTGTGCAGCCGCTCAGATTGAGGGCACCATTGAGGGGGACTTTATTAAAGGCCCAGCCACCTATGCTGGTAAGTTTGGTGCACACGCTAAGGTTAATTGTGGTAACACCCGCATAGTTAAACGCCTCTGAGCCGATAGTTTGCAAATTCGACCCATTGGCAATTGTCACCGTAGTCAGACTGGAACATGTATAAAAAGCATTACTGCTGATTGTTATTAATGAGGCAGGCAGACTCAAACTGGTAAATCCTACATTCTGCCCATTATAGCAAAAGTAACTACCAATGGAGGTGATGCCTTCGCTCACGACAATAGACTTAAGACCTGCCAAATCCGTATTATAAAATGCCTCGTCGGCAATAGTAGCAGTACCACCGTTTGTCGAGGCATTAGCCACACTGGCAGTAAGCGTCAGATTGCCAGCAGTGCCTGAAACGGTGTACTTGGTGTTTGTCGCCGTGTTAATCCACGTCTGTCCACTTGTCAGTGGGAAAGTAGTCAGTTCACTTGCCCACGCAGTATTAGCCATGAATACTGTAAATAGAACACAAAGAATTAATAATGTTTTTCTCATTTTCTTGATATATTATTGGTTTTTAGTTCTATATTAGCTGGATTTCCCCCATGTGAACGTTTGCGCCCACACCGTGGCGGTCGTGAGCAGGGCAAATAACAAAAGTAATACTTTTCTCATATCGCAATAATTTATCGTTTCTGATTTTGAAAAGGCAAAATTAGGCAATAATTCCCATACAGCAACACAAAATCACAAGAAATGACTTGCTGACGGTCTTTCACTGGCCGAGCCAGTAGTGGCGTTCGGTGTCGGGAAGGTGCTCGATGGCGTAGCGCAGGGCGGTGCGTGGCATGGTGTGGGCATGACGGGCGAGGAAGTCGCGCAAGAGGTCGACGCTGACGCGCTTGCCCATCTCACGCAGCATCCATCCCACCGCCTTCTGCATCAAGTCGTGCGGATGGTGGAGGTGCCACTGTGCATAGCGCAAGGTGAATGAGGCCTCGCCCTGCCTGAGGGGCTCAAGGGTGCAAACCATCGACATGCGCTGCCACCACAGGTTGTCGCTATCGGCTAACTTGTCAATAATCTGCAACTTCGCCTCGTCGCTGAGCGCTGACGGTACCATGAGCCAGCGTCCCAGGATTTTGTAGACCGACAGGTCGACTAGGTCCCAATTGTTGGCGCAGTGGGCGTGGCGCAGATAGAACTGCAGGATTTCGTCGCGACGCTGGATGGCTTCAGTATCGTTGAGCAACCGCCGTGTGCATTTCGCCTCGAACTGCGCGACCAGCACTAGCAAGCCACACAGCCGTACCTCGTGCCAGGGCGACTGCATCAACTGCTCCACTTCGGCGAGTGGCAATGACTCGGCGCGCTTGGCGACGGTGCGCGTGACGGGAACCTTGATTCCCAGAAACTGGTCGCCATGGCCGTACTCGCCCGGTGCGGTCTTGAAAAAGCGCATCAAGTGGCGAGCCTGGCCCTCGTCGGCGAGGCTCTCGAGTTGGTCGCTAACCTGAGCGGCGGTTATGAGGTGGTTCTTTTTCACGAATTTTCGAATTTTCGAGTGATCGAATACTCGAGTGATCGAGGTTTTATTTAAGGTATTGCTGGATGTAGAGTTGGCAGTTGGCGACAAGTTCGTCGTACCACCGCTGTCCGAAGCGGTCGATGAGGGGCTGTCGCAGGAACTCGTAGACGCGGATGCCCTCACGACGGCCCAGCACCTCGGCGCACTTGCAG
>JAEEJI010000036.1 GCA_016281825.1 Muribaculaceae bacterium | reverse complement strand
CAGCCCGTCGAGCATGCCCTTGATGGGGACACCAATGACTGGCAAGGTCGTGCTGGCGGCAATCACGCCTGGCAAGGCGGCCGCCATGCCGGCTCCGGCAATGATGACGCGGATGCCGCGCTCGGCGGCACCATGAGCGAAAGCTTCTACGGCTTGCGGTGTACGGTGAGCCGATAAGGCATTCACCTCAAACGGGATCTCTTGTTCGTCGAGCCACTTACATGCTTTTTCCATGACGGGCAGGTCGCTCGTGCTGCCCATGATGATGCTAACTAATGGGGTCATATTTTAGTAGTTTTAGGAAGCCCCCCTCAGTCCCCCCTAAAGAGGGGGAGGCTCAATGTTGCAGTAACTTAGTAAGTCCCCCCTCTTCAGGGGGGGATTTAGGGGGGCGAGTAACTCTTCATCCAAAGTATTTCATCATCAGGTCGACGCAGGCGAAGCCGACGGCAAAACCCGCCAACACCTGCAGCACCGTGTGGCGCTTGAGCAATAGACGTGACGTGCCCAGGATGCCTGCCAGCAGAATGGTGATGCAGAATACCCAGAAGAGGTTGAACGCGCTGAGTCCCTGGATGTGAATCTGATATAGCAGTCCCACCACGCCGCCAATGCCGGTGGCGTGCGCGCTGATTTTCCACCAGTGGTTCACAATCAGCACTACCAAGCATGCCAGGGCACCTCCCAGTGCGAACATCACAAACCACTGGGGCGAGTGGATATGGGCGAGGTATCCCGCCGCACCCAGATAGCACAGGATGCCGAAGGCATAGGGGATGGTGCGCTCTTGAGGATTCTCAAGGCGCTTGTCGCGGATAATGCCATAGTGATGGAGTATGCCAATCAGAATCATGGGCAACACGCAGGTGATGCCCAAAACCATGATAAGCACCATCACGCGTGTGCCGTTGGGCAGCAAGCACAAGACCGAGGTCCACAGCACCAACAAGGCACCGTATGTGGGCATGAGTAAAGGGCTCAGCACCGATGAGAAGAAACGTGCGCCGGCTACCAGGATGCGGCCTGTAGTGAGTCGTCCCATATTACAAGCGGGTGTTGCGTTTGCGGCGTTTCTGCGCCGTGTCAATCATCAGTTGGTCGCGATACTTGGCTACCGTGCGGCGCGCGATTTGGAAGCCTTGCTCGCGCAGCAATTCGCACAAGCGGTCATCGCTCAATGGATTGATGGGATCCTCGTTGTCCACCAGATGATTCAATGCCTTTTTGATGGCGAGGGTAGCTACTTCCACCTCGTTGCCATCGGCATCTTTTTGCTTCAGTCCTTCACTGAAAAATGACTTGAGTGAACGGATACCCCAGGGGGTTTCCACATACTTGTTGTTGGTGGCGCGCGAGATGACCGATATGTCAATGCCAGTATCTTCTGAAATTTCGCGCAACACCATGGGCTTGAGGAGCAATTCGTCGCCCTGGTTGTGGAAATAGTCGCTCTGTCGAACCATAATGGCGCGCATGATGCGATATAGCGTGTTCTGACGCATCTTCAGAAGGTTGATGTAGCCTGTGGCTTTGTCGACTTTTTGTTTGGTTACCTTTTGAAGACTTTTTTCGTAGGTGCTGACAGGTTTCTGCCGCTCATAGCCCGCCAGCACTTGGGCGTATGTTTGGGATATCTGGAGCTCAGGGATGTTGTTGCACAACGACAAAATCAGGTCATCGCCATCCTCCTCGATGAGGAAGTCGGGAGTGATTTGCTGGCCGTGCTCCTCTTCCATCGATGAGGCGAACGGTGCCCCGGGTTTCGGGTCAAGGTGACGAATGGTGCGTTCAATCTGTTGCATCGTGGCTTGGTCGATGCCCAATTTTGACCGGATTTCAGCATAGTTGTGCCGGGTATACTGGTCGAATAAATCGCTGATTACACGCAATGCCAGTTGGCTGATGGAATTCTCATTACGCTCAAGTTGCAAGATGAGGCACTCTTGTAACGATTCGGCAGCAATGCCAGCAGGCTCAAGCTGTTTGACCAGTTCAAGCACTTTCTTTACATCGTCAGTCTCTACCGAAACGCCTTCCTTGAAGGTTACATCATCGGCTATCGAGGTGACGGAACGGCGCAGGTAGCCCCAATTGTCAATGTTCCCGATGATGTGGCGAGCAATCATCTCATCTTGTTCGTTCAAGTCCTGCTCGGCAAGTTGGGGCCATAAGTGGTCCATCAGTGTCTCGTCGTTGACGATGACAGGCTCAAAGCGGTCACCCTCGTTGATGGTTCCGCCGCCTCCGCGACTGCGTCTTAGCATTGCGCCCTCGGCCCACTCATCGTTGCGTTGCAACTCGTCACTGCTCTCCTTGAACTTCTCCCCTTCCTCGTCGGTGGAGTTCATGCCCTCGTCGGGAGTGATGACCTCTTCCAGGGCAGGATTCTCATCCAGCTCTTTACGCACGTCATCCTCCATCTCTAGGGTGTTCTTTTCGACCATGCTGCCCAGTTGTCGTTGCAGTTGCAATTGCCGCTGCTTCTGTTCGGTCTTTTGTGAGAGTCCTTGTTTTGTTGCCATAATAATGGTTTTCAGTTTTCAGTTATCAGTCTTCGGTTGTCAATTTTTTTAATCTCACACAGATTACACAGAACTCACAGAATTTTTTTTTCTGTGTGCTAAAAAAAGAAGACAACACGGACAACTAAAGTCTAAAGACTATAATTGCCGCACGCAAAGGTACGATTTTTTTTTATTAAAACAACATTATTCTACTAAAAAAAGTCTGGACAACTGCCAACCTTTTTCAAAAAGTGGCTTTTGGGCAGTAAAGTGGGGCAGATAACGTGTGGCAAGCCAGATTAATGGCAGTTCGACGAGAACAATAACGGCGACAGTGACCATTGAGGTGGCAACAGATGTCGGGTTTATGCTGAAATGATGTACGCAGCGTTCGACAAGGAACATGATAGGCATGTGAGTACACAAGACCACTAAAGAGTATCGACCGATGTAACATATAACCGGAACATAGCGCAGTCGTTTGCAACACCAGGTCAATGCTAGAATCGACATTGTTGGCACGGCATAGAGATAGAGGTAGTTTGGCATTACTTGACGCCAAAAGTTGATCTCCTGAGCAAAGGGGTAGATAGCTGCAAGCACCAACAGCAGTGCTACCCAGCCCCAACGGTCGTGCCGAGAAGGCTCTAGGCCACCCAATCGCTTCACCTGCGAACCAAGCATGAAATAGGGTATGCCCAGCAAGGCGGTGTCAAACAAGAAGTATGCATTGAAGTGGTTGGCCGAAAGGTAGTAGCCAAACAAGGAGAGTGGGATGACGATGAACCAACGAAGCCACAGATTGGAGACATGCCGGTGAAGGAGATAGCAGATGATGTTCACTTCGAGCAAGCTCAACAAGAACCATAGCGGCACATTGGCACGCCACAATCGTTGTGTGAGTGGATCAATGAACATAGACCACTCGAAAGACCCAAAAGTGCGCTGCAAGGGAGCGAACCATTGTGAGAAACAAATGATCAAACAAGACAGCAGATAGAAGAACAACAAGGGCACGAGAATGTTGTTGACCTTTCGGCGAACAAAGTCGCCGAAACCATCGTACGTCTTGAAGAACACCCCCGAAATAAAATAGTACATGGGTATCCTGAATGACTCGAGCACATAATTGGTGTGCTCACCCAACAGCCCAAAGATGCGTTGGTCTGCATGGTTGATGACGATGAACAGGATGCACAATCCTTTCATGAAGTCGATGTAATGTAAGCGGGGAGGGGCTGGTGTAGTCATGGCTGAGAAATCATCTGGTCATAGTCTATACGGTCGTACACCATGCGCCCGATGGGGCGGTACTCATCACTCAATGGGTCGCGGTCGGCGTGATAATAGGGCGTACGTAATTGCGCCAAGTCAAAAATGATTTGGCACACATTGTCGTGCATGAATGGGTAAAGCCGCCCTCGCTCCAGTCTTGCAGCGGCATCGGGATGCTCTCGTAGATAGCGGTCGCTGCACCATACCACCATCGGCACGCTGTTCTGATAGATGATGGCTTCTGGCGATTTATTTGATGACTCGTCTCGGCCTGCAAAGTCGCGCCAGTCATAGATTTCCTCGCCATGGTCAGCAAAGTATATCACTACGGCATTGCTGTCTCGCCAAGCGTCAAAAATGCGGCCGAGCACATGGTCGTTGTAGCGTGTTGCGTTGTCATACTCGGCTATTTCGGAGCGCTTGCCGCTCGTGAGCCAAGGATGTTGTATGGCAACACTGTCGGCTGTGAAGTAGTCCCACTCACCACCGTGGGGATAGCGCTTGGTGGCTTGGAAATGCTGACCCATCAAGTGGAACAGAACCAGCTTGGACGACGAGCGATGTTTGTGCCATGGACTCTGAAGGTAGTCATCCACCAAGTCCTCGTCATAAGCAAAACAACTGTCGGCAATGGCGGTATAGCAAGTTTGGCGCAGACGCTCGTTATATAGCAGGCCATTCAGGGCAAAGCTGAATAACGCGCCTTTGAAATAGTTGAGTTGGTTGTCCCATGCAAAGACATCAAATCCAGCTCGACGCATCACTGACATCAACAATGGGCTGTCGCTCCAGCGCTCGCCATGACCAATGCTATTGCAGGACAAGGCATTCTTCAGACTGCTGCTGGTGTAGTTGTAAGGTGAGATGACGTCATCAAATACCCAAAGGTTGCCTTGCGACAACTCGTGAGCCATGCAGGGTGTGGTATTCAGGTAATAACCATACAGGCCACAGTGCGACTTGATGTGTGTCTCGCCAATCACCAGAACCACTGTGAGTGAATCGTCAGAATTGCCCATGACCGAATGCCCTTGCCGCAGTTCAGACTCACTGACATCGAGTGCGTGAGACATCTCGTGCATTCCAATGCACAACGTGTGCACCGAATAGGCGTAGGTGGTAAAGTTGTCACCACCCCAAAGGTCAGAACCATAAATCTCACAGACTTCCAGCTCCTCAACTGTGCCGCAGCGCAGCATCTGCACAAATGGGCGCAGGAGCCAAAAACAACCCAAAAAACATAGAACCACGATGATGCCAAGCCATGTGGATGGCCAGCGAGTAAGGCACCATCGATGCCCCCATCGCTCCAGCAAAACAATGGCAGCGACCATCAGTAGCATTCCTGTCCACGCCATGACGCTACCGCGTGAAAACAGGTATTGATGACAAAATTCTCCCGCCTCGCTGGGGTTGGTCTCAAGTAGCGTCTGCAGTACATCAGGCGTGAGCATCGTGTGGAAGTTGAATTTCAAAAACAGATAGACACCCCAATTGATTAGGCTGACCACATAAAGCGTCACCTTCAGCCAACGCCATCGGGTGAAACTCACTGCCGCCGTACACAAGTAGGATAACAGAAATGTGTAGCTGGCAAAATTAAAAAGTCGGTTGCAAAAAGGTGATTGCCATGTAAGACCTCTCAAGCAATCAGCAAGCGCGAGCCAAGTGTACGGTCCCCACATCAATAACAACAACACGAAAAGCACCGTTTCACGTTGCAGCGGGATAGAAAAACGTGATATTATTCGTGAAAGGTCTTTCATACAATGTTGCAATTATGGGGCATCCGTTTCAACAGAAGTCTGTAGAGTAAAGCCAAAGCTAACGACAAGATGAGATAAATCAACAACCAAACGTAAGGATTAGCTGTTTGCGCATGATAAACAGTAAAAACTCGAGCCAGAGGATGCATCACAAATAAAGCAGAAGACAATGTACCTAAAAAGTGAAAAGGTCGTATCACCCTCTGACCTAAGCACTTGACAAATGCGACAGCTCCCGCAATGACCAGCACGGGACACCACAACCACAGCTGAAAGTGAAGATTGAATGCCACCACACCGCACAAAGACACCAGTGCTATCATGACCCAGACCATTGCAGATAAGGATATGGTCTTGACTTGGCGACCACAAACCACTCCCATGCTTAATGGTAAGATGCCCATTACAAAGTTATGTCTAATCCACTCGAGCATGGAACCATCGGGCTGCTGAAGCACTTGAACTAACCAGCAAACAACAATCCAAAAAATTATCCAGCACCAATGGCGACGATATATAAGTAGACGGTAGAACAAATAAATCTGCATGACGAAACCAAAATACCAGTATGGACCAGGCTTGATGATGGTAACTGCATCGGGATGAAAGTTTATCAATAAAGTGGCTTGCAGCAAAAAACCACTCCAAGTTACCAAGAACTTATGAGCGTATAAGGCGATTGCCGAAAGGGTGATGACAAGTCCAGGAAGCATCAGCCAAAGCAACTTGCAATAGTGTGAAAAAAGGAACCGCGGCACAGGAACAAGGCTATCTGACTGCTCGTATTTCATCACTAGACCATAACCGGTGCAGAAGAGGAATATTGGTACTCCATAATGTCCTAAAAACGAAAACACATTGACGGGAGCATGCGTCACGTTTGAGAGCAAATGAAAGAACTGCAGCGTTCGCGCTTGAGAAAAACTGAACTCGTTCTCCAAGGCTGCATGTGGCAGATAGTGGCAAAAGTTATGCAGGACGATGCCCAAAATGGCCAATCCTTTCAAGGCTTGGCATTCGCCATATGTTAGTGGGTGTTGTCTGTTGGGCATTATCCGTCGATTTGATTTGAAACTACAAAAATACGCAAAAACTTTGGGATGAACCTTGTGAAAGGGTGAAAAATGTGTCTGATGTAACAAATTATGCTACAGATGATGCAGCAATACACTTTTTTTTGTAATTTTGCACGTTAAAACTAAAGACAATGCTCGACCTGAAACAACTCAAGCGACTCATTAAGCAGGAGCATAGCGACCTCCCTCGGGTCAAGGTGGCACTGCTGGGCGACACTGCCACCCAGTTGTTGGCCACTGCCATGCGGGGGGTAGCAATCGACATGGGGTTCAATATCGAACTCTATGAAGCAGACTACGACCAGGTGGAGCAACAATTTTTCGACCCTGACAGCGAGTTGCATCACTTTGAGCCACAGTATATTGTACTCTTTCAGGCAGTGCATCGCTTGGTTGATGACCATGCAGCCATGCCGCCTGAACAGCGCGGCTTTTTGGCGCAACGTAGGTTGGACTTTATTGAGAGCATTCTCAATGACAGGGCTTGGGAGGGATGTCGCATCATCTGCATGAACTACCCCGAGATTGACGATACGGTTTTCGGAAACTATGCCAATCAGGTAGAAGGGTCACTCATCTATCAGACGCGCCTGCTCAATGTGGGGCTCATGCAACTGGCACAGCGCTATGACAGTCTCTCTGTCGTTGACCTTGCGGCACTGCAGGCACAAATGGGACGCCAGACGATGTTCTCGCCCAGTGTCTATGCCTCAACCGAGATGGTACTCTCGATTGATGCCCTGCCACCTGTGTCCTACCGTGTCGTGCAGGTTATTGCAGCCCAGCGAGGCACTTTCAAGAAATGCCTGATTCTAGATTTGGACAATACCTTGTGGGGAGGCATCATCGGTGATGACGGCATGGAGGGTATCCAGTTGGGACACGGGTTGGGCATCGGGCGAGTGTTCACCGAGTTGCAGCAGTGGTGCAAGAAGCTGCAGCAACGAGGTGTCATCCTCTGTGTGGTGTCGAAGAACGACGAAATCGTTGCCAAAGAACCTTTCAGACAACACCCCGATATGGTGTTGCGCTTGGATGATATCGCCGTCTTTATCGCTAATTGGGAGACCAAGGTCGACAACATAAGAGCCGTGCAACAGATATTGAACATCGGGTTTGACTCGATGGTGTTCCTTGATGACAATCCCTTTGAGCGCGCCATCGTGCGCGAGCACATACCTGGCATCACCGTGCCCGAACTGCCCGAAGATCCAGCTGAATACCTGGAATATCTCTATAGCATGAACTTGTTTGAGACTGCATCGGCAAGTGAGGTGGATATCAAACGCACGCGACAGTATCAGCAAGAAGCGCAGCGTGTGGAACTCAAACGCACCTTTGACAACGAGCAGGAGTTTCTTGTGTCGTTAGACATGCAGGCCCGCGTCGAATCATTCAATACATTCAATACACCACGAGTGGCACAACTGACGCAGCGCAGCAACCAGTTCAACTTGCGCACTATACGTTACAGCGAGGATGACGTGAAACACTTGGCGCAAGACCCGGAGGTCATTGACTTGGCATTCTCGTTGAGTGACCGTTTTGGAGACCATGGGCTAATTGCCGTGGTGGTGATGCGCCCGCTGGACAGTGAAACCTTGTTTGTTGACACATGGCTCATGAGTTGCCGTGTGCTCAAACGAGGTATGGAACGTTTCACACTCAACGAAATGGTAGAAATAGCGCGAAGCCAGGGCTATAAGTACATTGTGGGAGAATATATAGCTACTCCCAAGAATGGTATGGTGGCCACACACTATGCCTCATTAGGCTTCACCCAACTCGAATCTGAACCAGCGAAATGGATATTGGATGTGGCCAATTATCGAACACTAGACACAGCAATCAGGAGATTATGAACGAAGAGATACTGAACGCCTTAACCGAGATTTTTCGCGACATATTTGATAATGAGGACATTGTCGCTACGCCCGCTCTTTGTGCAGATGATGTGGAGGAATGGGACTCATTGAGTCACATCCAACTGGTGGTGGCCATCGAGAAGCATTGGCACATCAAGTTCACAGCGCGCGAAATCATGAAGTGGCAGAATGTGGGCGAGATGGCTCAGGGCATCGCAGATAAGATAGCTTAAACGATGCTCATCAACTCGCTGTCGTTCTTGGCTTTCTTTGCCATCGTCGTGGTGGTTTACTTTGCGCCGGTGGTGCAGAGAAACTCTTTGCGTCAGAACTTGTGGTTATTGTTGGCCAGTTATGTCTTCTACGGGTTGGCTGACTGGCGCATGGTGCCATTGTTGTTGGGTGCGACGGTAGTCTTCTATGGATTGGGGGCTGCCGTCAAGCGCATGATGAACCATGAGAGGTGGAAAGCTGCTTCTAGATTGACAACTTTGGCTGCGGCACTTGGCATTGCTTTGCTTCTCTATTTCAAGTATTTAGATTTCTTTGGGCAATCATTTGCTACGATGCTGGCGGCAATGGGCTTTCAGGTGTCATGGACTACACTTCACATACTGGTGCCTGTCGGAGTGAGTTTTTTCACGTTCAAACTCATCAGTTATGTTGTGGAGATTCATCGTGAGCGTATCGAACCAACTCATGATTTTGTTCAGTTTGCAACCTATATTGCCTTCTTCCCCACCATTATGTCGGGACCCATCGACCGCCCGGGCAAGTTCTTGCCTCAGCTGCAGCGACAGCACTCGTTCGACGAACCGTTGGCATTGGATGGATGCCGGCAGGTGTTGTGGGGTGTTTTCACCAAGATGTGTGTTGCCGATAATCTGGCGCTGCTCACCGGTAGCGTATGGGGGATGCCGGCTGATTTTCCTGCTTCGCGGCTTTTAGTAGCGGCTTTGCTCTTCCCATTGCAGATGTATGCCGACTTTGCTGGCTACAGTGATATGGCAATCGGCGTGGCCAAAGTTCTAGGGTTTAGGGTCGAACGAAACTTCAACCATCCTTACTTGGCGCGCAATGTGGCCGAGTATTGGCGGCGGTGGCACATGTCACTAACTAGCTGGATTACCGACTATGTATTCATGCCATTGAATATCTCCATGCGTAATTGGGGACGGTGGGGGACTATCATCGCTGTGATGGTCAATTTAATAGTTATTGGTTTATGGCATGGCGCTAATTGGACTTACGCTGTTTTTGGACTTTACCACGCCTTGTTGTTCATTCCTTTGGTATTCTCGGGCTCGTTTGGACGCAACCGCAAACTCAAGCCATCAGCTCATGGCCTTCCAAAGGGAAGTGATTTTCTCAAGATGCTGGGCACCTACTGCTTGGTGGCGATAGGTCTGCTCATCTTCCAGGCACCTTCTCTCTCACGTTTATGGGAATATATTGCGGCATTGTTTAGGCCGTCACTGTTCACGTTACCGCCATTGGGATTGCCGTGGTTTACCTATGTGGGGCTGGCGATGCTGGTGGCTTGTGAGTGGTTGTGCCGCAACCGCGAGCACCCGCTGCAGTTCCTGCACGGTCCGGCCGCACGCTCTCGGGCCGTGCGTTGGGGCATATACTATGCGTTGATATTGTGTATCTTCTTTTTCCAGGGCGAGACGCAACAGTTCATTTATTTCCAGTTCTAGTCAGGCATGAAACGGTTTGTCAAATATCTTGTACTATTTGCGTTGCCTCTGTTGGCCTTGTTGGTTGCGGGAGAATGGCTCGTGCGGCAGTACCCCAACTCTTACCGATATAAGGCCGAATGGATGGATGCCCATGCCGACTCGGTGCAGACGTTGGTGATGGGGGCATCGCATATCTACTATGCCGTCATCCCTGACTTGTTGGGTGCCGACGTGTTCAACCTCTCGAACGTATCACAACTTTACGAGTATGACTGGTTCTTGCTCAACCGCTATTCAGCCCGGTTGGGAAGATTGCGCAACTTGGTGCTGGTTGTCGATGACAGTGCACCATTCGAGGATAAGATGGAGAACTTGCCCGAGGACTGGCATCGCTGCATCTATTATCGCTTGTATATGGGATATAACAAGCATTCACTCTTATCAAAGTATGGATTCGAGATGAGTCGCTTGTCTTCGTTCAAACTCAAGCTGGAGCCAGCACTTCAATATGCTTTGACAGGTGAGGCTGATTTGGACTGTGACTCGTTGGGTTTCTGCTGTACATTTGACACTCCCGAGGTGTTCGATACGACGGTGATGAACATCCGCAGCGTGAAGGTTATCGAGCGACATCGCTGCAAAGATTGGTCGCGGGTAGAGAATAACCGCGACTATCTGTTCCGCATTGCCGACTGGTGTCAGAGGCGTGGTGTACGTCTTGTGTTGGTCACCACTCCCATGTGGCAAGGGTTTTATAGCAAAATCAATCAGCAACAACTCGATACCATGTATTCGCTGGCCGACCAATGTGTCGCACGCTATGGAGCGATTTACAAGGACTATATGCGTGACCCGCGTTTTCAGGGTACAGATTTTCACGACGGAGACCACCTCTCGCGGCAAGGAGCTGAGAAGTTCACTAGAATCTTGAAAGAGGAAGTAGGGGGATTCTAACGGAATTTTTTGATGTGACGCAGCAGCCAGGCATAGCCGGCGGCAAGAATGATTGATGCGACCAGATAGACCAGCAATTCCATGCGGATGTGGTTGCGGGTGAAACCAATAACCAACTCACGAACAATGGGGTGCATGATGTAGACCGTGGCCGATATGCTTCCTAACCTAACAATAGGCCGCCACCGCAGAAACTTGCAAGACTTGACAAAACTCACGATAAACACTGCGGCCGGCAACCATCCCCACAGCCAAGTGTAAAAGTGCCAAAGGCTCCACACCATGATAATGCCGCTTGCCAATGCCATCAACCACCATTGCCAAGATTGCAGACTGATGTGGTCAAGATGCCGTGCCGCCACGATACCGGCAACAAATGGCCCGATATAACCCACCATATTCACGCGCATGAAATAGATGGCATAACCTGTTGGCTCACAACACATCTGAGCGACTCCGCAGCTTGCTACCAGCACCAATAGCAACAATTGGTGCCACCAAGGGTAGTTCTGTCGACGACGCAGCAGCAAGGCATAGACCAAATACAGTTGCATCGCCATGCCCAGGTACCAGTAGACAAAGGGATAAATTGAGATGTTTTTGTACTTTAGGTTACCAAGCAACATCAACTCGGTCAGGCGATCACGCCAACTCAATGGCCAAAAGTCATGAACGAGCCAAAATGCCGCAAAAGCTAAAAACATCGGCAAGAATAGCAGACGAATTAGCTTGGTGTAATGGGAACCAATAAATCTCCACCGACTGAACGAAACCGTAGAATGCTCATACTTCTTCACCAAGCCATAACCGCTCACAAACAAAAAACCTACCAAGGCATAGGTCACGGCATGAGACGCAAAGTCTAACGGAAGGTCTAGGGTGGGATGCAGCAGCATCTGCCACATTGCATCGGCACGCTCTTGATAGAACTGGAACTCGTTTTCGGCGGCAAAACCGCGCCAGTGAAGATAGTTGTGAAGCATCACAATGACGATGCATAGGGCCTTGATGATCAGCCCCTCGTCACGCGTCAATAGAGGAGTCTCGGGTTTTGCCATGAGATTTACAGGATTCTTCGGCTTTTGTCGGGCAAGATGTCCTTCTCAATGTGGTTTAGAATGCCCTCCAGTTCAGCGCGCGTGCCAGCCTGAAGCATGGCAATGCGCGTAGAACGGAAGTCATAAATGCCCTTGAGCAGGGGCGTGGCGGCAAGGTGGCGGCGGATGTGCAGGATGCCGCGGCGTTCGTCGATGCGGTCAATGCTTTCGGCAATCTGTCGGCGTAGCAGTGCCATTTTCTCGCTGTCGCTGATGTCGGGCAGGGTGCCATCAGCAAGGAACTGCTTCATCTCGCGGAAAAGCCAGGGGGCACCAATTGAAGCGCGCCCAACCATGATGCCGTCAACGCCGTATCGGTCGTAGTATTCGGCCAACTTTTGTGGTGTGGTGATGTCGCCGTTGCCTATGATGGGGATGGTCATGCGCGGGTTGGCCTTCACCGCGCCGATGAGTGTCCAGTCGGCCTCGCCGTTATACATTTGCGACCGTGTGCGGCCATGGATGGTCAATGCCTGAATGCCGCAGTCCTGCAATTGTTCGGCAAGTTCAACTATGTTCTTGCTGTTGTGGTCCCACCCCAAACGCGTCTTGACTGTCACAGGTAACTTGACGGCTTTGACCACCTCACGCGTTATCTCGAGCAGCAAAGGGATGTTGCGCAACATACCGGCACCGGCACCCTTGCCTGCAACCTTCTTCACTGGACATCCAAAGTTGATGTCCAGCACATCGGGATTCGCTGACTCGGCCATGCGTGCTGCTTCGACCATCGAATCGACAGTGCGACCATAAATCTGGATGGCGGCGGGTCGTTCGCCTGGCTGGATGGTGAGTTTGCGCAACGTACTGTCGATGTTGCGGATTAGTGCGTCGGCACTGACAAACTCAGTATAGACCATGTCGGCACCCTGCTCACGGCAGATTTGCCTGAACGACTGGTCGGTAACATCCTCCATCGGGGCCAGCATCACTGGCCGTTCACCCAGATTTATGTCGCCTATCTTCATTCTTTAAACAATGTCAAGTTTTATTTTGTTATGAATCACTTCATGGGGCAGCCGGTGGATATCTTTTGGAAGAAGTCGTTGCCCTTGTCATCGACGAGGATAAAGGCGGGGAAGTCCTCGACCTCAATCTTCCAGATTGCCTCCATGCCGAGTTCGGGATATTCCACGCACTCGATGCTCTTGATGTTGTTTTGTGCCAGGATGGCTGCGGGGCCGCCGATGGAGCCGAGGTAGAAGCCGCCATGCTTGCGGCAGGCGTCGGTGACCGCCTGCGAGCGATTGCCCTTGGCGAGCATAATTAGGCTCCCGCCGTGATCCTGGAACTCATCAACATACGGATCCATGCGGCCTGCCGTAGTAGGACCCATAGAGCCGCATGCCATGCCTGCAGGTGTCTTCGCCGGTCCGGCATAATAGATGGGGTGATCCTTGAGATATTGCGGCATGCCCTCGCCTGCGTCGAGGCGCGCCTTGATTTTGGCGTGCGCAATGTCACGTCCCACGATGATGGTGCCGTTCAGGCTCAGGCGGGTGCTCACCGGGTATTGGCTCAGCAGTTTGCACACTTCGCTCATGGGTTGATTGAGGTCAACCTTCACTGCCTCGCCTTCACCTGCTTGGCGCAGTTCTTCAGGAATGAGTTCGTATGGCTTGTCGTCAAGCTTCTCAATCCACACGCCATCACGGTTGATCTTGGCCTTGATGTTGCGGTCGGCGCTGCAACTCACGCCTAGGCCGATGGGGCAGCTGGCGCCATGGCGCGGCAGGCGCACCACACGCACGTCATGGGCAAGGTACTTGCCACCGAATTGTGCGCCAAGTCCAATCTTGTGTGTCTCTTCAAGCAGCTGCTTTTCGAGCTCGATGTCGCGGAAGGCACGGCCGGTCTCGTCGCCTGTAGTGGGCAGACTGTCGTAGTAATGTGTGCTGGCGAGCTTGACGGTGAGTAGGTTCTTCTCGGCGCTGGTGCCGCCAATGACGATGGCAATGTGGTAGGGCGGGCAGGCGGCTGTACCCAGCGACTTCATCTTTTCAACCAGGAAGGGGATGAGCGTGCCAGGGTTCTGGATGCGCGCCTTGGTCTCTTGATACAGGTAGGTCTTGTTCGCACTGCCTCCGCCTTTGGTGACGCAGAGGAAGCGGTACTCCATGCCCTCGCAGGCCTCAAGGTCAATCTGCGCAGGTAGGTTGCAGCGGGTGTTCACCTCGTCAAACATGTTGAGGGGAGCGTTCTGCGAGTAGCGCAGATTCTCTTGTGTGTAGGTGTTAAACACGCCGCGCGACAAGGCTTCCTCGTCGCAGACCCCCGTCCAAACTTGCTGGCCCTTCTCGCCATGGATGATGGCGGTGCCAGTGTCTTGGCACAAGGGGAGTTTGCCTTTGACACTGACCTCGGCATTGCGCAGGAAGGTCAGGGCGACATACTTGTCGTTCTCACTGGCTTCGGGGTCGTTGAGAATCTTAGCCACCTGCTCGTTGTGGGCACGGCGCAGCATGAACGACACGTCGCGGAAGGCATGCTGTGCAAGCAGGGTAAGTGCCTCGGGCTGAACCTTTAGCATGGGTTTACCTTCAAATTCGCCCACCGACACATAGTCCTTGGTGAGCAGGTAGTACTCGGTGTTGTCCTCACCCAATTGGAACATGGGCGCATACTTAAATTCAGGAATGTTTGCCATAATGCTTTATTTAATTAAGAATTAAGAATTTAGAACCTTTAGCTCGCCAAAGTCTGCGCTTGCAAGTCGGCGAAGCCGGGGCAAGCTATCAAGCAGACCTTTGGCAATTAAGAATTTAGGCTGCCAGACTGTATTTGTGCATTAAAGAGAGCCCTCCACAGCGGGTCGTCGGGGATTGGGGCGGTGACATCAATCTCCTTGCCTGAGACGGGATGGGTGAACTGGATGCGGTGGCTTTGCAGCGAGATGCTCCCGTCGGGGTTGCTGCGCTCGGCACCATACTTGAGGTCGCCCTTGATGGGGCATCCGATGGCGGCAAGTTGGCAACGGATCTGGTGTTTACGCCCGGTGATAAGCTCAATCTCCAGCAGGTGGTAGCGGTCGCTGCTGGCTAGCAGGCGGTAGTTGAGCACCGCCTTGGTGCTGCCGGGACGTTCGTTGGCCGAGGCGTAGGTCTTGTTGTTCTTTTCCACGCTGGTGAGCCAGTGGGTGAGTGTACCGCTGTCGTGTGGAGGACGGTTCTTGACGATGGCCCAGTAGGTCTTGCGGACTTCTCCACGGCGGAACAGCTCGTTCATGCGCGACAGTCCCTTGCTGGTGCGGGCAAACACTACCAGTCCCATCGTTGGGCGGTCGATGCGGTGCGTCACACCGCAGAACACGTTCCCGGGTTTGTTGTATTTCTCCTTTATCCACCGCTTCAGTGTCTCGACTAGCGGCTCGTCTCCAGTGCGATCGCCCTGAACGAGTTCGCCTGGGGACTTGTTAACGATGATCAGGTGGTTGTCCTCGTAGATGACTTCCATATAATATTTCCATATAATATAATGTGTGAAAAGGTTTGCAAATTTACGAATTTTTCTTGAGTCGTGAGTAATGCTTGTTGAAAAAATATCACCGTGCGCTGAATAACATGTTATACAACATGATTTTGACTTTTTTTTGACAAAAAGTGAATCATTTGTTTCAGATTTAACATTTGGTTTTGTCATTTTGCAAAAAATTTACTATCTTTGCCCCTTGAAATGCCATCAAATAGCTCACTTTTAGCTCTATTGGTGGGAGTAATTAGTTGATATTCAGTGCGATTTTTGCTCAAGGTCGTGCACGATTATCATCTATTATCCTATAGTCGCCATATAGTGATTGATGGACGATAGAATTGTTTATAACTAACAAAAATAACTTAATTTAGTGCTTATGAGTCTCAAAAAATTACTTTTGCTCATTGTAGTCTCGTTGGTGGCCTTTGCCATTGATGCCCAAGTGGTGGCGTCGGGTACGGTCTATGACGAGAACAATGAAGAGGTGATCGGTGCGACGGTCGTCCAGAAGGGAAAACCTTCGAACGGCACATCCACCGATTTTGATGGCAAATTCACGCTGAATGTACCCGCAGGCGCTCATCTCGTGATTACCTACATGGGATATGAACCGGCCGAGGTTGCAGCTAAGAGTGGCCTTAAAATTACCCTGAAACCGAAAGATGATGGTGGTGTCAACCTGGGCGAAGTCGTCGTGACTGGTTACCAAAAGGTGGACAAACGTCTGTTTACCGGTGCAACGACCAGTGTCGACGCATCGAAGGCCAAACTGGACGGTGTGGCCGACGTGAGCCGAGCTCTTGAAGGCCGTGCGGCTGGTGTGTCAGTGCAGAATGTGTCAGGAACCTTCGGCACAGCCCCCAAGATTCGAGTCCGCGGTGCAACCTCCATTTATGGTAACTCTCGCCCGCTGTGGGTGGTCGATGGCGTGATTCTTGAGGATAACGTCGAGATTAGTGCCGATGACCTGTCATCGGGTGATGCAACTACACTGATTGCTTCAGCTATCGCTGGTTTGAATGCCGATGACATTGAGAGCTTCCAGATTCTGAAGGACGGTTCGGCAACCTCAATCTATGGTGCGAAGGCTAACGCTGGTGTGATTGTGGTGACCACCAAGACAGGTCGCAAGGGACATTCACAAATCAACTATACTGGCGAGTTCACCTATCGCCTCAAACCAAGTTATCGTGACTATAACATCACGAACTCGCAGGAGCAGATGGGTATCTACAAGGAAATGGAGCAGAAAGGATGGCTAGAATTTGCCTCTCTTGCAAATAGTACCAGTACAGGTATTTATGGCCAGATGTACCAGCTCATCAACCAGTATAACACAACAAACCATCAATATGGCTTGCCTAACACAGAGGCTGCCCGTAATGCTTTCTTGCGTGAGGCTGAGTTCCGCAATACCGACTGGTTCGACCTGTTGTTTAATGACAACATCCTGATGAACCATGCCGTAAGCATCACTGGCGGTACTGATAAGGGCTCGTTCTACTCGTCAATCTCGTTGATGAACGATCCAGGATGGTATAAGTCGAGCAGCGTGGAGCGCTACACATTCAATAGTAATGCTATCTACCAACTCACCGACAAGATTCGCGTGAAAATCTTGACGATGGACTCTTACCGCAAGCAGAAGGCTCCAGGAACCTTGAGCCAAAATGTTGACGTGGTCAATGGCGAGTTCAACCGCTCGTTTGACATCAACCCGTTCTCTTACGCGTTGAATACTTCGCGTACGATGGATCCTAATATGATTTATCGTCGCAACTACACTGACTTCAACATCTTCCATGAGCTGGAGAACAACTACATCGACATCAATGTGCTCGATGTGAAGTTCCAGGGTGAGTTGAACATCAAACCCATCATCAAGCAAGACCAGTCTCTGGAAATTAACTTGCTTGCAGCTTACCGTTACAGCAACAGTGAGCAGAATCACTATGTCAAGGATGACAGTAACCAGGCTATGGCTTACAGGGCCGGTATTGATCCTGAGGACGCATTAGTGCGTGCTAGCAACACCTATTTGTATACTGACCCAGACGACCCCAATGCGCAGCCCGAAACTGTTCTTCCGAAGGGTGGTATGCTCTTCTATAGCAAGAATTCAATTGCCCAGACCGACTTCCGTGCCACGGCGCAATACATGAAGAACTTTGGTGGTGTGCATCTGTTAACTATCTTCGCAGGTGCCGAGGCCAGCAAGGTCGAGCGCTATGCGCAGTCGTTCGATGGTTGGGGCATCGTCTATGCAAATGGTAACATTCCATTCCTCAAGCACGAGTTGTTTAAGCAGATGGTTGAAGAGAATGGTACTTATTTCAGTGATGGACGTACCCACCGCCGTAACGCAGCTTTCGTAGGAAATGCGAACTACAGTTTCAAAGGTCGTTATATCTTGAATGGAACCATCCGCTATGAAGGTTCTAACCAAATGGGTGAGACTCGCCAGAGCCGTTGGCTTCCCACTTGGAACATTTCGGGTGCATGGAACGTCTATGAGGAACCTTTCTTCAAGGACTGGAAAGGCAACAGTACTTTGAGTTATGCTAAGTTGCGTGCTTCTTATTCATTGACGGGTGAGAGCGGCCCGCGTGGCTATGCTAACGCAGAGGCGTTGTATTATCCCAATCGTCCGTGGCGACAGGAAACAGATGCCATGGAGATGGGCCTTTACTTGGCTGGACTGGCCAACAGCGAGTTGACCTATGAGAAGAAACATGAGTTGGACCTCGGTGTCGACCTCGGTTTTATCAACAATCGCATTAACGTTGTCTTCGACTGGTACAAACGTAACAACTTTGACCTGATTGGACATCTCTATACCTCGGGTGTGGGTGGCCAGACCCAGAAGTATGCCAACGTCGCCGAGTTGGCATCGCATGGTGTTGAGTTTACGTTGACAACCAAGAACTTTGAGGCTATCCGTCCAGGTGATTTCTCTTGGACGACCGACTTTACTTTCTCCTACGCCAAGAATAAGATTACTAAGCTAATCTCTCGCTCGCGTGTCATTGACCTGGTGCCGGGAACTGGCTTCCCGCTGGAAGGATATCCCGTCCGCGCCATCTTCTCTATCCCGTTCATGGGACTTGACTCGCATGGTGTGCCGATGGCAATGAATGAGTACCATGAAGTTACGACCGATGGTGTCAACTTCCAAGAATTTGACCTACTTGACTTCCTCAAGTATGAGGGACCAGTTGACCCGCTCTATACAGGAGGTTTCGGTAATAATTTCAGCTGGAAGGGATTGTCGCTGAACGTGTTCATGACCTATTCGTTCGGCAATAAATTGCGCTTGTCTCAAGATTTTGCAGCTGCCTACAGCGACCAGACGGCTATGCCTAAAGATTTCAAGAATCGTTGGGTGATTCCTGGTGATGAGGCCTATACTGACATACCTGTCATTGCATCTCGCCGACAGACGTATTCTAATATCTATCTTAGTCGTGCTTATAATGCCTACAATTATAGTACTGCACGCATTGCTGATGGTGGTTTTATTCGATTGAAGGAAGTAGCCATCACTTATGAGCTGCCCAAATCATTCCTTCAGCATCTGAGATTGAATACGGCTTCGGTAAAACTTGCAGCTACCAACATCTGTCTGCTCTATGCCGACAAGAAGCTGAACGGACAAGATCCGGAGTTCTTCAATAGCGGTGGTGTGGCTTCGCCCAACCCCAAGCAGTTGACATTCACACTGAGATTTGGACTTTAATGTAATGTGTAATTTTTTAGTGCAAGAATATATGAAAAAGATATTGATTTCTGCATTGACGTTGTCTATGGTCGCGCTCACCGCCTGCAACGACTTCCTTGATGTCGTTCCTGACACGCGTGTGAAACTAACGAATGTAGAGCAGTGTCGGCAACTACTTGTTGATGCGTATTCCAGCTCTAGTTATGCGGCAGTTTGTGAATTGTCAAGTGATAATATCACTGACAATAATTCACCCTCACCCTCAGGAGTGAGATACAATCGTCCCAACTATGCGCAGACCGATGAGGAGCTTTACACCTGGAGCGATGTAAAGAATGGTATGGGCAATGAGACTCCCTCAGGTGTATGGAGTGGTTGCTATGGAGCAATCGCCGATGCGAATGCTGTTTTGCAGGCACTCGATCAGATGAAGGAAGCTGGAGATGTCTCAGAAAGTGAGATGCCCAAGTTCAATGCCGTAAGAGCTGAAGCCTTGCTCTGCCGTGCTTTCAACCACTTTGTGCTGGTCAATGTGTTCTGTATGCCCTATCGTGGACCGCAACAGACTGACAAGGGTATCACGTACATTACTGAACCCGAAACAAAAGTGTCACCACAATATGACCGCGGAACGGTGGCGCAGGTTTACGAAATGATTGAAAAGGACTTGACCGAAGGACTTGAATTGGTCACGGATACCTACTATGAAATCCCGAAGTATCATTTCAATAAGCGTGCGGCTTATGCCTTCGCAGCACGTTTCTACTTGTTCAAGAGAGAGTATCCGAAGGTTATCAAGTATGCTGATATGGCATTTGATGGACTGGATCCCGCTGCAACCATGAACGATGTGTGGGGTAAGAGCTCACAATTCTATGAACCAGACAATCTGGGTAAGTATTATACTAGCACTGAGCGTCCAGGAAACTTCATGTGTGTTTCTTCTTATTCGACATGGGGACGACGCGCAGGATACCGCTTCACGCTGAATCGTGAGGCAAAACGCTGCACGATCCAAGGTCCTGGCCCAACTTGGCGTGGTTGCCAGTGGTACAACCAAAGTGTTGAGGATAAGTTCAATAAGTATTTTGCAATGCATCCGTGCTTCCGTAGCATGCTATATTATAGTGGTGACCCGGAGTGGGGACTCTATTTCTTGCCAATTCAGTGCGAACAGTTTGAGTATACTGATAAGATTCAAGGTATCGGCTATGCCCACATGGTACGTGTCGAGTTCAACGCCGAGGAAACTTTGTTGTGCCGCGCCGAGGCTAAGGCATTTATGCAGGACATAGACGGTTGTGTGGCTGACCTTAAGATTTGGGATGACGGGCGTCGCAATGGACTTCCCAAGAGTGAGGTAAAATATATGGAAGATTCGTTGACACGTGAACTCATTGAGTTTTTCTACCAAGATGATGAAACAGCTTCAGGCGAGGAAGTCGGCTATGGTATTGTCAAGGATATCCATATCGACGAGGTTTGCCCAAGTGAATATCCACTAACCGATAACATTAAGCCCTATGTTCAGTGTGTGCAGCACTTCCGTCGTATCGAACTTGTACACACGGGCATGCGTTGGTTTGACATCAAACGTTTTGGTTTGGAAGTTGTCCACAAGTATGGTCGTGACGGTGTGTTGACGCTCAAGTCGCTTGACCGTCGTTATGCGATACAGATACCTACCGAAGTGTTGTCGGCCGGCATTGAGCCAAATGATCGCGAATCAGTGGTTTCGACGACTCAATACGGAATTCCTGACACGGCAGGGTTGGTAATGGTGAATTATTAATGTCTATTCTTTGTTGATTATGAAAGCATTAAAGAAATATATCGTAATTCTTCTTCTCGCTATAACGGCAGTTACTGTATGTTCTTGCGGCGAAGAAAAGCTCGGTCCATCGATTTTCCCCGATGTGGACGATACGCTTGACCCGACATCTTCCACTTATAAGTTCGACAAGTGGTTGCGCCAGACTTTCCGTGATCCTTACAATCTGGACTTCCTTTATCGTATGGAGGATGTGGGAACCAACATGAACTATAATCTAGTTCCTGCAAACTATGAGCAGTCAGTTGACTTAGCAGTTTTGTGCAAGTATTTGTGGTTTGACGTGTACAACAAGGTTGCAGGCGAAGAGTTCTTGAAACAGTATGGCCCGCGAATTCTTCACTTAGTGGGCTCGCCGGCGATGAATGCACTCAGCGGTACCGAGATTGTAGGACTCGCCGAGGGTGGCGTCAAGGTGACGTTGTTTAAAGTCAACGAGCTTGATGTCAACGATATCGCTTCGCTCAATGAACTTTATTTTAAGACGATGCATCACGAGTTTGCGCACATCTTGCACCAGACCAAGACAATCCCTGTCACTTTCCGCACCTATTCTGCCGGTTATTATGATGGTAGTAACTGGCAGAGCAGAGATAGCAGATTGCTCAACTCGCAGGGCTTTGTCACTAGTTATGCCAGTTCGGCGGTTCGTGAAGACTTTGCCGAGACGATTGCTAATTATATTGTGCAGCCCGATGAGTGGTGGGACTATATCTATACCATGGCTTCACGAGGCTGGGCAACTGATGGTGACCCCCAAAATCCTGACGCAGCCTACTATTGTTACTATTACTACGAGAACAACGAGGCTGGTGACGAGCACCTCAAGTACGTGTCAAATGTAGTTGAGGAGACTGATGAGGACGGTAATGTGGTGTATTATGTGGGTAACTTAACCGACAGTGATGGTAACCGTATCATTGCTTATCCTGTTCAAGACGAGGATGGTATTGATGGTGTAACCATCATCAATCAAAAGATTGAGGATGCCCGTCAGTGGTTACGTACTGAATTTAATGTTGACCTTGACAAACTACGTGAAGAGGTCCAAAGTCGTCAACTTAACTATCTTCAGCATTTTAATGTTATCCGTGCTGAAATTGATAATATGCAATGATTCAAACGCACTTAATAATTTGACAGACAATGAAGAACTTTAGATTTTTTATTGCAGCATTGGCGTCAATATTTGTAGTCACATCTTTTACGTCTTGTACGCATGAGGTGGACGACGTTTTCGAAAAAAGTGCTGCCGAGCGAATGTCAGATGCGATTAGTAACTATACTAAATTGCTGACTGATAATGGAGGAACATGGGCAATGGAATATTTCTCTAACTCCTCTACACCTGGTTTTGTCTTTCTTCTAAAATTTAGCAAGAATGGTGATGTCACTATCTCAGCTAACTATAATGCTGAACAAGCAAGTGAGTATGACTCTGACACCTCGGAATGGAGAGTCATCGGTGACAATGGTCCTGTGCTAACTTTCGATACTTATAACGAAGTCTTGCACTTGTTCTCTGACCCGGCTTATTCACCACGCGGAAGAGGTTTTGAAGGTGACTATGAGTTTAATCTGATGAAATATCAGAACGATACGATCTTCCTCAATGGCAAAAAGAATGGTGCCGATATTGTTATGTACCGTGTTCCTGAAAATACCAATGTTGCTGACTATTTTGCAGAGTTGTTCAAGATGCAAATGAGTACGACAACTGTCTATTTCCCATTGCACCGACTCGTTGGTAGTAATGGCCAGGAATATATGATTAGTGGCATCGGCGACATGGTGGTGTCAATCTATCCGCGTCTGGGAGATGAAATCTCACAGACTGTTGACGCAAACGCTATTGTAACCCTTGACGGTTTCTATTTCCAGAATCCTGTAGACTTGATCGATCCTGATGGTGGCCATACCTTGAGCGTTCAGCATTTTCTGCGTCAAGAGGACGGAAGTTTCTTGTGTACAGATGACGGTGTGTCGCGCATCATTGGAATGGATTTCCCGACCATGTTAAATGACAAGCTTTATTCTTGGCGTATTGACAAAGACGCCCTTGGAGGTCGATTCGCTGAGCTTTATCCTGCAATTGATGATGCTAGTTACAAGAAGAATCGCCGTAGGCTATCATATGTTGATTTGGCTTATAATTCCAGCACTAACATGTTTAATTTCCAGTTCCAAACGGGTTCGAGAGCATGTAACTTTGGCTTGGGAAATTTTGTCTTTGAAGGCGATAAGAAAGTGAAATTTGTACTCTCAGGCGAGAACAATACTAATGCAACATCGCTTCTTAGAGACGTTCCTCTGACGCAAGAATGGTTTGACTTGTTGGATGACACATTCATCATGTCCAGTGAGTCGGCGTTTGACCCTTACATTGTCAAGTTTACAAGTAGCAAAAATTCAGAGAATTTCTTCACTCTGAAGATTTATCAACGTAACGAAGAAGAAGGTGGAGGGGATGTAAACTAATAAATGCATTAACAATTGTCCTGTCGCTTCGTAATGAGGCGACAGGACGCAAGTATAATTTCTATTTGTTCTTTTAGTTTGTTTTTTTAATTTTTTATCTTTATGAAAAAGTTCTTACTTTTCGCAATTGCGTTGACTTTATCTGTTGGCGCAAATGCTCAAATGCTTGCTAAGAGCCAGCAAAAGCAGGCTATTGCTACGCAGATGCGTATGGGCGAGAATTTCGCTAAGCGCATGTATGACAATGGTACAAGAGCGCGTCGCGTTATGGTAAACGCAGAGTCTGAAATTGACACTTGCTATCTGCGTCCTAAGGGCACCTATTATTGGGCGTCCGATGCATCCGACCGTGGCTTTATTGGTTATCTTGTGCCAGCAATGACTGACATGACTTGGCGCAACGCTACGCAGAATGCTCCTGAGAATGCACAGTGGGGTTGGTATACAATCGACCACGACTCGGCTCAGTATTATCTGCGCTCGACCGACTATGACTTTGTTGAGAACGAGATTCCTTCACTATTGAAGAATTACTTCCAGATTGGTAACCAACTTTACTGGCTTCAAGCACGTTCGTCTAACCCACCTATTCTGGTGCTGAACGACTCGGAAGACTATTATGAGTTTGAAGGTCTGATTCAGTATGGTGGCACTCCACGCATTATGACTGATACTACGCAAGCTTTGTTTGCTAACTATCCCGTGACTAGCTACTGCCAGTTTAGCGAAGACTGGATGAGCTTTAATGCTGGATATTTCTATATGGCTACTAATGAGTGGCAGTATGGTGCCAATGATGTCAACAATGATTATTGGTTGCCTGAAGTCAGAGAGGAACTTTTTGAAAATGACCCAGACAATGTGACTGAGGTCAAACTCACGGGTGTGACGCAATTGCTTGATGCTCCCAATGCTCCTTATCTTCTGAATGCTGTTAATTGGGCGTTTGGTTATTATTCGTCGAATAAAAATGGTAAGCCTGTTGAAGTTACTTTGAGTATTTACAAAGTTGTGGACAATGGTGATGGACTTGAAATGGGCGATCTTATCGCTACGTCGGTTGCTACTCTGCCTGTCAAGAAGAATACAACCAGCAACTCGTTTGTAACTGTTGCTAACTTCCCGTTGACCACTATTGCTGATGATGGTGGCGAGGAGGATGGTATTGTGATTGACGATGCTGTTGCTCTTGTGGTTTCTGGTTTTGCCGAGGGATTTGAATCCAATGCTTTCCAAATCCTCACTACACCAGTTGTTGGACAATATCGTCCAAAAGCTTTAGTTGAAAGAAGATTTGATGCAGCTGCTAATCTTGATGTGACCTACAATGGTGAAACTCGTCCATTGTTGTACGATGTTTCGTTCGGATACTATTTGGATGATGAAGAACCCAATGATTCAGTGTACTACATTACTAACTTCCGTTATACACTTGACATGGAGATGCCGTGGCTTACTCCTGAAACGACAGTTGTTGAGCTTGATGGTACGGGTGCCGAGGTGGTTCTCCCGGTTAGCGCTTGCCGTTCGAGTGACGAATGGACTGTTACTTTGGAAGATGGATCAGACCTGCCTGAATGGCTGACTATTGACTACAATGATGAAATGTATCGTGACGTTGCTTATAACCAGAACACCGAGTTGACCTTTAGCGCAGAAGCGCTGCCTGAAGGTGTCACTGGACGTGAAGCTAAGGTGAAACTCTCTTATCGTGGTTGTGCTGAGACTGTGATTACTGTCAAGCAAGGTGAGGGTGGTGAGCCCCAGCCCTCCAAGGTTTATGTGATTGGTGATGCTCCTCTGGGTGGATGGAATCCCGCAGCTCCCATCGAGATGACCGAGAATGAAGAGACTGCTGGCCTGTTCACCTACACAGTTAATGTTGAGGAGGCTAAGGATATTTACTTCGTCTTTACCGAGGGCATTGGCTCTTGGGATGAAGTCAACGCTCACCGTTATGGCCCGACCGAGGCTAACCAGGATGTCGTTATGGGCGAGGATATGACTACTCAGCTCTCGACCAACGACCAGGCTGCTTACAAGTTGGCGGCAGCAGTGGCAGGTGAGTACACCATCACGTTTAACAAGAACGAGATGAAATTCCGTGTGGATGGTCCTGAGGTGGAGCCCGACTATGTGCTGCACTATGGCAGAGAGGGTGTAGAGTGGCAGGATGTAACCTTCGTGGCCGGTGAGGGTGACAACGAGGGCAAGCTCGTCGCTGCCGACGTGGCGTTCGACGCTGGTACTGAGTTCGGTGTCAAGTATGGCGAGACCTGGTATGCCGGTCTGCCCAACGAGGGTGAAGACAACTACGTCATCCACTACGGATGGTGCACCGATGTGCCTCTGAGCACCGGTGACAATGTGAAGAACTTCATCATCAACGAGGCTGGCACTTACACCTTCCTGCTGACCGTTGGTGAGGAGAACATCACCATGACTGTGAACGGCTTCACCGCTCCTGGCGTTCCTGGTGACGTGACTGGCGACGGTCAGGTCGACATCGCTGATGTCAACGCCATCATCAACATCATGCTCCAGAAGAATCCCGCAAGTGATTATCCTGGCAATGCTGACGTGAGTGGTGACGGTCAGGTTGACATCGCCGATGTCAACGCAGTCATCAACATCATGCTCGGCAAGTAATTGATTGAAGCATACATTATAAAAAATGCGCCCTCTAAAGGGCGCATTTTTTGCAATATATACTATTGTCTTCCGTTTTTATTATAAATTCGTTACTATCGAGGGATGGGACGCATTAATCAAATAGAGGCATTATCTATCGGCTAATGTCTAAAGTCTAATGTCTAAAGTCTTTCAAGGTGAAGGTACTGAAATTTGGAGGAACCAGTGTGGGCTCAGTCGAGAGCCTTCGAAATGTCAAGGATATTGTCCTGGGCCAGACACAACCCGTCATCGTGGTGGTATCGGCACTCGGCGGCGTGACTAATCAACTTATCGAGATGACCCGCTTGGCACAAGAGGGCGGCGATGCTTATTTGCCCGTACTTGAGCAGGTGGCTGACCGACATCGGCAGGTCATCGCCGGTGTTGTGCCCGAACTGCTGCAGGCGCAGTGTAATGCCATTGTGTCACAGTTTATCGATAATCTGCGCTCGTTTTATGGCACCTTGGCGCTCAATCACGACATGGCACCAGAGGAGCAGCAGTTGCTGGCCGACGCCATCGTGTGCCATGGCGAGGTAATGTCTAGTGCCATTGTCTCTTGCATGATTGATGGGGCTGTGCCACATTTCTCGCCCAATTTCATTAAAACGCGTACGGTCGAGGGTGTTCACCAGTTGCAGGCTGACTTAACTCGCCAACTCATTCAAGACGAGTGGCGCGAAGGAGTTGAGGGAGTTCATGTGGTACAAGGATTCATCGCCGGTGATGTTGATGCTGAGGTGAAAACAAACCTGGGGCGTGGCGGCAGCGACTATACTGCCGCGCTCATCGCTGCAGCCCTGCACGCCGAGTGCCTGGAGATTTGGACCGATGTCGACGGCTTTTACGACAAAGACCCCCGCAAGTATGAAGACGCCCAACTATTGCCCCAAATGACCTATCAGCAAGCCCAAGAATTGTGCGATGCCGGTGCCAAGGTCATCTATCCACCCACGTTGCGCCCCGTTGCCGAATTGGGCATCCCCGTCTGGGTCAAGAACACGTTCAACCCCACCGCCCCAGGAACAGTCATTAAATAGTTAATAGTTAATGGTTTACAGATAATACTTTCTTCCCCCTCTTTAGGGGGGAGTGAGGGGGGGCTCCATAAAATGCTTTACTACAACATCAAGAACCCGAAGGAGATTGTATCGCTCGAGGAAGCTGTATTCAATGGCGTGAGTGAGGACGGCGGATTGTACATGCCGCAGAGCATTGTACGGCTGCCGCAGGCGTTCGTGCGCAATATGGGACACATGTCTCTGCAGGAGATTGCCTATGCCATCGCCAATTTCGCCTTCCAGGGCGACATCGATGCCGATGTGCTACACGATATGGTCTACGAGACCCTTGACTTTGACATCCCCTTGCGTCATATTGATGACAATCACTATGTCCTGGAATTATTCCAGGGACCGACGATGGCGTTCAAGGACGTGGGGGCGCGATTCATGGCGCGTATGCTACGCTATTACCGCAGTTTGCGACATGAGTGGCCCACCATCCATGTACTCGTACCCACTTCGGGCGATACGGGCGCAGCTGTTGCCAATGGTTTTGTGGGGGTGCCGGGTGTGCACATTCATGTCCTCTATCCGCACGAATCCTTGAGTTATGTCCAGGAAGCGCAATTCGCCACTCTTGGCGATAATGTTACCGCACTTGAGGTTAATGGCTCGTTTGATGACTGCAAGCGTCTTGTAGCAAAGGCGTTTGTAGACTCTGAACTGAACGAAGCGCTGCACATGACCAGTGCCACTAGCATCAATGTGGGGCGCATCTTGCCGCAGACATTCTATTACTTCTATGCCATCGCGCGTCTCGCACGGCTCGGAGTTGATGTGAGCGAGGTGGTGTTTTCGGTGCCTAGTGCAAATCTAGGGAACCTTACTTCGGGACTCATGGCGCGCGCTATGGGACTGCCTGTCAAGCGATTTGTCAGTGTCGAGAACGAGAACAATATCTTTTACAACTACATCAAGACTGGATATTTCATTGCCAAACCATCGATGCCTAGCATTGCCCCGGCACTGGATGCGGGAAATCCCACAAATATGCCGCGCGTGATGGAACTGCTAGGCAACTACAGCGAGATCCGCCGCATGATTCATGCCTATACCTACAACGACGAGATGATTATCGACACAATCCGTGACACCGACCGTCGCCACGGCTATTTGCTGGATCCGCACAGCGCGTTCGCTTGGCAGGGACTGTGCGATGACTTGCGTCCTGGTGAGGTTGGTGTGAGTCTGGCCACGGCACATCCTGCCAAGTTCTCCACCACTGTCGAGCATGCAACTGGCCGCGAGATTCCCATGCCGCCCCAGTTGCTGCACTATCTCAAAGGCACCCGCCGTGTCACCCCCATCAACAACGGCTACACCTCCTTCAAGCGATATCTGTTGCAGTTCGCTTAGCGTTTTTCTCCATTTTCATGAAATGGGAGGATCGTGATTCTCCATTCTCCATTTCCATTCTCCATTCTTAATTTATTAGTGGATCCTGACAAAATATTCAACCTCGATGACGAGCAGATGGTACCTGTGCGTGGCTCTCTGCTTGTTGCCAAACCTACGGTGAACGACCCGTTCTTCCGCCGTAGCGTCATTCTCATGATTGACCATGACCAGCATGGAAGCATGGGACTTGTGCTGAACAACTACCACGGTTGGACGCTGAAACATCAACTGACCGAAATTGACTGTGAGCGTGGCATTCCTGTCTACTTGGGTGGACCGGTGGGAATGGACCAGTTATTCTATCTGCACACGCTGGGATCTGACGTGATTCCCGACGCATTGCCGCTAGGTGGTGACCTGTATATCGGGGGGGACTTCGAGGCGTTGCAGGATTACTTGAGAGGACGGCGACCTGAGGATGGTATCGATGGTGTCATCAAGTTCTGTCTGGGTTACAGTGGTTGGGAAGCTGGGCAACTGAAGCAAGAAATCAGTCGTCATGACTGGGCCGTAATCGATGCCCTGCCCATAGCGACCATTATGAGTGATAATTGGGAGCAACTGTGGCATGAAGCCGTGTCGCGCTTCGGCGACCGCTATCGCCTATGGGACAACTGGCCCATCAACCCCTCATTCAACTGAGAAGCAGCTGCAGCAAGGCCACGTCGTGGTATTGGCGGCCGCGCTTGACCCATGCCTTGAGCAGGCCGGACTGCTCAAAACCGAAATCTTGGAATAACTTCAGACAAGCAGTGTTGTCAGTGCGGATATACACGTATAGCTGGCGCATGCCGATGTGTTGTGCCGCATAGTCGCACGCTAGCTGCAGCGCCATGTGACCGTAGCCGTTTCCTCGGTACTCCGGTGCGATGAGTAGTCCCAGTTCGGCGCGGTTATTCAGTGGGTCATAGTGGAAAAAGTCGACGGTGCCAACGGCGGTACCGTCGTTCAGCTCAATTATCAGTCGCAACTGGCGCGACTGGTAGATGTCGCCCGTGTAACTCTCAAGGTATTGCCACAAAACTTGGCGTGAATATGGTGCGGCGGTGTCACTCACCGTCCACACAGTGGCATCATTTTCCCAAGCATACAACAAGTCAAGGTCTGTAGGCTCCAATGCCCGCAGACGCAGAGTGTCGTTGTGCATGAGGGTTGTCATGCTTGGCTCATTTTGGGGGATATAATCAACTCGTTTGCCGAGGAGAAGATGTGGAACTCCACACCCTTGCGAGAGTTCGTGGCGATGATGTGGATAATCTCGCTGTAGCTATAGGTGGCGTCGTCAATTAGCACTTGGGCTGGTCCGTCGGCGGGGATAGCCATCTTGAAGTGATTCAGACCGGTCGCCATCGTGACACGCGCATGGTTCTCGCTCAGGATGACCCAAGGAGCATTATTCGTGGGATGCGGACTCTTGGTGGGCAGTATGCGCTGGAAGGCGCGCTTGAGCATTGCCATGGATGCTCGAACGACGACACCCAGTTGCACTAACGGATACCCCACCCAGCTGTAGCGTGGGTAATGCTTGCGATAGAAGATGAGCATCGCCTCGTAGAACACACGCACATAGCGCATCGTGTCCTTCTTGGTGCTTTCGCCCTTGTAGTGGATAATCTCGACAGGCAGATACCAGTTGGTCTGGCCAGTCTTGTACATGCGGTAACTAAGGTCGATGTCTTCGCCGTACATGAAGAAATCCTCGTCAAAGCCGCCAACCTCTTGCAGCAACCGCGTACGGCACAACATGAAGGCACCCGACAAGATGTCTATCTGATGTGCTTCGTGGTCGCTCAGGTAGCGCAAGTGATACTTGGCAAAGAAAGGCGAATTGGGGAACAGTTTAGACAAGCCGAAAATCTTGCAGAACGACACCCAAGGGGTGGGGAAGGCGCGCTTCGACTCGGGCAGGAATGCTCCATTTCCGTCGACCATGCGCACACCCACGGCACCACATTCTGGATGCTCACGCATCCAGGCGATGGGGCGGCACAGGCTCTCGGACGAAATGATGGTGTCGGGGTTCAAAATCAGGGTAAACTCACCCTTGGCGGCTACGATGCCTTGGTTGTTGGCACGCGCAAAGCCCACATTCTTTTTGTTCTCAATGTATTTCACCCAAGGGAACAATTTGCGGGCATGCTCTACCGAATCGTCACCCGAGTTGTTATCAACGACATACACCTCACCTTGGAGACCTTCCAGGGCCTCCTCGACCGAACGCAAAGTCTGCTCTAGAAAGTACTTTACGCGGTAGTTGACGATGACGATTGTGATATCCACAATATAAAATAACGACAAAATTACACTCTTATTTTCATATATCAAAAAAAACATCTAATTTTGTTGCCACAAGCGAGAAGTACAATCTGCTTCTAGCCTTCAGCCATTGGTTTTTAGCAGTAAACTATCAACTCTTAACTCTTAACTAAAACAGATGGGACTGGTTATCGGAATAGATGTGGGTGGTAGCACCACCAAGATTGTGGGTCTGCGCGACGGGCAGAAGTTGTGTAACCCGATGTTCATCACTGCTGCCGACCCGATCACGTCGCTCTTCGGCGCATTCGGAAAATATATCTATGACAACGGCATCGCGCTGGGCGACATTGAGCACGTCATGATTACAGGCGTGGGCAGTTCTAGTGTCGAGACACCCATCTATGGCCTGCCTACCACCAAGGTCGATGAGTTTCAGGCCGATGGTCTGGGTGCGCGTTTCGACAGTGGGCTTGATCGGTTGATTGCCGTGTCGATGGGAACTGGAACCACGTTGGTTCGTGCCGACGAGACTGGCATCAAGCACATCGGCGGTATCTCGATGGGTGGTGGAACATTGCGCGGACTGTCGCACTTGTTGCTGGGAACCAGTGACATCCCCGAGGTGGTTGAAATGGCCGCCAAAGGCGACATCTCGCACATCAACCTACAAATCCGCGACATCAGCAAGAAGGTGCTTGAAGGATTACCCATGCACGCCACTGCCTCGCTCTTTGGCAAGGTGCGCAATGCCAATGCAACACATGAGGACATCGCGCTCGGACTCATCTGCATGGTTGTGGAGACTATCGGGTCGTGTGCTGTGCTATCGCAAATCAATGGCGGCATCCCCGATTTTGTGTGCATCGGAACATTGGCGCGCCTGCCCCAGTGCCGCCTTGTGTTTGATATTATGGAAGACCTTTATGGTGTGCGTTTCCATATACCAGCCCATGCCGAGTACTGCACCGCCCTAGGCGCAGCACTAGCACATCAGGAGAGTTGATATTTAAGGTTGCTCGCTTTTTGCTTCCTCCTCTTTTGGGGGGATAGAGGGTGGAGAACTCTTCAGCCGCTTGATATAGGCTTCGCGATAACGGCGGAGCCTTTCTTTGCGGGCTTTCTCCTTCTTGGCCTGTCGAGCCTCATAATCCTGAAATTGTTTGTCTAAATAGTTGTCGGCCACTCTTTGAATTTAGAATTTAGAATTTAGAATTAAGAATTAAGGATTAAGGACACTCTGTTATCCACTCTCTATTGTTTTGCAAAGGTGTCGCTGAACAGGGTTCGGTTCAGGATGGAACGACCTAGCGTCAGCTCGTCGGTGTACTCAATCTCATTGCCCACACTCACGCCACGCGCCAACATCGTCACTTTCACGTCGGGGTAGGGCGCCAAGCGGCGGAAGATGTAGAAGTTAGTGGTGTCGCCCTCCATAGTCGCGCTCAGTGCGAGGATGACCTCATGGACACCTCCGCCTTTGACACGCTCCACTAGACTGTCAATTTCAATATCTTGTGGCCCGATGCCGTCCATGGGGGAAATGAGTCCGCCCAGCACATGGTACAACCCATGGTGTTGCTGGGTGTTCTCGATGCTCATCACGTCCTTGACGTTCTCCACCACACACACTGTCGACGCGTCGCGACTGGGGTTGTTGCAGATGGGACACACCTCGCTCTCGCTGATGTTGTGGCACACCTTACAATAGCGTATCTCGCGGCGTAGCCTGATGATTGCCTCTCCGAAGCGCGTCACGTCGGGCTCGCTCTGCTTGAGCAGATGCAGTACCAACCGCAACGCGGTCTTCCGACCGATGCCTGGCAAAGAGGCAAACTGGCTAACAGCCTGTTCAAGCAATGATGATGCAAATTCTTGGTCCATAGATCTCTTGATTTGACCTGCAAAGGTACGATTTTTTAATTAAGAATTAAGAATTAAGAATTAAGAATTTTGTATTCCAATTTCTTGCCTCTCGTTTCTTGCCTCTTGTTTCTTGCTTCTCGCCTCTTTTTTGACAATATTTAATTGAATAAGTTTGGCACATTGGGCGAAATCGTGTATCTTTGCAGTCTGTTTTTAAGAGAATTATAATTTTAATACATAACTCATTAAACTAAAAGATTGAAATGGCATTTTTGACTAACGACAAGCTGGTTATTGTCGGCGCTGCCGGCATGATTGGATCGAATATGGTTCAGACTGCCCTGATGATGGGCTTGACCGATGATATCTGTCTGTATGACGTGTTCTCGCCCGAAGGTGTGGCCGAGGAGATGCGTCAGAGCGGATTTGGCGATGTGAAAATTACAGCAACTACGGATGCTGCCGAGGCATTCAAGGGTGCTAAGTACATCATCAGCAGTGGTGGCGCACCCCGCAAGGCTGGCATGACCCGTGAGGACCTGCTCAAGGGTAACTGTGAGATTGCCGAAGGACTGGGAAAGAACATCAAGGAGTATTGCCCCGATGTGAAACATGTGGTTATCATCTTCAATCCTGCCGACCTCACCGGTCTGGTAACCCTGCTTTACTCGGGCTTGAAGCCTTCGCAGGTTACCACTCTCGCCGGGCTCGACTCGACCCGTCTGCAAAGTGCCCTGGCCAAACACTTCGGCGTGATGCAGAGCAAGGTCACTGGTTGTACCACCTATGGTGGCCACGGTGAGCAGATGGCTGTCTTCGGTTCGCAAGTGCGCATTGATGGCACACCCCTCTACGACCTCATTGAGCAGGGCAAATTGACTGCTGAGGAATGGGAGCAGATGAAAGTGGATGTCACCAAGGGTGGCGCAAAGATTATCGAACTGCGCGGACGCAGCTCGTTCCAGAGCCCGGCCTATCTCTCGGTTGAGATGATTCGTTCGGTCATGGGCGGAGAGAAGTTCGTATGGCCTGCCGGTACCTTCGTCAAGAACGAGAAGTATCAGAACATCATGATGGCGATGGACACCACACTCGACGAGAATGGCTGCACTTTTAAGATGCCGCACGGCACACCCGAGGAGATGGCCAAACTTGATGCCAGTTACGAACACTTGTGCAAGATGCGCGACGAACTGGTTGAGCTGAACATCGTGCCCCCCATCAGTGAGTGGAGCAAGGTTAACCCCAACCTTTAATTGATGCACAATGAAATCCGATGCCGGTGTCTAGCGATGCCGGCATCGTTTGTTTATGTGGCAAAAAAGTGCTACCTTTGCCAAAAATATTGAAGAAAATGAAGATACGTACTGCCGAATTTGAAATTAGCAACAGTGATGTGAACAAATGCCCCGATTCAACTTTGCCGGAGTATGCTTTCATTGGACGAAGCAATGTGGGCAAGTCTTCGCTCATCAACATGCTCACCGAGCGGAAAGGATTGGCGAAGACCTCGCAGACACCAGGAAAGACGCTGCTCATCAACCACTTCCGCATCAACGACGAGTGGTATATCGTCGACCTGCCAGGTTATGGTTATGCACGTCGTGGCAAGGAGCAGCGACAGCAGCTTGAGCGCATCATCCGCGGCTACATAATGGCGCGACAGCAGATGTCATGCCTCTTTGTGCTCGTGGACAGTCGCCTCAAGCCCCAAAAGATTGACATCGACTTCATGCAGTGGTTGGGAGAGAGTGGCGTACCCTTCGCCATCGTGTTCACCAAGCTCGACAAGATCGGCAAGAAGGCTGCAGCCGAGGCAGTCGCCACCTATAAGCGCGAGCTGCTCAATACTTGGGAAGAGTTGCCGCCCATCTTCCTCACCAGCAGTGAGGACGGCCGTGGCCGCGACGAGCTCCTCGACTACATCGCCAGCATCAACACCCAGCTTAAGGAGCAAAGCGCTGATTCTTGATAGTGATTTATAATTTATCCGATTTTTCTGCGTTATTATTTTTCAGAACAAAGTCTCATGTGGCTTGTTCAAAAAATAATATTCTCTAATTCGAAAATTCGTGATAAGAAGATTGAAATATACATGTGTTGTGCTCTTGTGCCTGATGATGGGCATGAGCGCCGTAGCGCAGGTCAAGATTACCGGCAAGGTCGTGGATGATGCCGGACAGCCCATCGAGTTCGCCACTGTGCGCATCTTGGGCACTGCCATCGGAGTTAATACCAACGAGAAAGGCATTTATGAGGTCTCGGTCGCCAAGGCCGACACAATCATGGTCGAGTTCTCGTGCATGGGCTATAGCACCGTCACGCGCCAACTCATCAAGCCCGAGGGCACCATCCAGCTCAATCCCAAGCTCTACGAGAAGACCCACGAGTTGACCGAGGTCACCGTCACCGAGTATAAGAAACAGACCAATGCCATGCAGGGCATCGACGTGAGCCAAACAAGCATCACGCCCAGCGCTAGCGGCAATGTGGTGGAAAATGTGCTCACCACCATGGCGGGCGTGAGCAGCAAGAACGAGATGTCTTCGCAATACATGGTGCGAGGTGGTTCATACGACGAGAACAGTGTCTATATCAACGGCATAGAGGTTTACCGTCCCCAGCTCATCAGCAGCGGCCAACAAGAGGGCTTGAGCATCATCAATGGCGACATGGTGCAGAAGGTGGAGTTCTCGACAGGAGGCTTCAACGCCGAATATGGCGACAAGATGTCGTCGGTGCTCGATATCACCTACCGCGACCCTGAGGCGTTCGAGGGGGCATTGTCGGCAAGCCTGCAAGGCGGCACCCTGATGCTGGGCTACGGCGGCTCGAAGTTCTCGATGATGCACGGAGCTCGCTACAAGCGCAACTCTTCACTGCTTGGCTCGCTCGAGAGCAAGGGAGAGTATGACCCTCAATACTTTGATTATCAGACCTACATGGTGCTCAAGCCCAGCGACAAGTTCCGCGCGTCGTTCTTGGGCAATATCGCCTTGAACAACTACCGCTTCGTCCCCGCCAACCGTGAGACCAGCTTCGGCACATCAACCAACGCCAAGTCGTTCAAGGTCTACTTCGATGGTCAGGAGCGTGACAAGTTCTATACCTACTTTGGTGCCCTGTCGTTCAACTACCGTCCGAACAAGGGCAACGACTTCACCTTGCAGGCTTCGGGCTATCAGACCAATGAGCTCGTGTCATACGATATCCATGGCGAATACTGGCTTGACGAGGCAGGTACAGGTGGTGAGGATGCCGTTGGTGGCGAGTTGGGTGTGGGCAAGTATCATGAGCATGCCCGCAACCGACTCAAACTCAATGTCTTCGATGTAACGCTCAAGGGCAATACAGGCATCAACCACAACAACTTGAGTTATGGCGTATCGATGCGGCGCGAGAGCATCTACGACCGTTCCAGCGAGTGGCAATGGCGCGACTCGGCAGGCTATTCGCTGCCGCATATCGTCAACGAGGTGAATGTCATCTATAACCAACGCTCCAACCATGACCTCAACACCACCCGCTTCGCCGTGTTTGTCCAAGACACCTACAAACTGATGTCCAGCGCTGGAATGTGGTCAATCAACGGCGGTGTGCGCGTCAGCTATTGGGACTTCAACAAAGAGACGCTCGTCTCGCCACGCTTCAGCATCGGCTTCGTGCCTGAGAAGAACAACCACTTCTCGTTGCGATTGGCAGGCGGACTTTATTATCAGGCACCTTTCTACAAGGAGTACCGCATGGAGCGCATCGACTCGTTGGGCAATGCCTATATTGCCTTGAACAGCGACATCAAGAGCCAGCGCAGTGTACATGCCATTCTGGGTGGCGACTATAGTTTCCGCGCGCTCAACAGGCCTTTCAAGTTTACCACCGAACTCTATTACAAGAACCTGACCAACATCATCCCCTACGAGGTTGACAACCTCAAGATGGTCTATACAGGCCAAAATGAGGGCAGCGGTTATGTGGCTGGAATCGACATGAAACTCTTCGGGCAGTTTGTCGAGGGTACCGACTCCTGGCTCAGCTTCTCGCTGATGAAGACCCAGGAGACCCTCAATGGCGTGAAGGTGCCGCGTCCCACCGACCAGCGGTATAGTGTGGCGGTGTTCTTCACCGACTATTTCCCTGCTGTACCCCGTCTCAAGTTCAGCCTCAAGGGCATCATCAGCGACGGTCTGCCCACCACGGCTCCTCGCATGACCCGCGACCAGGCCTACTTCCGCCAGCCCGCCTACAAGCGCGTTGACATTGGCCTTAGCTTCATGCTCGTCGGGCCCGATCACCGTCCCGCCACAGGTTTCCTGAGCCATTTCAAGAGCATCTGGCTGGGTGTGGATGTGTTCAACATCTTCGACATCAGCAACGTGAGCAGTTACTATTGGGTCACCGACGTCAACGACATGCAGTACGCCGTGCCCAACTACCTCACCCGCCGACAAATCAACGCCCGCCTACAACTCAAATTCTGATTACAGATAATAGATTACAGATTACAGATTACAGATAATAGATTACAGATTACAGATAATAGATAATAGATTACAGATTACAGATAATAGATTACAGATAATAGATTACAGATAATAGATAATAGATAATTCTTAATTGTTAATTCTTAATTCTTAATTCTTAATTATGCATTATGAATTATGAATTGTATGTATTGCCCATCTTCCGCCAGTGCGGCGACGAACGCTCGTTCGCTGGCACGGCCTTTTGCGTGGATGGATACTTGATCACGGCGGGTCATGTGTTGAATAAGGTACAGACCTACTATGTGCGCAACGGAAGCGATTGGCATCCCTTGCTGCATGAGTTGTGGATACCTAGGCAGTACCCCGATGCCGACAAGCGCGGATACGATGTGGCCCTCTATCCCATCCCCGGCCTCCAAAGTCCGCTTTCGCTGGCTGAGGAAGATGCCGAACCGCTTGATGAATTGGAGGTGATTTGTTGGCAATGGCTGCCACAGGGACTGCAGCAGGTCTTCACACAGTGCCTCGTGCTCAAGGAGCATGACGAGGATGGCTATCAGCGCATCTCCACCGTCGACCGCATCACACACGGCTCCAGTGGCTGCCCCATCACGCGCGACGGCAAGGTCTATGGCATCGTCACCATGGGACGAGACCATGTCGACACAGCCGGCATGGCACCCCTCAACCGCCATCTCGAACAAAACACCTGCTGGATATTCAAGACCACCCACATCCGCCGCTTCCTCCCCCGTAGATAGGGACACCCCCCTCAGGCACGTCCGCAATCACGTCTACGTCCGCATCGAAGATTGAAATAATTATTGATTATTTTGTCACTTTTATTTTTTTGTGTATTTTTGCAGCATCGTTTGAACAACTGATAACTGACAACAAACAACTGACAACTGATAACTGACAACTGATAACAGACAACAGACAACTGATAACAGATAACTGACAACTAAAAAACAACTCCCCTCTACTCCTCCTCTGCCCGAGAGGAGGTGTCGCGAACTGCGAAGCACTCGGGGAGATGGCAACCTTCAGCTCGCCAAAGTCTGCGCTTGCACGTCGGCGAAGCCGGGGCAAGCTACCCCGCAGACCTTTGGCAAAGCACGTGTTGAGCGCAGCTCAGCGTGCGGTGACGTAGGCATTGCCACTCGACCCAACATTGCGACGGAGGGAGGGAGAGGGGTAGGGGGTGAGGCCGTAAATATGAAAAAGATAACCTTCTTGATGACCCTGCTGCTCTTGCTGGCGGGATGCTGGCAGGAGCGTGCCGTGTCGCCGCGTCTGGTGGAGCTGGACTCGCTCATCGCCGTGGCGCCCGACAGTGCCGCCGCCCTGCTGCAGGACTATCCCGCCGACTCGCTGCGCGACCCCGTGAACCGCGCCTACCACGCCCTGCTCACCACCCAAGCCAAGTACAAGGCCTATATCCCCGCCACCAGCGACTCGGCCATCAACATCGCCGTGGATCATTATGTGACCAAGAACCGCGGCGATTACGACCGCCGCATCCGCTCGCTCATCTACAAGGGCTGCGTGATGACCGAGTTAGGCCAGCCCGACAGCGCCATGTACTGGTTCAAGGCTGCCGAGACCGCCGCCCGTCCCGACGACCATGCCAACCTGGGGTATATATGTTACAGGATTGGAGAGATTTGCATGAACGAACACAGATTTGACAATACAACGAAATGCTACTTAACCACAGCCCTAGAACACTTCGCTCATACTCAAGACACAACATTCGAACTGTCTTGTCTTCTTAGGGTTGGTAGTATCCTGATGTTAACTGACAAAGACAATGCTCAAGCATATTTTCAAAAGGCTGTCAGAATGTCCGAAGAAGCTGGTGACACGCTTTATGTTATAGAGAGTCTGCACCATCAGATTTGGCAAGAGATAGAAAACCAGAATTATGCTCTTGCCAACAATTTGACGCTCCAGTCAATTAGCCTCAACGACACCACCCTGACCCCTTATGCTTGCGCGTCCATCAGTTTCAGCGGCCTGAGCCAGCCCGACTCTGCGCTCAAGTATCTGAGTCTGATGCCACGACCACGAAGCCGAGCGGACAGCATGACATTCCATCGTGCCCATGCCGAGTTTGCACGAGCGCAGAACGACATGGATGCCTATGTCTACCACAATGATCTGGCGGGCCGGATTGCCGACACCATCTTTCTTGAGACCCAACAAGCCGAAATCAAGGAAATAGAGCAGAAGTATGAAAATCAAGTACTCGCAGAGAAGATTAAGACATCACATACTAGACTTTGGCTTATTGCCGCATTGTTGGCCTTATTCCTGACTTCGACTCTTTTGCTGGCATACAAACAGATAAATCAAAGAAAGGAGCGCAATCTCACAGAATCGCGACTCAGACAAACCATCGGGCATTTGTCTGACATGCGGCAGCTTATCGCAAAACGAGAGCAAGAAATCAAACTGCTAAGAAATCAGATAGAGTACGAAACGACAAGTAAAGAGCAATTGGAATCTAGACTCCAGGCTAGCGGCAGCAAGTTGAATTGTCTTGACGATATTATCCAGGGACTGCAGGCCATCCAACGAGACAGGTCGAAAAGCAAGAAGAGGGAAATTGCGATGAGTGCGGTTTTTTGGAAGAACCTTGAGCAGTGTGCCAAAGATGGATTCCAAGAGATGATCGAGAACAGCAAGGGATTGAGCGACAAAGAACAAAAATTGCTGCACCTTTATTGCCTAAACGTGCCCATCGAATTATGTGCCGTTATGCTAGACGTCTCGTTGAAGACCGTCCAGAATTACCGCACAAACATCGCCCGAGTAATCAGCGCACAACAGACATCCAATCTGGACACTGCCATAGACATGTTCAGGGTCGGACATGATGAATAAACCCCAATTCGTCATCCATAACAATTTTTACAATCACTCTTTCGTCTCGTAACTGTTCAGCGATTCTCCTCAACTTCCCCTCCCCTTTCGGAAAGGGGAAGTTGAGGAGAATCGCTGAATAGATACTTCGTCACCACTCGGAAAGCTGCGGCTGTATCAATATCCAAAACGAGTTTGGGCCAAAATTGCCATATTTGGGCCAAATTTGGCCTATTTTTGCCACTTTCCCAATATTTGGGAAGGTGATGTTTTTGTTTGGGAATAAACAAATCTACAATACGCAGAAAATCAGTGTGATGCGAAATCATTTGGGAATGATTATATTTGGCTGGGAATAGGAATATGTAGTACTTTTGTATTAGAGATTATTAGTGTAAATTCTTATCTTTAACCAAATTAACGAATGTTTATGAGAAGACTGTTTATCTTTTTCGCTTTGGCCTTGTGGACTGCTATTGCTTTTGCTTCGCTGGGTGATCAGCCCAACGGAAAGACCAAGGAAATAATCATTCACCACACCACAGATCACCAAAGTCCGCACATGATTGATGTCCTGCCCACGTCATTTTATTATGAGACAACCCGCATGGTGACCATCGAGTTTCCAGCGACCGGCTTTGAGCCGTACACGCTTTCGGTTGAGTCGATGTACAACACATTGGACTACTACGTGACCACACCGTTCACCAGTGTCTACATCTCGCCCGACGTGGTCAATGTCAACCTGTACCTCGAGACCGACGGCGGCGACCTCTACTGGGGCTCGTTCGAAGCCACCGCTGCCGGCAGCATGGAGTAGAATGCCCCCTCTTGCCGCGGGGGCACGTGGACGCACCCCGACAACTTCATGATACCAGACCCGTCCACACCGCCCCCCGCGGCATTTTTTGAATTCATTTTTAACCATCACAAAACTGAAAACATTATGAGGGTACTTTAAAAACTCACCTTGGCGGCGATGATTATCGCCAGGACAATGCTGGGGGAAATGCCCAGCATACAAAAAGATTGTTATTTTTTTACTTTTTTCGAGCAAAAAATTTGCATATATTCCTGATTGTTTTTAAATTTGCAGCCGATACTAGGCGGCGCCACATTTTTAGATTATGAACTACATTGACAGATGTTACATCACACTGGATTCTATGGGAGTAGAATTGGACTCCCGCATGCAGTATGACTTTCCAGGGGTAAAGTTTACACCCTGCGTGGGCTGTGAGGTGTACAATCCATCTGGCCATACGATTGACACCTATGTATCACAAAGCGGTGACACTTGGACCATCAGTTCACGTCCGGTGAGTAACAACGACCTCTACTTCAACCTTCGCACCGGTCGAGCTTATATTTGGAATGGGACTGAAATGGTGAACGCCCACTTGACACCAGATGTTACCTCAGGCATTCCTGCCTGTGACCATGTGTTTTCACAGGACAATACAACCTATTATGTGACAGAGCCTATTATAAACGAAACCATTGATATTGGCTCGGGGTGCACAATAGAGTTCTACGGGAACGGATGTCTTGTTGGTTGCACTCTGAATGGTCGTGGCACAAAAATTGTTCCCCATGGAACTCAACAAATATTTAAGGGGTGTACCTTCAATTCACAGGCTCAAGGTGACACCTTTGTCGACTCCCAACTCTATGCCACCAATTTCGGAGCAATATCGGATATGCACACGGTTGAGATGGACGGTGTGTGGAGTTTTAAGGGACTTACTGTCAGTAATTTAAAAGTTCATCGTGGCTACACTGAGCAAGAAACTTGCTATTCCCAATTCAGCGGAAAAGTTAATGATGACGCATGGACTCTTATGGCAGCTTTTCTGAAAAACAGCAATGGCATCAGCATCAATTTCAACGGCAAGTTTATGGGTGCCAATGTCCGTGATATTGAGATAAGGAACAGCCGCTATCTGGATTTTTATGGCGGTACGATGCTTCGTGGGTTTGCCATTATTGACTGCCAATATGTTGACATCCATGATATGTGCTTTGTCGGCGTGCATGAGGTGCACGATTTTCCCACCGTACTGAACGACAAGGCAGAATTCCTTGAGAATCTGCTCCAACAGCATGATGACGAGGCTTATTATGAAAACTTAAACTACACCTACAATTGTGCTTATGTTGGCGATGTCGACGAGAATAGGGAGACCGACATTGAGGAAATGGGAGCTCTCGTTTCCTGCGGCTTGTCGGGCGATGGCGTTAAGGTTTTGCGCGAAAGCGCCGACTTCGCCGACTGCCATGTGTCAGTTCATGACTGCCACTTCGAGATGCGCCAAGGCGGTGTGGCCTTCAATTCGCGCTATAAGAGCTTGCCTTTAAACGAAGTGAAGATACTGTCATACGGCGAAGTTCGCGACTGCACGTTCAGCCACATTTATTTTCAACCGGTCGGGTCGCATGCGGAGCATGTGACCATCGAGAACATCCATTCAACCTACTGTCTACAGGGTCTGGACATCTCGACATGTGCCAGCAATACGTTGGTGCGCAATTGTGAGTTCCGCAAGTGCTCCAGCGGCCCTAAACAGGAGAGCTACGTCCCATACACCCCTCTCACTCACGACAATGTGGTAGAGAACTGCTTGTTTGAGATGACCGACGACTACTATATCAAGAACACCTTGCGTTATCTGCTGACTGTGAACAAAGGTTTGGCCAATGACACCTTCGTCATGCGCAACTGCGAGTTCACGGTCAGCAGCGCCTACAAGTTTGGCGGCATGTATTTCCGCAGTTGGCGGACGACGCTCGACAACGTGAAGCTCAAGGTCACGATCAACCGTGTCCCCGAAAACACGTTGGACTATGACATCTTGTACTTGATAGGCATGGGTGGCGCTACTCCACACAGCCCCATCGTCGAGATGAATCATGTCGACATCGAGTGCAATGCCCGAATCGAGGCGCTGGCGTTCCGTGGTGTGTCGTTGAATGATGCCGGTCCTATGCAACTGAATATGAATTATGTCCATGTTCATGGGTTGGGTCAAGCGACGATAATGTTTGAAAAGATGGATTACGTTGTGCTCAACAAATGCCTTTTTGATTTGACCGCTACCACTTTCATACGTTATACGCACGAAGTGACTGTCAGGAATAGCGAGGTCAGACAGATCTCAGGTTACGGGGTTATTGCTTATACAATCAGCGATGCCAATTATTTGATTGAAGATTCGATGTTCGATGTCGGAGCGTGCTTTCTCTGGATCCAAGCCACAGGCGGTTCAATCATCATGCGAAGAAACACCATCAAGTGTGCCCCTCTTGTCTGGTGCAAATGGGATGGTACGGCATACGTTGAATTCGCAAACAACGATATCACAGACAGCTCATCAAGTGGAACATTGCTCTTCAATCGCGTCATTCAGCAACCGGATTATAACTATTGGACTGATGGCGGTCAGTCCGAGCTAATATTCACAAACAATGTGGTGCACTACCCTGGTAGCGGCACCAAGAGTGTGGTGTATTCAGGTCAGTATCCTGACTATGCCCACCTGTTCTACTGCGACTTCCTGTGCCGTGGCGTGAAACAGTTCAACACGGGCACTTCGGGCGAGCGCCCCACTACACCATGGCAGGGCATGCTGCACCTTGAGAACGGCACCTACCACTTCTATGACGAGAACGATGGCTGGAGCTGATGGCAATGGTTTCAACAACATTTTTAACGATTATTTGAATAATTCTTTTAACAATTACAATTATGAGACATTTACATCAATTCTTTATCGTACTGGCCTTGGTATTGATGGGCCAGTCGGCCTCGGCCTACGACTTCATGGTCAACGGCATTGCCTATAATGTTCTCTCTGAGCCTAGCGACGGGAGCATGGGCAGTGTTGGGGTGACATCAACCATTTGGATTAGCACGGATATATTTAATCACCCAGAATCAGGGAAGAACTATTCAGATCTAGAAGAGGCGATTATTCCAGAGTCAATTGAGCATGACGGAAAAACATATCAAGTAACTGAAGTGCTTAATACTGCGTTTGCATATTCATACACAACTCATGTTCTGATTCCCAATACCGTTACAAAGATTGGCAGTCGTGCATTTGAGGCTTGCTATCATCTAGAAGAGATTATTTTTCCTGAATCTGTTACAGAATTAGGGGAACAATGCTGCGCGTATTCTGCTATTGAGAATGCGACCATTCTTGGGGCTTTAGAGATTCCAATGAACGCATTTTTGTATTGTAAAAAACTTAAATCTGTTGAAATGCCCAACGTTTATGGCACTATAAATTTTGATGCTTTTAAAGATTGTTGGGATCTGCGCTCTGTGGTGATTCCCGATGGCGTGACAGAAGTGCGGCAAGATGCCTTTAAAGATTGCACGTCACTTGAGTCGATTCACCTGGGCAAGTCGTTTCAATCCATGGGCAGCGCTCGCTATTATTATTATGATAATT
>JAEEJI010000035.1 GCA_016281825.1 Muribaculaceae bacterium | reverse complement strand
GACAGCGACTTTCTGCAACTCAACAAAACGATTGTACGAAACCACTTCCGGGAACAAGTGGCGCATATGATCGCACACATGCTGGTAGAAATGCTTCAGGCACCGGAAGCCAGAGTTGTGGAACGCTATCATGATGGTCATGCCGCACTGATAGTGCAAGGCTATCGCCCCGAAGGTATGCACGCAATCGAATGGATGGCGATTTGTGAGGAATACCGCTACTTCGCCATGATAGGCACGCACTGCCTTTGCGAACTTGCAAAGCGCCACAAGGCGAAGCAAGCCGAGCAGGAGTAAAGCACCGCCCACAAAGCAAAAAGCCACTGAAGTGGCTTTTTCGTTGTAATGCTACTTCAGGCGCTTGCGGTACTCGCTGGGCGAGCAACCGAAAGTGCGCTTGACGTAACGGCTCAAGTAAGAGGGCGATGAAAAGTTCAGTTCGTCAGCTATGTCGATGAGCGGTTTTGAGCGGTCACTCAACTGTTGGGCGATTTCCTGGGCAATGTAGCGATCAATCCAATGACTGGCATTGTGCCCGCTAATAGCCACACAGGCTTCGCTGAGGTATTTGGGGGTAATAAAAAGACGTGAGGCATAGTATTCCACGCTTCTTTCCTTTTTATAAAGACCCTCCTGCAGCAATGTCACAAACCGTTGAAGGATGCGCGACGCCTGGCTCACACCCTCGATGTTCTGGTGGGTCATTCGGGCGTGGATGTCGTAGAAGTCGAGAATCATCGTCTCCACCGCTCGGCGCATCACGTCGGCAAAGAAATTGTGGTAGGGCTGCTCCAACCGGCGGCGGATTTCCTCGAAATTCAGAAGACAACGGTCAAGGTCGGCTTTTTGCATCGGCATCACGGGGTTCTGTGAAGTCGATAGCGCACCAATGATGTTGTAACTGCTTTGTGGGGTGTTGGCGTTGAGGAATTTCCACGAAATAAGTAAGGCCTTGATACGGAAATCGTCAGAGCAACGAACGTCGGTGACAGGTTTGCCAGACGATTTTATGATGGCATCGCCGCCAATCACATTGAATAAAGTGTCGCCCACGGCAAATCGTGCAGCCCCGCTCAGGCACAGAATGTGAAGGCAGTATTCGGCATACTCCTCTCGGCAACATTCAGCGAAGTCTTCAGTGAAAACGAAGTCGCTTTGGCTTATCTCTTGTCTTTGCATGAGGCAAAATTAGGGCATTATTTCGTATTGGACAAGCAAAAACCGAAAAAAGTGAAAGTTTTACCTCATTTTGGGTTGTTTTCATTTCTAAATTTCGCCATAATTTTGCAGTGTCAAAACATCAATCGAAAGAAATTATGAAAAAACAGGTATCTGTTCTCATTGGCGCAGGAAGCATCGGGCAGGCCATCATCCGCAGAGTTTCGGTTGGTAAGCACATCGTGCTGGCCGACTATAGTTTGGCGAATGCTCAGCGAACAGCCAAGACGCTGGAAGATGCGGGGTATGAATGCTCGGTCATCCAATGCGACCTCGGCGAGAATAAGGACATCATTGCACTTGTGGACTATTCCACATCGAAAGGGGACGTGAAATATGTGGTGAATGCCGCTGGCGTGTCGCCGTCGCAGGCTCCCGTTGAGCGCATCCTTCAAGTGGATCTCTATGGTACGAGTGTGCTGATGGAAGAGTTTGGAAAGGTGATTGCCGATGGCGGCTCGGGCATAATCATCTCGTCACAGAGTGGGCACCGTTTCCCAGCATTGCCGCAGGAGCAGAACGATGCATTGGCTATGACCCCTTGCGACAAGCTGCTTGAGCTGCCGTTCCTTAAAGAGATTACCGATACGCTGAAAGCCTATCAGTACTCAAAGCGCTGCAACGTGCTCCGTGTGATGTATGAGGCCTCCCGATGGGGAAAGCGTGGCGCAACCATCAACAGCATCAGCCCCGGCATCATCATCACTCCGCTTGCCAACGACGAGCTGCATGGTCCTCGCAAGGATGGCTACCTGAAGATGATACAATCATCTCCAGCCGGTCGTGCCGGAACGCCAGACGAAGTGGGCGACCTCGCCGAGTTCCTCATGTCGTCCCGAGGCCGTTTCATTAACGGCACTGACATTCTCATCGACGGCGGCACAACGGCCAGCTATTGGTACGGTGACCTTCAGTATTTAAAAGCAACACATTAAAAAAGTATTATGAACATCAAATCAATTATCATCGCCTTTTCTGCCTTGCTGACTGCAACGGGATGCAGCGCGCAGAACAAACAAGAAGTTAAATCATCAAATAATAAAACAATGAACAAATCAATCGTAATTTTCTTCTCCCACGCCGGCGACAATTACGCCGTGGGGAATATTGAAGTGGGCAACACGAAAATAGTTGCTGACTACATCAGCGAAATCATGGGTGCCGATCAGTTTGAAATCGTCACACACAAGTATGACGGGATGGCCTACAAGCCGCTCATTGAGCTAGCACAAGAAGAGGCCGACAATGGCGAGCTGCCTCCCTACGAAGGTGAGGCGCCCGATTTGTCGCAGTACGACATCGTCTTCATCGGCGGTCCCGTGTGGTGGGGCACCTATCCGCAGGTGATGTTCACGCTGTTCCGTGACATCAACCTAGATGGCAAGACGGTCATCCCGTTCACTACCCATGAAGGCAGTGGTCTGGCCAACTGTGTCAGCGACGTGAAAGCCGCGTTCCCTGGTGCCACCGTCAAGGGCGAGTTCGCAATCTATGGCCATGAAGTGCGTACCGGCAGGGCAAAAGTTGAAAAATGGATTAATGGATTAAAATAAGTCTTGAGCAATGAAAGAAGTGATTTTGAACAATGGTGTTCGTATGCCGATTATAGGCTACGGTGTGTTTAAGGTAAGTCCTGATGAGTGTGAACGTTGCGTCAGTGACGCATTGAGCGTGGGCTATCGGCTGATTGATACCGCCCAGGCCTATGCCAATGAGGAAGGCGTGGGCAATGCCATCCGCAAAAGCGGCATCCCGCGCGAGGACATTTTCCTGGTGACAAAGGTGTGGATCAGCAATGCCGGCGAAGAGAAGGCCGCGAAGTCTATTGATGAGAGCCTGCGCAAGTTGCAGACGGACTATATTGACCTGCTGCTCATCCATCAAGCCTATGGTGACGTGTTCGGCACGTGGCGGGCCATGGAGAAAGCTTATCGTGACGGCAAGGTGCGTGCCATCGGCGTGTCAAACTTCCAGGAGGCGCGCTACTTCGATTTCCACCACTATGTGGACATCAAGCCCATGGTGAACCAGTTGCAGTGCAACGCATTGATTCAGCAACGACGTATCGAGCCGCTGCTTGCCGAAACTGGCTGCAGCATGATGGCGTGGGGCCCGCTGGGCGGACAAGGCGTGGACGGCATCATCAAGAGCGAACTGCTGGCAAATATCGGTGCCAAGTACGGCAAGACGGCTTCGCAGGTGGCCCTGCGCTGGCTCACTCAGCGTGGCATCATTGCCATTCCCAAGAGCACCCACAAGGAGCGCATGGAGCAGAACCTTGACATCTTCGACTTCCAGCTGACAGATGACGACATGGCGCAGATTGCCACGATGAACCAGCACGATACTGGTACCGTGAATTTCAGCGATATGCAGTTTGTGAAATATTTAATTGAGACTTACGGTTAAGTAGAGCAGAGCCAAGCTTGCTTGAACTCTGCCGAGCGTGAGTTAAAGACGATGAAGTCAAACTAACGGATAGAATTAATTTCGATATGAAGAAGTTATTATCATGGATGCTGATGAGCTTGATGGCCATCGCTTCATACGGACAAAGCAAGGTGTATGTCACTCGCGAGATCTCTCCCCAGTCGCTTGTGAGAATCTATGAGGCTCTTGGTGTTCAGGCCAAGGGGCGTGTGGCAGTGAAAATCTCGACAGGCGAGGGCAGCAATCCCAACTACCTGAAGCCTGAACTCATAAAGGACTTGGTCTTCAAAGTTGATGGCACTATCGTGGAGTGCAACACCGCCTATGGCAGCGGACCAGGCAACGAGCAGGATGAGCGCAATAGGTCGGCCAACCACTGGAAGGTAATCGAGCGCCATGGTTTCTTGAAGTACTTCCCCGTCGACATCATGGACGAATATGACGAGATTCGTATTCCCGTGAAGGACCAGACAAACATTAAGTATGACATCGTGGGAGGACATATTGCCAACTACGATTTCATGATTGCCCTAAACCATTTCAAGGGTCACCCTATGGGCGGCTACGGCGGTGCACTGAAGAACCTCTCAATAGGCTGCGCCAGCAGTAACGGCAAGGCATATATCCACTCGGCAGGCAAGATGGAGAAGCTAGATATGGGTAAGCTCTGGACTCCTGAGTACATTGGCAACCAGGACGGATTCCTTGAGTCGATGGCTGCCGCCGCGCAAGCAGTGGTTAACTACTTCGAAAGGCAGCAGGGCATCATCTATATTAGCGTGATGAACAACATGAGCATCGACTGCGACTGCGTGGATCATCCCGCGCCAGTGAAGCTCGAAGACTACGGCATCCTGGCCTCGACTGACCCTGTTGCTCTTGACCAGGCCTGCGTTGATATCATCAATCAGCAGAAGGTGACCGCCACCAACGACCCAACCGACCTTCTCAACCGCATCAACAAGCAGCACGGCATCCACACCATCGAGTGGGCGGAGAAGATAGGCCTTGGTAGCCGCAATTACACATTGATAAGTATCGACCAATAAGATGAGAAGGTTACTAACAGTTTTTATTGCAGCGTTGACAATGGCAACAATACAAGGACAGACGCTGACTGAGCTCGCCTTGTTTCTGTCGTGAAACGCTCTTATCTTTCCAAATAGAATTCGTTGAGCGGTCTGTACTCAAGGTTTTTCATCAATGTGTCCCAATTGCGAGGCAACTCTATCTTAATTGTTGAATATCCGCCGCCTGGCATTGTCTGCAACTTGTTTCGGGAACTGTCGCCCGTAATGAGAAACTGTGTCATGCCTTGCTGCATGGTAGGGACTGTCTCAATATACTCTTCGGGTGTGTCGTACCATTCTGGCGTTGCCGTGGTTTTGGCTCCCTCGGTGCGTCGCAAATAGCCTGTGTATTGTTTGATGTTATGCTCACCGCCATCCTTTGCTCCACCGGGGTTGGCATAGTAGTTGGCGAAGACCCTTTCTCTGAGTGGTCGGCGAGACGCGTCTATCAGATCTCTCTCCAAGTCGGCCGTTGAGTGATAGACGGTGGAAAGCGTTTTTGCAACCGGTTCGGTCATCAATATGGTGCGGTACGTGAACTGCTTGCCGCTGCCTAGGGCGAACTGGCATCGCTCGCTGATGTCCCATGCCAGAAGTTCCATCATCTTCTCGGCATCGGTTGTCGATGGCGCCATGTTGTTGCCCCACAGCAGGGCTGAAGCTGCCGTTATGGTATTGTCGTTGATGTCGTAACCAGCGCGAACATGGTAGGGTTGCCAACCGATGCGCTTGCAAGCTTCCTCATCCTCGGCCATGCACCAAGACATGGGATAGCCGAAAGTGCCCATGCGGTCTTGCTTCACATAGTATCCACACAGGTTCATAAGGGCAAGGTTCATGAAACGTCCAATCGCCATGTTGGCTGCTTCATTAATCTCACCCTGTCCGCAATCAATGTCCAATTGTCGAGCCACAGGGCCGTTGAGCCAACAGAAAGGCATCCAGGCATGGGTGCTGGCGAGTGTGCGGCGAAAATCGGGACCGCCGAGGGCCTTTGTCAAGGCAATCAGGACAGGCATGTATTCGGGCTTGCATCCAGCCATCACACCGTTTACCGCCACATGCCAGGCAGTGGTGTTGCGGTGTGCTATGGGCAGTGTGGCCACTGTCTCATCCCATCGGTAGTCGGTAAAACGCAGCATTTCATTCACTTTTTCAAATGTGGGTGGAACTATAGGCAAGCCGTCACTCCACTTCATTTCATTGAAATAGGCGTTCACCTCGTCAATCGTTCCGAAGAAAACGTCATCGCGCAAGTCGCCATGATGGGCGGCAAGCCCCTGATTGCGCTCTTCGGTTGTGATGGGTTTTGTGAGCGCGTCCACAATTTGTGGCCACAGAACTTCTCGAGTGTTCCTGATGAGCGTTGCCTCATCGTCCAAAGCGAAAGCACTTGGATATTCAGCAACGCGGAGCACCGGAACACCATTGTTAAGTGCCGTGTAGCGGGCTTGAGCCGTGAAACTCGGAGCGGTAATAATGACCGACGGAATGCCAATATACTCGGCGGCTATACACGACCCTGTTTCTTTTGGGGTGCACAATCCACAACCGCCGTTTCCTGAAATGACAGCATCCACATGGAGGTCACGCAGACGTTGCTGGAACTCATCCTTTGCACGTCGAGTGATGCCCGGTGCAGGATATGGCCCAGCTGTGCCAACCTCATCAAGCAGCAGCACATGAGCATTGGGATAATTTGTCTCAATAATACGCTTGATTTCGGGGTGTGTCACACGGCTCATGAAACTAACTCCAACCACGGCAATTGTTTTGCCTGAGAGCGTGTTCAAGCGAGGAGCTTGGTTGATAGGATCCACTGTGCCTCGCCCAACAGGTGATACCACTGCAAATCCGGCATCACCCTTTGTCGCAGCCGATTTGGTTTCGGAACCTATCTCGCAAGTCTCATCGCAGATTATGCGTTCTTGTCCATAAACGATACCGGTCAAGAGGAGTAAAATAGATATGAATGCTATTAGTCGTTTCATCCTTAATACGTCTGATATTTATTATTTCAACGACACAAATTTACTGATTATTGTTGAAACGGTAGAACAGTAATCCCATTTTGTTGTCTTTTAACTGTGGAACGATAGAAAGTAACTTTGCCGAAGATAACAAAAAAGGCAACGATTATGGCAGTTACATTGAATACCGACCTGCAACCGCTCATGTTCTCATCGCAAGTCCCGGACATCTCGATCACTGTGAGCGATGACAATGAGGCAGAGGTGATGATCGACACGCAAGACGTGAACATCTTCTCTGCCGTACACTTCCCATACGGGCACAACATCAATATCCATGATGTGCGCTCGGTAATCGAGTATTACCTGCGCGACCGCAACATCTCACATGATACGTTCCTGTTGCGAGTAAAGCATAATGACACAACCACCACGCTCGCCACGTTTCAGGTGCTCTATCTGGAGCAACACTTCACTGGCGACATCGGCGAGTTCCTGCGGAACAACTTCCTCACCACCATGTCGGCGAAACTCACTTCGCCAAAGGCTACGGAGTTCCTGCACTTCTTCATCGAAGCGAATGCCCAGGAAGAAATCACCTATCAGGTGGTGGGAAGTGTGTATGGCGGTGAACCGCGCATCTACACTTTGCGTGAGGACTGCGGGGTCAGCAATTCCAACCGCATCAAGACGGTAGAGCTGACCTGCGAGATGCTGACCAGCATTGTCGAAAGTCCTGCCGACGGCAGACCGAGAGACAAAATCACCGTGCACGCCTACAGCATACATGCAGGGCAACGTGCCTTCACATACTATGTGCAGCATCACGAGCCATCGCTCTCGCTCTACTTCCGCAATGCCTACAATGTCTATGAGCTGTGCGTACTGGAAGCAGTCACCACGCACAAGCCTAAGGTTGACCGCTCAATAGCCGTCACCCATCGGCTATCGACATTTTACAACCAGCAGAACGAGAAGCAGTACGAGGTCGAGACCGCTGGGCTTACTCTGGAGCAAGCCCGGTGGATTGAGCAGCTGTTCTATTCGCATGACGTGCGCATGGCATCTTTGCGAACTGATTTCGAGGAAGAGAATTACGGCTCGTACAATCCGCAGTACATGCCGATTGTCCTTATCACCGACTTCACCTGCGAAATCCACGACGAGGACGGTGAGCTCAACACCGTTAAGTTCACCTACCAGTACCAAGACAGGCGCACCTATCTTCCTACTGATTACCTCTCGGTCGACCACGACAGAATATT
>JAEEJI010000034.1 GCA_016281825.1 Muribaculaceae bacterium | reverse complement strand
CGACACGGTCGAACAACAAAACAAAATCCAGCAAATCAAAGCCAACATCAGGGAGCGCATCGATGCGAAGCTCAGCGAACCTTACGACACCACGCGCAACAGTGGCTACTGGTGGCGGGCGTTGAAACATGGCAAGGTGAACTTCAACGACAGCACCATGGGCTATCCCAAGTTCTTGAAGTTTTGTTATAAAACCTACGTGTGGGGCGACCGTGCGTTCAACAGTTACGACAGTGCCTACGTGGTAGGGACTGGGAAAAACTGGAAACTTATCCTCAAGAGCGAGAACTGGATTGACCGCTACATCGGCAAGCCTACCAAGGACATCAAGATGATTATGGGCAGCAATCTGGTGTCGAACATCGGTGTGTCATTGTCGTTCATGGCGGTGAGCGTGGGGTACTCATTCAGTCTGACTGGTGGCGGTAAGTCATCGAAGAAGGCAGACTTCTCGTTTACCTGTGCCCGTTTCACTGCCGATGCCTATTATTGGGAGAATCGAAACGACATGAATGTGATCTACAAGCACGACAATAGCGACAAAGGCCGCCAAAAGATGAGGCAATCTGGACTAGAACGCAAGGCGATGGGCCTCACTGCCTACTACTTCTTCAACAACCGCCGCTACGCCCAAGCAGCCGCCTATTGTTACTCCAAGTACCAGAAGCGCAGTGCCGGTTCATGGCTCGCGGGCATCAGTCTTCAGCACTACGATGTCAAGTTCAACATCGATCAGCTGCCCGAACAGGCTCAGTCCTATATTCCCGACCCTTCTGCCGCACCCCGCATCCTCTACAATGACTACTGCCTGCTCGTAGGTTATGGCCACAACTGGGTGCTCGGCCGCAAGTGGCTGTTCAACCTTACCCTCACGCCCTATCTGGGCTATCGTTATAACATTTTGGAAGAAAATCCTGGAGCATTCTCGCTCAATCTGCGTGGCCGCATGGGGCTCGTCTACAATCATAAGCAGTTCTTTGCAGGACTCCAGGGCTATTCCGACCACCACCGCTACAAGAACAACAACAGCCACCTGTTCAACACCTACATGACCTTCTCAATTCTAGGTGGTATCAGGTTTTAGGTATTGTTCTCCTAACCCCAAGTCCCCTTAACCCAGGGGTTAGCCCCCTAAATCCCCCCTCTTTAAGAAGCTAGAAGCAGGTTCTAGAAGACAAAAATGGCAAATATGAAGAATATAATGAATGTAATTGCACGAATGGCTATGCTCGGGCTGTTGATGTTGTTACCCATGACGGCAGAAGCGCAAACTGTGTTGACGCTCGATAGCTGCAGAGCAATGGCACTGAGCAACAACAAACAGATGGGCGTGGCGCGGGTGAAACAAGAAGTGAACGCCAACCTGCGAAAGTCGGCGCGCACTAAGTATCTGCCCCAAGTAAATGCACTTGCCGGCTATGAGTGGATGAGTAGGGAAGTCTCCATCTTGAACAACGAACAGAAGTCCGTATTGAGCAATATGGGAACCAATGCGTCCACAAGCTTGCAGAGTGCCTTGGCTCCACTCGTGTCGCAGTTGCCTGCTGAAACGCAAGCGCGCATGGCAGAGGACTTGTCCAAATTTGCCGGTGCGCTCAATCAGGTAGGGACGGGTTTGCTTATTGCTTAGAGCTTATAGCTTAAGGCTTAGCCCCCATTAGGGGGTTAGGTGGACTCCAAAACTTTTCAGCAAGGCGTAGAGGCGGGGGACTGGGAGTCCCATGACGTTGTAGAAGCAGCCGTTGATGCGTTTTACGCCCATGTAGCCAATCCATTCCTGAATTCCATAAGCACCCGCCTTGTCCATCGGGCGGTAATGCTCGATGTAGTAGTCAATTTCCTCGTCGGTGAGTTCGGCGAATTCCACCTCAGTGACATCGGCGAACGATTCTTGACGCTCTTTAGTAGTAACACACACTCCCGTGATGACATGATGCACTTTGCCGCTGAGATTACGCAACATCTGATGCGCCTCGGCGGCATCGGCAGGTTTGCCCAACACCTCGCCATCGAGTACAACGATAGTATCGGCGGTGATGAGCAATTCATTATCTTTCAGTCGATAGGGCTTTGCTTTCTGAATAGCCAAGAACTGCGCCACCTCATCGGCGGGCATTGTAGCGGGATAACTTTCTTGAATGCCTTCAATCACTTCGACCCGGAAGTTGATACCCAGGTCGCGCAGCAACTGCTGGCGGCGTGGCGACTTGCTCGCCAGCACCACATCATATTTGAGTTCTAGCATAACTCTTCTTTACTACTCATCGTCATCATTGTTGTCAGGAGCACCGAGGTCAAGGGCGTTGATGCGATCGGGCAAGATGTCGATGGCCTGACGGCGATACTCCTCGCGGATGAGCGCCATTGGGTCACGCTTGGCGTAGTGACGCATGCGGCGATAACGCTTGCGGCACAGGAATCGCTCGACGATATAGGCCAGTACGAACATCAAACCCGTGAGAACCCACAACATCATGTAGGCACTGGACTGCTGCGACAGAGTGGCACCACCCGACTGCATCTGGATATAGGCGTTGACGGCCCAGGTGCTGGGGATGAAGTTGCCCACGACAATCCAAAAGGGAGTCATGCTGCAACGAGGCCAGGATATGCCGCTGAGGAAGACAAAAATGACACTGGTAAACACGAGGGCGATGAAGGTGGACTCGCGGTCGTTGGCAAACACCTTCATGGCCTGCCCCATGAACGATGACGCCAACAGGAAGGGTAAAGCCATGGCGAGGATGGCACGGGGGTCACCCACCTGGGGAAAGTCGAAGAACTTGGGCGCGATGAGCAGGGTATAGACGGTGGGAATGATGTAAATCATCCAGTAACATAACGACTTGCCCAAGATGGAAGCACCCACACCAGCAGGAATCTCAAGGGGGTCGACTCCACGGTTGTGCAGGCGACGCTCTCGGCTGCCGCCATGCAACATGCAGATGCCCAACAGCATGCTCTGCTGCAACACGAGGATAAAGATGGCGGGCAGGACGGCCGAGGCGAGTCCCATGCCTGTATTGCCCAAGGCCACCTGCTTGCTCTCGAGCGAGCCCGATGACACGGACACGGGCACGACATCGAGCAAATGGTGTTGCATTTGGGCATTCATCGCCAACTGAACACTTGTCACAGCCGACAACACCTGTTTGTAGCGAATCATCACGCCCATGTCACAGTAAGCCTCGACATGAGCTTGCTCGCCATGATGAATCTTACGCCCGAATCCCTTGGCAAAATGCACCACGCCATAGCATTTCTTCTCGCACATGAGCCGGCGCGCCTCTTCCATGCTCGCGACATACTGTGTCACGCACACCTCGGAGGTGGCATCGAGCGCACGAGCAAACTGGCGGCTATCGGCCGAACGGTCGTCATCGACCACAACCACCGACACATTGTGGGCGGTCTCGGGGTTATAAATCAGGGCATAGAGGATGGGATAGACGAGGCATAGGACGAGAAAGAAGATTATCACGCCCTCGTCGTGGAACGACAACCAGAATTCACGCTTCCACACCAAGAATATGTCGTGCAACCAACGCAGCATTTCTTTTAATGTAAGAATTAAGAAGTTAAGAAGTTAAACGAGTTACAAGGCTCCCCTCTCCCTCTGGAGAGGGGGGGTGAGGCCGATTATGCATTGTGCATTATATTAAGGTACATACACAGGGTTAATGCACTCGCGCTTGAGCCGATATTGCAAGGGCCAAGGCAAAACGACAAACACGATGAGTGCCACATAATAAAAACGTGAATAATAGAGGGGGATGCCATTGAGCGCCTGGTCAATGGACAACAAGAAGTAGTACTTGACCGGCACGGTATAACCCAACGCGTCGACCCATGGATACATCGACTCGGCAGGCAACGAGAACCCACAGAAAGAGAACGAGAGCATACCCAGAAGGGTACACAACGTGGTGCCCAGACGAAAGTTGGGGGCTATGCACATCATCAACAGGGCAAACCCTTGGTTGGCGAGCACAAACAGCGGCATCGCCAGAATCATGTGCCAGGGATTGCAGTTGAGCGGCATGCCATAGACACGATACATCAAGAACTGAATCATCCACCCTGTGCATGTGAAGATGAAGGTGTGAGGTGCCAGCTTGCCGAAGACGGCAAACTTGATGGAGCCGCCGGCGGAGGCTATCCACTCCTGGCAGGTGCCATACTTGAGTTCGGTGCCAATGCTGAAACTGGTTGTGAGCATGATGAACAGCGCCAACAGACAGGGGATGAACGACAGGTTAAGATAATAACTATAGTTTGCCCATGGGTTACCTAGCATGTGCACCTCGGTGAGGATGGGCTGCATAAAGGTAGCCACCGACCGCTCGTCGAGCAGCCCCGTGGCCTCGAGCGAAGTCTTGGCGATGGCACCGTTGGCCAGTAGCGTGACGGTCTTGAATCCCTTGAACTGCATCGATGCCGGTGCAAAGAGAGCATAGTTAATATAGTAGCTCACCACGGGGTTCTGACCGGTGAGGGTCTTGTGCTCGAGCCGCTCGGGCAGCAAGATGAAGCCGTTCACCTCGCCGCGTTTGACCGCATTGAGGGCTGAATTGTAGTCGGTGTAGTGATGAATGATGTTCACCGTCTGTATCGCACCCAGATTGCGCTCGATGCGCCGTGACACTGAGGAGTTGTCAAGGTCGACAATACCCACGGGCACACGACTGATAGTCCCGGGCTTCATGAGCTCGAGCAAGAAGACTGCGCACAAGATGGGTGCCGCAATCATGACTATCCAGTAGAGTTGGCGCCGGACCAGCTGCACCAATCCACGCTTTATCGACTCGTTGAAAAATAATTTGTACATTTAATTAATGTTTAATGCACAATGTTCCCCTTCAGGGGGGTTGGGTGGACGCTCACTGATTCAAAATGACGCTCATGCCAGGGCGGAAGTTCTCGATGGGCGCTTCGGGGCGTGCCTTGACCTCGAAGGTCTTGGAATCATACTGTCCGTATGCCTTTGTGGCCTGCCAGATGGCGTATGTGCCCATGTCGTGGACATAGAAAATCTTCATCTTCACGTCCTTGAGGCCCAATGCGGGGATATTGACACTGATGACCTTGCCCAGTGGCAGGTCTTTGAGCATCTCCTCGCGAACACTGAAGGACACCCACATGTCGTCCATCTTGGCTAGTGACACCACCGGTGCACCCATCGCCACAAGTTCGCCCTCTTGAGGATAGACCTGCGTCACCTCGCCATCGCAGGGTGCGATGAGATACTGGTCTTCGAGTAGCGACTGCACCTCCATGACGGTGCCTCGTGCGGCATTCGCCACACTCTGGCTGGCAGCCTTGTCCTCGCGTTGCGCACCATTGACGGCCATGTCATACTGGCTCTTGGCTGCCTTTACCTGTGCCGAGGCGGCATCGGCTGCAGCCTTGGCCTCATCTCGCTTCTGCTCAGTAATCACGCCCTGCTCAAAGAGGGTCTGCATACGTTGGTAGGTCTTTTGGGCGATTGTCTCGGCAGCGATGGCTTGTTGCCACACGTTGTAGGCACTCTGCTTGATTTCTTCACGTTTGCCACGATCCACCTTCTGCGTCTGCGACGAGGCTGCATTCGCCATCTGTTGCGCTTGGTAGAGCTTGGCATCGGCGGTCGATGAGTAGACTTTGGCAATGGTATCGCCACGATGTACCACCTGTCCCTCCTGTACATAGATGCGCTCGACACGTCCGGGCAACTTGCCCGACACACGCACGGCATCACAATCGGCCTGCCCCTGCGTGGTAGACTTGGGCGGCTGAATGAGCACGAGTCCCAAAACGGCAATCATAGCCATCGCCACAGCAAACACTCCGATGGCGGCCAGCAATGCCCTGTCTTTCTTGCGGACTATCGTCCGCTGCTGATTTTGCTCTTTTTCCATATTGTTATTGTCTCGCCCCCTCAATCCCCCCAGGGGGAAGGTTCAGTGAGGCTAATTATGCTTTATGAATTTTAAATTATGAATTATTTCAGACTCCCTCGCCGAGTACCTTGCTTAGATAGGTGTCACAGAGGCGGACATCAATCTCGGCATCAATCTTCTCGCTGTTGGCCTTGAGCCATGCGGTTTGAGCCGCCATCACTTCGTCGCTGGTGCCCACACCCTCCTTGAATGCCACCTGCGCCATTCGCAAGTTCTCATCGGCCTTGGCCAGGTTGGTCTGAGTCATGCTGTAGGTCTTCAGTGCCTCCTGGTAGCGGAACTTCGCCTGGTTGACCTGCAGAGCGACTTTCTCTTGCACGTCAGCCAGTTCTAGTCGCTTGGCTTTTGCCTCGACCTCTGCCTGACGCACTTTGTTGCTTAGGCCGCCTCCGTGCCAGATAGGGACCTTAACCATTGCCCCAACACTGAAGGCCAGTCCGAATCGGTTCTTGAAACCATTGTAGGTATTAGGATTTGTGGCATGATAAGCGCCAAATGCCGCTACTTGGGGTAGCATCTCACTGCGTGCCACCTTGACCTTTTGGTCATAGACCTCGGTGGCTAGCGTCAATGCGCGCACATCCTTGCGACGCGCATAAACTAATTCCATATCATAATCAGTGGGACGCAACACGCCAGTGCCCACTGTCTCGTTGTCCTCGTCAGCCAGGTGCAACACCGTCTCGACGGGCAGGCCACACAATTGAGCCAACAACATGCGCGAGAGAACCAGGCCATTGTTCACCTTCGTCAGGTCGACCTGCGCTTCATTGAGACGCACATCCACGGCGAGCAAAGTTGAACGCGTAGCGACACCTTCGTTGAGCATCTTGGTCACGTCTTTCTGCAACGACTCCACCAAGTTGACGTAGCTCTCGGCCAGACGCTGCTTCGCCTTGAGCGACACCACCTGCCAATAGGCCGCATCAACATTATAGACAACATCTTGCGCCTTGTTGTCGCGCATCGACCGGGCAATCTCCTCGGCGTAGCGCGTGATTTCGTTCATCGCCTTGATTTTGCCGCCCATATAGATGGGTTGCGTGAGTGTAACGGCACCCGCCATGATGTTGTGGATGTTGAATGTCATCGCGTCCTTGGGCAACATTGCCACCTGCAGCGGGATGGGTTGACCGTCGTGAAGAACGGGCTCACCCGTGACGGGATTCACCACCACCAAGTACTCATAATCTTGACTAAGCAAGTCAAAGGTCTTGATAGGCAAGTAAGCATCGTTCTCAAGTAACGACAACTTTTTTTGGTTATAGATATAGGATGCCTGGAAATCGATATTAGGCAGATAGGCGGCATGGGCCTCCTTATGTTGGTAGTGTGCCTTCTCGATTTCGAGGGTTGCCTGACGGATTTCCTTGTTATTGCGCAAGGCCATAGCGCGGCAAGAGTCTAGCGACACAACTGGCTGTGCCAGAGCCACAAGTGCGCCCAACAAGCAAATGAGTAGTGTGAATTTTCGCATATCAAATGGTTTTAAGTTCGCAAATATACACATAATTTGCTTTACAACCCACCAAAATTACAAAAAAAGTGTTATCGGGGCTGCCATACAACTCAGCGATCCCAGTCGTCCATCTCAAGCTCGCCATTGGTGAGCACACGGTCGCCATCCATTTCCTGACCACTCCACTCGTCATCCTCAAACATGAGATAGTTCTGATTCATGCACGATGACATTCCGCATAGCAGAGCCATGCCTAATAACAATGATATGATTATACGTCTTAACTTCATGGCGCAAAAGTAATATAATAATTGAGAATTAAGAATTGAGAATTGAGAATATTTCAATTTGCACCCATTTTTATGTTTTGAAACTACCGAAAATAGTAGCAGGGTCATGGATTTATAGAGCAGTGAAGCCATTACTATTATCTGCCTCACTGGACTCCCCCTCTCTTTAGGGAGCCTGGGAACCATCAATACAATAAAAAGGGGTGAGGTGCGTTTTAGTGAGTATAGAAAACATATCAAAACATTGATTATGACCATTCACAAAAATATTTTGTTGAGAGTCGTGATGGTTGCCACAGGGCTTGCGCTGATGGGCAGTCAGCATGTATCTGCATTTGACCTCTCGCACTTTGCCGACTCATCGAAGTTGACGACAGGACGCTGGGTGAAAATCAAAGTGTCACAGACTGGCATCCATGAGATTACCGCTGAGGATGCTCGCGCTTGGGGTTTTAGTGACTTGAATCATGTGCATGTCTTCGGCATGGGCGGCTTGCCATTGAGTGAAAAGTTGACCGAAGACATTCCCGATGACCTGCCACAACTGCCAGTGGTCCGCACCGAGGGCAAACTCCTATTCTACGCCCAAGGCCCCACCTACTGGTACGACGGTAACAGCGAGGAGATGACGTTCTTGCCCGCGCAACACCCCTATAGCAACAATACCTTCTATCTTGTCAGTGATGATGAGAGGTTTGATGACCTGCCCATGATTGCCATGGGCGAGGCTCCTAGCGGCACCGCCCAGACCACCTATACCGAGCATCTAGTGCACGAAGTAGATTTGATCAACCCCGCCAACAGTGGACGCGTCTATTTGGGTGAGGACTTCACGGGAACGGCGCAACAGAGTTTCGCATTTGACCTGGCACAAAAGATTGCGGGTACCGATGTCAACGTGTATAGCGTCATGGGCATCAAACAAACCACTGGCACTGCCAAGGTGACCTACCAGTACAACGGCACCAACGTCCCAAGTGCCTCGACCGACCAAATCACCGGCGAAAGCAGTGAAGACGCCTATCAACTCATAATCTCGAAGAAAACCTTCAACCTGGGCAGCGACAACGCCTTGAGCTATAGCCTGAAACTGGCCAGCACTGGTGCGCCGTCACTGGCACGGCTCGACTACATCGCGGTGAACTACACCCGCCAGTTGTCCCTAAACCAGGGGCAGCTGTGCTTTGATGACAATCACGCCAGCACTGAAGTGCAACTCAAGGTGGAAGGTACGGACAGCACGAGCGTGGTGTGGGATGTCACCCGGCCGTGGCATCCTATCAGGGTCTACGCCAACCGTGCCGGCTCGACAACAAGTTTCTCTCCACTAGAGGCAGGACTGCGCCGGTATGCCGTGTTCACCACTCGCGGTACTTTTGCCCGCCCCACCCTAGTGGGTGCTCTGAGTAATCAAAACCTGCACGGCTCACCTGTCCCCGACATGGTCATCATTACGCCCAGCGAATACCGCGAACAAGCCCAACGTATCGCCACCATGCACCATCAAGCCGACAGTATGCGGGTGCTGGTGGTGAGCGACTACGAGGTATACAACGAATTCTCGAGCGGCACACCCGACGCGATGGCCTACCGGATGTTGTGCAAGATGTTCTATGACCGCGGCAGTCAGGACGGACACCGTTTGGGCTATTTATTGCTCATGGGCAAGGGAACGTTTGACAACCGACTGATTACCGGGAGCATACGCGCCCTGAACGCTCCCATGCTGCTCACATGGCAGAGCGAGATGAGCCACCAGCACTCGAAGACTTACACCACCGATGATTACTTTGGCACGCTTGCCGACGGCGCGGGACCACGCATCGCCTCCAACGTGATGGATATCGCTGTGGGGCGCATGACCGTCAAGAGCGTCAACGAGGCGCGGCATGTCGTGGACAAGTTGATGAGCTATGTGACCCAACCTGACTACGGCTGGTGGAAGAACAACGCGCTCATTGTCGCCGATGACGGGAACTCGGGCGTGCACCTTGAGCAGGCCGAGGACATGGTTGCCTCCATGCGCGCAAATGGTGGTAATGACATGATTTACAACCGTGTCTATCTTGACGCGTTCAACAGCGTGAGCAGCGGTGCCAAGCGCACTTTCCCCGATGCTGTGACCAAGCACTACAACACGCTGCGCAATGGCGTTGTGTGGTGGACATATATTGGCCACTCGGGTCCTCACGCGATGACCGACAACGGCCTGTTGCGACATGTCGACCTCGACACGAAGTTCTACTACAAGCACCTGCCGGTGCTATATGCCGCCACGTGCGACTTCAACCAGTTTGACGGCAGCGAGGAGTCGGGCGGCGAGACCTTGTTCCTGAATCCTCGCGGAGGCGTGATCGCCATCATTTGTCCACCTCGTCCCGTGCTAATCAACAATAATGGCACACTGACGACCAACATCGGGCAATATGCCTTCAGCAACGACGAGAACGGTCAACCACGCCGACTAGGAGACATCGTACGCCTAAGCAAGAACTTGTCGCGCGACGAGAACCGACTGCGCTACTTCCTGGTTGGCGATCCTGCCATGCGCCTGGCATTGCCGACCAACAAGATTCGCATTGACACCATCAAGGGTGCACAAGAATTCACCTCGGCGGGATGGCCCGTGTTCCATGGCCGACAAACCATGACGGTGAGCGGCACGGTGACCGACCGCAACGGAACCCCTCTGCCCAACTTCAACGGGAAACTCACTCTCGAGATGTTTGACTACGAGCAGTCCATCACCACCCATGGCTACAGCGACAAGAGCGACGGCAGCGATGGCAAGAAAGAGACCTACCTAGACCGAACTAACAAACTCGCCGTGAGCATCGACTCAATCGCCGCTGGCAAATTCACCTCACGCATCGTGCTGCCCACCGAAGTCCTCCCGCGTGAGACGGGCGAAGGCGACTCGGTGCTGTACGACAACTTTGCCCCGTCATTAATCAACCTGTATGCCTATAGCTCCACCGACTCGGTCGAGGCCCGCGGCAGCAACGAGGAGTTCATCATCTACGGTTATGATGACACGGCGGCCTCTGACACTATCGGGCCGGTCATCCGCTTCTTGGGGCTGAACAGCGAGAACTTCAAGAATGAGGACCAAGTCAACGAGTCGCCCGTGGTGATCGCCGAAATTACCGATGACAGTGGCATTAACTACTCCACCGCAGGCGTCGGTCACACGATGACGTTGACACTGGACGGCAGCACCACCTATAGCAACCTCATCGACTACTACACTCCCCGCGCGGCTGGTAACGGCTCGTCGGGCACCTTGAGCTACACGTTGAACGACCTGACGCCTGGACGCCACTTGCTACGGTTGCGTGTGTGGGATGTATATAACAACATGAGCGAGCGTACGGTGAGCTTCAACGTGGTCAAGGGGCTGAAGCCCGACATCTACGAAGTGTACAGCACCAACAACCCTGCCCGCTATGAGACCACTTTCTACGTCAAGCACAACCGTCCCGACGCAGTGCTGACCATGGGCATCGAGGTGTACGACCTGATGGGTCGGTTGGTATGGCGCACGCGTCAGAATGGGGTAAGCGACACCTACACCTCATTTCCGGTCACCTGGGACCTGCGCGACATGGGCGGACGGCGCGTGCCACGCGGCATCTATGTCTTCCGCGCCATACTCTCGACCGACGGCATACAAGAGGCCACCAAGAGCAAAAAACTGGCTGTAACCAGCGAATGAGGCTTGTAAAGACGTTTTTTTGTCAAAAACAAGTGAGCATTCCAAGAATTATTTGTACATTTGCAGGTTGATGCGCTTTGCACCCGCCAACAGGATGAAAATAGTGGTGAAATATGGCATAGTCCCTGCTGCCGGCATTGAACTGCTGGCCGACTCATCAATCCTGCCCTCCGGTCGCCCCTTGTTCATTCCCGACTGGGCCGCATCGTTCACGGCGACCTTGTCGGTGGCCGCTCGCATCAACCGCTTGGGCAAGTGCGTCACGACACGTTTTGCACACCGCTACTGGGATGCCATCACAGGATGCCTGCTCACACAAGGTATTGACAAACGAGGAAACGCCATCGCTCGTCATGCCTTGACCCGGGCGCATGACAATGCACTCGTGCTGGGTCAAATGATACCCAAAGAAGAGATACTTGACGACGCGGCCGACCTAGTGTGCATGGTTGACAATCAGCCCGTCGCACAAGTGACACTGCCCGGCATGACAACGCTCATCAATGACACCATCTGTCATTTGAGTCAATATATGACCCTCAAGATGGGCGACCTTTTGTGTGTCAGTAGTGGGTGCACACTGCCACTGGATCTGAACACCACCACCGAACTGGCCTTGAACGGGCAGCAGGTGCTGCAGACCAAGATTAAATAGAAAACAGATAGGATTTCAATACAATGAGCAAGAAAATTCTCCACGGCCTCCTGGCCATCACTACGGTTCTGACAATGGGAACCTTGACCACTCAAGCTTTCTCGTTGTCACAGTTTACATACAATTCCCAATTGTCAACTGGCAAATGGGTAAAAGTTTCTGTACCATCCGACGGCATCTACCAACTCACAGCCACACAACTGGCCGAAATGGGCTTCAACGACCTGCAACATGTACAGGTTTATGGCCAAGGCGGACACGTCATCGGCGAGATATTGGATGGCAGCACCATTGATGACTTGAAGCCAGCTCCTATGATGGTGGTCGGCGACAAGGTCATTTTCTATGCCCAGGGGCCAGTAGCACGAAAGATGATGGACAACACCAATCTCCATCCTTACTATACGCACAAGGTTAATGGCTACTCCAATTATGGCTATTACTTCATCACCGAGACCGATAGCCCGGTTGCGGTAGCCCAACAGAGTCCGACAACGCCAGGCAGCACCTGGGTAACCTCTAGCTACAATTTGTTCTCACACGAGTCTGAGCTGAGTTCACCAGGCTCTACTGGCAAACAACTGCTGGGCGAGTCGTTACTACCCGATGGTGTGACCATCGACTTCGACTTGCCACAACTGTGCGACAGCACCCTAGTCGTACACCTAGGCGCAGCCGCTTATGCCACCAACCAAACCACTTACATCTATGCAAAAATTGTTGGAGACACAACAGTAGCCTTTACCACCACCGAGAACAAAATTCGCGCCATCGACGCTGGACGGGATGCTCAACGACACTACAACGTGGCCACACCAGCACGGTCGTTCCGTCTGGCCAACCCCAGCGAACATGGACAAATCTATTTGTGGCTTTATAATCCGTTTGGCGCCACCATTCGAATGGCTCAACTCGACTTTGTCGACCTCACCTACAAGCGTCTGAACAGCTACGCTGCCGACGAGAATAGTTTCGCCATGGGTTTTGCCATGACCAACAGCAACACACAGGTAGTGATGCCTGGCACCGACAGTCTCACTGTCGTATGGGATGTTACCGACCCCTTGAATGCTCGGCAGATGACACTGACTGCTGCCGTTGACGAACAAGGCGACACGATTGGCATGAGTTTCACTCCTGAGGCACGATCAGTGCCTAGCCAATTCTATGCCTTCAAGCCCCAACAAGAGCATGCCACTGTCACCAGTTCGGTTGACGTAGAGAACCAGAACCTTCATGGGCTTGAAACACCTGACATGCTTATTGTCACCAACGCCTATTTCCGTCCAGAGGCCGAACGTCTGGCACAAATGCACCGCGACCACGATGGCATGACAATACATGTCGTTGACCAGGAGCAAGTGTTCAATGAGTTCTCCAGTGGCACTCCCGATGCATCTGCCATCCGTCTATTGTGCAAGATGCTCTATGACCGCAATAGCTCCAAGTTCAAACACCTGCTTATGTTCGGCCCGGCGAGCTACGACTACCGAGGCATCACCACCGACAAGGCCCATCGCGTCATCACCTTCGAGACAGACAACGGCGAGAGTGACAAAACCAGCTATGGCACCGATGATTTCTTCGGCATGCTCGCGGACAACTCGGGTGTCACCTTGACAACCAGCGATTTATTGTTGGGTATAGGACGTATTACCCCTACCGACCTGTCGCAAGCCAAGCAAAATGTGGACAAAATCATGCACTATGTCCTCACTCCCGACTATGGTTCCTGGCGCAATCATTATACCATCTGGGCCGATAGCGGTGACTCCGACCTACACCAACTGCAAGGTGAACGTATCGACAACATCATTCAAAACAAGCAACACATCCCCATGGTTGCAGACAAGACTTTTATCGACATGTTCCCCATGGACGGCAGAGTATCGAGCGAGGCTCGCCGTCATACCATCGAAATTCTGAACGCAGGCCAATATTATGGCACCTACATGGGGCATGCCAACCCCATGACATTAACCTCAAGCCGAATGTGGACTATGACGAATGTACGCAGCCAGAGCTATAGTCATCAGCCCATCTTCATGACTGCCTGTTGCGATGCGGCTCGTTTCGACAGCAATGATCAAGGTATCGGCGAACTCATGTTACACCAGCCAAATGGTGGAGCCATCGCACTGCTCACATCAAGCCGAGAAGTGGATGCCAAAAGCAACGACTACTTGAACCAAGCTTTCACCGAGTCTCTTTTCTCATATAACACTACTGGACAGATGACGACATTGGGACAAGCGTATATGAAGGCAAAACGGTCGCCCTTGACCAACGTATCTGACACGAGCCGTTACAACAAGATGGCTTACCTGCTATTAGGTGACCCAGCGATAAAGGTGCTCTACCCCAAGCCATTGTTCAATATTACCACGGTCAATGGCATCAGTATAGCCTCCAACGACACCCCTGTACAATTGTCTCCGATGCAACAGGTCACTGTCGAAGCCGATGTATTGCAACCAGGAACATCGCAAGTGAACACCAGCTTTAACGGGGATGCAACTCTGTCGGTCTATGACACAAAACGATTGCTCAAATACGCCTCATACACGAACCCTTATTCACCCATGTCGGGCAACATTTACTATCCCCGCGACTTGCTGGTAGAAGTAAATGGACGCGTGCAGAATGGGCATTTTGTCGGTACAGCGGTGGTGCCACGCTACTTCAAAGCCAAAGCCGGTGATCAACTGGCCATACACGTATATGCACATCAGGACAACACGACCGAGATGGTCAACGGAATGACCACACAAGTAGTTGCCGCTACCTACGACGAAGGAACAGCCGTGCAAGATGACGAATCACCTGTCATCCAAGAAATGTACCTCAATGAGAAAGCCACTTTTGAACAGGGAGTTTCGGTTCCCGAAAACTCGATCCTCCACGTCACTGCTACTGACGATGTGGCTTTCAACAACCAAAGCACGGGTGTGGGTTGTACGGCAAGGCTCCTGCTTGATGAGGGAGCTACAAACTACACGCTCATTAAGAATTATGTCAGAATCAGCGATGGTGGGAAAGCGCTACAACTCGACTTCCCCGTCAACAGCCTGACACCTGGACAGCACTCACTCACGTTCAGCGCACAGGACGTGGCTGGAAACCTCACACAGCGCACCATCACCTTCATGGTGGGAGGACAAAATTTCTTGTCACTCAAAACGCCAAACTTGGTAGCCATCGACGAGACGACCATCGAACTCGACGAGGACGAGGCCGACCAACCTAACGTGAGCGCCATGACACTCAAGGTAGTGAACGCACGTGGCGAACTGGTTTGGAGCTGCGACAATGCCTCCTTGCCCTACACTTGGAACCTAACCGACAATCAAGGTGAACGTGTTGCATCAGGATTGTACAAACTATTTGGACAATACAACGATGGAACCAACTATGGTGGAACTAACATCATGCCCATCATCGTAATGGATCCTGTTAAATAATTATCAGTTGACTGTTGTATGTTTCTAGCTTAATGACTTGAACAACTGGGACAATGAAACAAAGCAAAAACAAGAATATGAACAAGAGAGTCCTTCAAATCATAGTGTGCGCTTTGTTTGTGGCTTGCGCTACACTGAGTGCCACAGCACTTGAAGCAAATCACTTCGCACAATCATCACGTTTGTCACAGGGCCGATGGGTCAAGGTTGCCGTCACGCAGACTGGCATCTATGAGATAAACCGTAACCAACTTGCCAAAATGGGGTTTACCGACCCACGACGTATCAAAGTCTACGGCTATGGTGGCCGAATGCTTAGTGAAGTACTCCTCGACGATCTCCCAGATGACTTGCAGCAGATTCCTGCCCTGCGACGAGACGACAAGATTTGCTTCTACGCCGTAGGCAACGTGACCATGTCGTTCAAACAAGCAATCTATCCACAGTTCACACGCAACCGCAACACATATAGCATACAGGGATACTATTTCATTACCGAAGACAGCGAGGATGCATTGGAACCTGCCGTGAATCCCTATCTTGAGACCGCAAGCACACCGTTGACCACTAGCTACGACTACCTCTTGCATGAGAACGAGATGCGTTCACTCTCGTTCACGGGTTCAGAATTATTGGGTGAAGATATCACCCACGGAGACCGCACGTTTGACTTTAAGCTTGTAAACATCAGTACCGACTCAGTCTTCCTGACCACTCGCATCGCGTCCAAGATAACTCGTCTTTCGGCCAGCGACCATTCAAGTGACGTGTATGGACAATTCCGCTGCTACATCACCGATAACGGAACCACAACACAGGTGCCATACACCCAAACTGCAGCACGCATCAAAGGCTGTACACGAGACTATTCCTTCTATGAGTCTGGCGAAGCCACCGAAGTTGCAAAGCTCTCGTCACTTGAAGGGAACGGGACACTGCGTTTTGAGGTTATCGAGACCAGCGGCAAGGGAGTCATGCAGGTTTCTCTGCTCGACTACTTCATTATGACCTACGAGCACCACAACATGCTCAAAGGCCAACCCGCCGACCAATGCTTAATGGCCTATTCCAGCACTAGTGCCGATGACCAAGTACGCGTCAATGCAAACAGCAACACGCAGGTGTGGGACATCACCAACCCCACCAACCCCATCAACATGTCTGTGATAACACTGCACAACCAGATTTGCTTCACTCCTGGCGAACAGCTTGAACCGCACCAGTATGTCGCCTTCAACCCTGATGGCAAACTACTCCAAATAGACTCTTTCCAGATGGTAGAGAACCAAGACCTTCATGCGATGTCAGTGCCTGACATGTTGATTATAACCACTAACACTCTAATGCCGCAAGCCGAGCGCGTGGCACAACTGCATCGCCAACATGATGGACTTGATGTCATCGTTGTAGATCATGAAAAAATCTTCAACGAGTTCTCAAGCGGCACGCCCAGCGCAATGGCCTACCGACTATTATGCAAGATGTTATATGACCGCGATAAGAACAAATTCAAGGACTTGCTATTGGTGGGGCATTCCAGTTTTGACAACCGAGGCATCGTCACAGGAAAGAAAGACCGACTGATGTGCTACCAAACCTCCTTGAGCAACTATGATGACAACAGCCATGTCATCGAAGACTTCTTCGGCTACCTCAATGACAACTCTGGCTTGGTCATCACCTCCGACTCATTAAAGATAGGCGTGGGGCGCATCCCATCGTCTAGTTTGTCGGAAGCTAAACATGATATCGACAAGCTCTATGAATACGTGCTCTCGCCCGACTATGGTGTGTGGCGAAACAACTACTGCATCTGGGCCGAGCAGAGTACTGGTGATGAGGACAAACTGCATGAGAAACAGGCCGATGGCATCAACTACATCCTTGAGAACGACTTGAACATTAAGATGATACCTGACAAGGCATTTGTAGGCATGTTCCCTAAGGATATTACCGAATCGTTCAAGGCCGAAAACAAACAGTCATCCACCAACGGACGCAAGCATATCCAGGAGATGCTCAACGAGGGGCAATACTTTGCCACTTACGTTGGCCATGCCGGCCCCAACACATTTACCGGCAGCGGTATCTGGCGCTCAACCGATGTCACCGCAAACAGGTACAGCCATTGGCCCATCATGACCACCGCCTGCTGCGACGTGGCACGCTTTGACAGCGACCACCAGGGCATCGCTGAAAAGATGTTCCACCAGCGCAATGGCGGCGCCATCGCATTGTTCACCACCGCTCGACAGGTCTATTCCAATAGCAACGACTCCCTTAACCGGGCTTTTGTCAGAGCCATGTTCGACTATAGGACTTCGCATAAGATGCATACTTTGGGTGAAGTCTACCGCACCACTAAACAGGCTTATGGTCGCACCAGCAACTCCAACAAACTGAACTATTTCCTTTTGGGCGACCCGGCAATTAAAATCAATTACCCCAAGCCCTTGTTCAAGGTCACCAAACTCAACAACATCACACTCACAGCTAGCAACACGGTGACCGTTCGACCGCTGCAGCGGCTGCAAGTTGAAGCTCAAGTGATGAACGAGAACGACCCAACAGTGGTCAATACGAGTTTTAACGGTGACGCTACCATCTCGATTTATGACATCAAGCGATCGTTTATGACTGTACCCGGTACTGGCTGGCACGATGCCGAGACTCACACGGTCTACTATCCGCAAGAACTCATTGCACGTGTTACAGGTAAGGTGGTAAACGGCATCTTTAATGGTTCAGTCATTATTCCACGCTATGAGCGAGCTAAAGACGGGAACGGCAATTGCACCATCAGTGTTTATGCCCATGAGGAGGGTACCGACCAAATGGTCAATGGCTTAAGCTCCCAACTGTACATCGGCACTTACAACGGTACCAACATCGTTGAAGATGACCAAGCACCAGTTATCGAAGCAATGTTCCTCAACGATGCCGAGGACTTCACAGCCTCGGCCCAGGTGAGTTCCGATGCCATGCTCTATATCCGCGCAACCGACAACATTGCATTCAACGTCCAGCAACAACCCCTAGGGCAAGGCATGACCTTGCGTCTAGACTATGGAAAGAAATCTTACAACTTGGTCAAGAACCACACAGAAGTAAGCGACGAGGGACGTACACTGAACATTGCAATGCCGCTGACCGATCTCACACCAGGACGTCACACGCTCGACTTCTCATTGGCCGATATCTGCGGCAACCGTACCAACCACACCATCTCATTTGTCGTAACCTCTTGCAACGACTTGACCCTTGAGTCCACCGAGCATGCCAGCTGGGAACAGGCCGAGATTGGCCTAACCTCTTACTCTTTGAGCGAGCCACCTAGCGTCAACTTGAAAGTCACCAACATGAAGGGTGAACTGGTGTGGACGCAAATGGTCAATCAATTCCCCTACACATGGAATCTGACCAACTTGCACGGTGAACGTGTCAAGCCAGGACTTTACAAGATTCACGGTAACTACGAGAACGAGGAGGGATATGGAGGCTCCAACATCATTAACTTTGTGGTTCTCAACCCCTTAAACAATTGACCCGACAAATATGAACAAGCCACATATACTGGGGTGGATAATCACCCTGACCATCTTGGTGGCTGCACAAGCCATGCAGGCTTTGCCGTTGTCACACTTTGCCAACCAGTCAAAACTATCGCAAGGACACTGGGTAAAGATTGCAGTCAACGAGACCGGAATGTACCAAATCACACTCGAGGAGCTCAAGCAGATGGGCTTCAGCAACACCAGCAACATACAAGTGTACGGGTCTGGTGGCAAAATGCTCAACACGATACTCAACAGCTCATTGCCCGACGACCTAGCACAGGTGCCCGTGTTGCGACTTACTGACAAAATCTGCTTTTATGCCAATGGGACTATTAACTACAAGCTTGAGGCACTGCCATCACCACACTACACCTACAATCACAACACTTATAGCCTGAAAGCCTATTACTTCCTGACCGAGAGAAATTCAGGCAACGCAAATGTGACGACACACAGTTTCTCGTCTACCTCCACGCCCAACATGGTAAACACTAGCTTGAACTGCTTGCTGCATGAGAAAGAACTGGTGTCAATAGCATTTACAGGCAGTGAATTACTTGGCGAGGATTTGGGTCGACCATTCGAATTCCAACTTATCAATCCCAGTGACATGCGTATGGGGCTAACCAGTCGCATAGCTGCAAAAGTGGTAAGGAAACAAAAGGACAGCAACGCTAATGTGAATGGACTATTCTCTTGTAGACTCAACATCGGCAGTCAAGAAATTGACGTGCCCTACTCTACCACCGCGACCAAAATCCCTGGTAGCCTAAGCGCATATACCTACTACCAAGTTAATGCCAATCCCAACCAAAACATGGTCTGGTTTGACCTTCCCGACACCTGCCACAACGGGTCGCTGAAATACTCAATCACATTGGAACCCGATGAAAACGAGGCGTTACTGCAACTCAACAAACTGGACTATTTCATCATCACCTATAAACACTATAATCGCATAAAGGGACATCAAGGTGCTCAGTGCTCGATGGGATTCAGTCAGACCTCAGCCAACGACATTGTCGAGGTTGAGCCTAACAATTGTATCATTTGGGATGTAACCACACCCACCGACCCTATCCAGATGCAAACCCTCAACCAAGGACAAAACACGCTGTTTACACCTGGCAGAGCTACCACTCCGAGACAATATGTCGCGTTTGACCCCACCAGCACCTTGCATTCCATTGACGGATTTGAAGTCATCGAAAACCAGAATCTGCATGGATTGCCTACACCCGATATGCTCATCGTAACACGCCACGAATTCATGTCACAAGCACAACGAGTGGCACAACTGCACAAGCAGAAAGATGGTATGAACGTGCTCGTACTTGACCAAGAACAAATCTTCAACGAATTCTCGGGTGGCACACCCGATGCCATGGCGATCCGCCTGCTGTGCAAAATGTTCTATGATCGCAACCCGAACAAGTTCAAATATCTGCTCATGTTCGGACACCTTAGCTTCGACAACCGCGGGCTAGTTACTGGAAAGAAGAACTGTATCATCAGTTATGTCTCGTCCACCAGCAACAATGAGGACAACAGCTACCTCAACAATGACTTCTATGGCTACTTGTTAGACGGTTCGGGAGAGAGACTCTCGTCCGACATACTGTGTATCGGTATCGGACACATGCCAGTGGCAAACGCCACCGAAGCATCCGATGCCGTCGACAAGCTATACGAATATGTTTATTCGACCGACTACGGCCCCTGGCGAAACAATTATTGCCTTTGGGCCGAAAACAGTACGTTCAAGGAAGAAGGCCTTTTAATAAAGAGAAACGCCGAGGGTGACACACTCTTTGAAGCGTATCAGATGCATGAATCCCAAGCCGCTGGCATCGGATACATCATCGATAACGATGCCCATGCTCAAATGATACGCGACCTGGCATTTGTGCGCATGTTCCCCCTGGATTTGTCACAGTCATCCAAAGCCGAAGAGAAACGCTCCTCGGCCGATGGCACCCGCCATATTCAGGAGATGCTCAACGAGGGACAATACTTTGCCACTTACGTTGGCCATGCCGGAGCGACCAGCTTGTCGGCGACAGGATTATGGACCTCAAATCATGTGTTAAACAACTCCTATACTCGACTGCCCATCATGACCACGGCTTGCTGTGATGTGGCACGTTTTGATAGTGACACCCGAGGCATCGCCGAACTGATGTTCCACAAGCGCGACGGTGGAGCCATTGCTCTATACACCACCACACGGCAAGTGATGGCCACCATGAACGACGATGTCAATCGAGCATTCGTCAACAAGATGTTCAGCTACAATCAGACGGGCATCATGCCGCGACTTGGCGACTGTTATTTGGCATCAAAGAACTGTTATAACACTTCAAACTCCAACAAGTTCCATTGGGTTTTATTGGGCGACCCTGCACTACAAATCAACTATCCCAAACCTCTGTTTAAGATTACTTCCATCAATGGCGTTAACCTGTCGAGTGGAGAGGTTATCGGAGCATCACCGCTACAGCGTATAACAGTTGACGCACAGGTAATGCAGGAAAACAGCCCTTACATGGTTAACACTCACTTCAATGGCGAGGCTACGTTCACCATCTACGATGCCGAACGCACATGTCTGGAGTATATAAAGGGGACGGGCATACACAAGGGCGACACGATGTCCCTAGCTTATCCCCGCGAGAAACTGCTTCAAGTTACTGGACGAGTAGTCAACGGCAAGTTCCACGGTACGGGCATCATGCCCCGCTTTAGCCGCACAAGCAACAACCCCATGTTGGTCTCGGTCTATGCACACGAAGACGGGACTGAAAACATGGTCAATGGCCTGTATGACAAGCTACGCAAGAACAACTATAATGCCAGTGCAGCCGTGACTGACAAAGTAAGCCCAGTCATCCAGAAGATGTACCTCAATAACGAGCAGGAGTTTGCGGCAAATGCAACAGTGGGTACACAGGCCACACTATACATTCACGCCACCGACAACACCGCTTTCAACACACAACAACTAGGCATGGGACGCAATATGCGTCTCACGCTTGACGGCGGGAAGACATCTTACAACCTGGCTAAAGACCTGGCAAAGGTGAGTAACGAGGGACGACAACTCGACATCGCCATACCGATAAATGGCCTGACGGCAGGGCAGCACACGCTGGACTTCACCGTCTCAGACGTATGCGGCAATATGACCACGCAACGCATCACTTTTGTGGTAAGCAGTCAGAACGACCTGCGTTTGCAAGCATCGGACATCGCCTCCAGTGATGAAGTCAGCATCGACCTTACTGAGTTTGCGTTGTCAAGCATCCCCACAATCAACCTCCACATCACCGACATGAACGGCAACATCATCTGGAGCAAACAAACCAACACCTTCCCCTGCACTTGGAATCTGAAGAACAATGCAGGACAACGAGTACCCAACGGATTATACCACATTTACGGCAACTATGTTTGCGATGAGGGATATGGTGGCTCAAACCTTATCGACTTTGTCGTCCTGCCTGCTTTGAGCAATTAGCAATTAGCAAATGGCAATTAGCCGCCAACTGACTAGAATCAGCTGGCGGCTAATTGTTTATGGTAAAGGACTCTAGTTTGTCAGATGTCCTGCGGCTTCACGAGCGATGCGGCGGGCAGTCTTTTCGGGGATGCCTGGTTTTTCCAAGATGGGCTTAAAGCCAGTCTTGGTGCGCTTGAAGCGTCCGTTTTCTTCGGCACGTACCACCATGTCGTTATATTTCACGATTAGATACTCGGCCAAACGATTCCAGCGAGCAATCATCTCGTCACCCTTCTGGCAACCATAGTCGGTGAGATAGCGCACCGCAGCCGCCTCGTCGGTGCGCAGCAGTTCCATGGCATGAGCCTCGACCTGCGGCTGCAACGCACGGTAACTGTTGTCCAGCGAGTCACGCACCGCCTGCAGACTCGGGAACATCAGACTATAGCGCGGGTATACCATATTTGCCACCCAGTTGCATACCCAATAGGCATTGTCGCGACTGAAAGTCACACAATCGGTTCCGGGCGTGTTGTAGCAAAGCGGCTGACGCGTACTGCAACAGTATACGGGCGTGTAGGCCGCCATGTTACCGTCATCGTTGGCCCACCAAATCACACCGCCCACCTGCCGTGGCAGCCAAGAACGCATCTGGGCAATCCATGAGAACGCGCTCTGCTGTGTAGCAATGGGACGCTCGTTAAAGCACTCTATGCTGTCCACCTTATAATATAAGGGCGTGGGACGATAGGGCGAGTCGTACAGACCCGCTCCCGGATCATTAGTCATGTCAAGCGGCGTGCCCTCATAGTGGTCGCGCAGGCACTCCTGCACGTCTGCTACGGTGAGTTTGCGGTTGGGGACAATCCACAAGGGCATCGGTTCGGTGTCAAGCTGCTTGCCAAGCACAAACGGCAGATATTTCTCACCGAAACCCTCACTGTAGCGGCGGTAGATAGTCCACACACGCGCCTCACAGATGCGGCGAGCACGAAAGTTATCCTCGGCGTATGCGTCATAGAAACTGAAATCCTTGTCCTTGCCATTGAACCAGCCCTTTTGACGCGCAAATGTGATGCAGTTCTTTGAGAACAGTACATTCTTCTTGTCCTTCTGGTCAAAGGTGCGAATGCGGCTCTGGTTAGCGTGGGCGCAGATGGCATTGTCGGGTACACGCAATGCCACCCAGGCGACGGCCTTACTGCCAGGACCGCAGCCCACCATCTCCATGATCCAGGCTTCGTTGGGGTCGCAGATGCTGAACAACTCACCCGTGCTGCAGTAGCCGTACTTCTCGGCCAGCGAGGTCATCACTTGGATGGCCTCGCGGGCGGTCTTGGCGCGTTGCAGCGCCAAATCCATCAGCGAACCATAGTCAATAAGTCCCGTCGAATCTTTCAATTCCTTGCGACCGCCATAGGTGGTCTCACCGATGGTCACCTGCCACTCGTTGATATTGCCTATGACACTGTAGGTTACTGGAGCCTCAGGAATCTCTCCATGGTACTCCTTGCTGTCGCGGTCAATGATGCGGCGCATCTCGCCAGGTGCATGGGTTCCTGCAGGCAGATAGTTCATGTTACGGAACGTGCCGAACGAGTCGGCATTATAGGTACACATCACCGAGCCGTCGGCACTGGCATTCTTGCCTACCATCAGGCTGGTGCATGCCCATGCTGCCGTGGTCACCGCTACAGCAGTCATCAGAGTCAAAATGCGTCTTGTCATAATCTTGGTCGTTATGTTGAGCGCAAAAATACAACATTTTGCCCAGTTATCCTCTGCTTTTCGAGAAAAATGTTTATCTTTGTGCAAAATTCTATAAATCAAAGAAAGACATGAAGAAGATTCTTTTTATTATCGGTTCGCTGAGGGAAAAGTCCTTCAACCGACAGTTGGCTCAAGAAGCCATGCAAATCATCGGCAATCGCGCGCAAGTGACAGAATTGGATTATAGCGACTTGCCGCTACTCAATCAAGACATTGAGCAACCTGAGCCCACCGCTGTGACCCGCATCCGTCAGACCGTTGCCGCAGCCGATGCACTGTGGTTTTTCACGCCTGAATATAACTTCAGTTATCCTGGCCATGTAAAGAATCTGCTCGATTGGCTCTCGCGTCCCGTCATACCGATGGATTACGCCACACCCACCTGCAGCAACGGCAAACGCGTAGCGTTGAGTGGAGCCGGCGGAAAGGCGGCTACCGCTAATTGCCGCGCCAAACTCACCGAACTGCTTACGTTCATCAAGGCTGATGTGCTTGCCGAGCAGACCGGCATCGCCGTACCTGCTGAAGCATGGGGCACCGATGTGCTCGTGCTTACACAAGAACAAAAAGAGCAGCTTAAATCACAAGCCAACGCGTTGCTCGGATAAGAAGTACAACGAACATGCCTAAACATACTCATGATACATAACAAACATCCCTTGATGATGATGGCAGTGCTGAGCCTGACCTTTGCACTGACGGCATGTCACGACAGCAAGCAACAAAGCGCCGAACAAGCCACACAAGCGACTGTCGAGCAGCAGGGTGCCGAACGTGTCGACTCTAATGGCATCGTTACTTACCGTCCCGACACGGCACGTGTCTACTACAACGGTGAGATCGACCTAGACAAGACGTTTATCGTCATCTCGAAAAAGAACCTGCAACTGAGCGTCTATGTCGACCTGGGCAAGGGCGACACGACCTTGGTGGCGCGATATCCTGTTTGCCTGAGCCGCAAAAAGGGTCAGAAAGAGGGTTCTGGCGACATGAAGACACCGGAATCGGAACCAGGCGAACCCTTCCACATCAAGCAAATTCAAGATGCCAGCGACTGGAAGCATGACTTTGGAGACGGCCGCGGCGAGATTCTCTCCTACGGGCACTGGTTCATGCGACTGGAAACACCGTTCAGTGGCATCGGCATCCACGGCAGCACCAACAACGAGGACAAGATGCCCGGCCGTGACAGCGAGGGCTGCATCCGTCTGCGCGACAGCGACCTTAACCACTTGCACGACAACTATGCCCATGTGGGCATGCCAGTCATCATCAAGGCCGAGGACCAAGGCGACCTGCCTTTCGAAGCCAAGGCACAGAAGAGTGAAGGAAAACGACTGCGATAATCTATCTCACGCAGATTTCATATGAAGAGATGGATGAATCTATTGTGTGCCATGGTGGCCGTTATGGCTGGCATCGCGGAGGTGCGGGCGCAAGTAACAGTGCCGGCACCATGCGGGCCTGTGCCATCAGCCAATCAGTTGCGCTGGCAGCAGATGAAGATGTATGCGTTTATCCACTACTCACTCAACACCTACACTGACCAAGAGTGGGGCTATGGCGACGAATCCCCTACCCTGTTCAACCCGTCAGACCTGGACTGCCGCCAGTGGGTCAAGGTATGCAAGCAGGCAGGCATGCGGGGGATTATCCTCACGGCAAAACACCACTGCGGGTTCTGCCTATGGCCTTCGGCCTACACCTACTATTCAGTCAAAAATTCCCCTTGGCGCGACGGCAAGGGTGACGTGGTGCGAGAGTTGGCCGAGGCATGCCGCGACGAGGGATTGGCCTTCGCCATCTACCTCTCGCCCTGGGACCGTCATCATGCACGCTATGGCGAGGCGGAATATGTGGACTACTTCCGCAATCAGTTGCGGGAGTTGCTGACGCAGTATGGCGACATGTTCGAGGTATGGTTCGACGGTGCCAATGGCGGTGACGGCTGGTATGGGGGTGCGAATGAGACACGTCGCATCGACCGAACGACCTACTACCTCTGGCCTGAGACTTACCGAATGGTACGGGCGCTGCAACCCGAATGCTTGATTTGGAACGATGGCGGTGACCGTGGCGACCTGCGTTGGATAGGGACTGAAGCAGGCTATGCTGGCACAACTAACTGGAGCCTAGTGAACCATGATGGCCCGCTCGACGAGCAGTTGCTGCAGCACGGACTGGAAACCGGCGACTCGTGGGTGCCGGGCGAGACCAACACCAGCATCCGTCCCGGCTGGTTCTATCATGCCTCGGAGGACGGACAGGTGAAGACCGTGTCGCAGTTAATGGATTGCTATTACAAATCGGTGGGCCGCAACTCGACGCTGCTGCTCAACTTCCCCGTGATGCCTAATGGCCTCATCCACCCTGTGGACAGTGTCCGCGGCGCAGAATTTTACGAGATGGTTCAGCAAACCTTCGCTCACGATCTGGTTCATGGTGCTACAGTGACCGCAACGAATGTCCGCGGAAATGACCAACGGTTTTCTGCGCAGAATACCGTCGACAATAACCCCGAGACTTACTGGGCCACCGACGATGGTGTGACCATTGCATCACTGACCATCGACTTCGCCCGTCCAACGGAGTTCAACCGTTTCCTCGTAGAGGAATACATTGCCCTGGGCCAGCGTGTACGCAAGTTCACGCTCGAGGCATTAGTCGACGGGGAATGGCAACCGCTGAAAGACTCGTTGGCTGACACTGATGACGGCTTGACCACCATCGGTCACCGCCGCATCGTGTGTTTTCCCACCGTCACCACCAGCCGTCTCCGCCTCACCATCCTCGACAGCAAGGCCTGTCCCTTGCTTTCCCGCATCGGGGTCTATAATGCCTTAGCCCCCCTCAATCCCCCCTGAAGAGGGGGAAGCCAGCTTTAAGCTGTAAGCAATAAGCTCGCTTCGCGGTTCTCGTTTCTTAAATAGCAGATGCGACTGTAGGGATGCGCCTTCAGGCACATCCGCGCCCACATTGTCAAGCTTCCCCCTCTTTAGGGGGGATTGCTGCGCTTCGCTTGCCCTTCGGGCTCCCGTTCGGTCGCGAGCACTTCGTGGTTGAGGGGGGGGCGGGAGGACGGCTGGCCAAATATTCCCCAAGAAAAGTGTGGTTTTCACGCAACATTCCCCAAGAAAAGTGTGATTTTCACGCAATATTCCCCAAGAAAAGTGTGGGTTTTCTTGATTGTTTCATGGGAAATGTGTAACTTTGCCTTGGGACTACAAAATAATTGTTGTTGGGGTTGTGCGAGTTGTCTGAAGAAAACCTTACTCCTATCTTACAAAACAGAGAGTTTTAGCTGGGTATTGGTGCGATAATTGGCTAAAATCGTCATTTTTTTATGATTTTAGCTGATTATCGTGTGGATATTTGCATAATCTCGGCAGCACTTGGCAATCGAAGCAAGCTTCATTGCGCTCGTTGGCACGAGATTTGGCTATTTTTGGAATAATCACTATATTTGCAAAAAATATGGAATCGGAGGATGTATATCCCCTCTGAGAATGGGGAGGAGAATAGAGACGCTTCGTGAATTTAGTAACTTTTTAAAATAGAGAAAGATATGTTAATTCCTTGTCAATGTTGCGGAAAAGAGTATCCGCAAAACTGGAACTGGTATGTGTGCGACACTTGCGGTTTTCGCATCTGTACTCATTGTCTGTCCAAGCACCGTGGGCCATACGGTGCCGGCTATAAGTGCAGCCGGTGCGCTTGGGGACACATGAAGTATGTCTCGAACTAAGGAGAATAATTGTTAGACGCAAGAGACCCGACCACCGGTTTGGTGGTCGGGTCTTGCAGTCGATATGTAGATCGAATTACTCTTCGGTCTTGGGAGCCTCCTCGGCAACGGCAGCCTTCTTGCTTGAGCGGCGAGTGCGGCGAGTCTTCTTGGCTGCACCGGTCTCCTGAGCCTTGGCCTCGAGCATGGCCTCGTTGAAGTCCACGAGCTCGATGAAGCAAGTCTTGGCGTTGTCACCCAGACGGTTGCCCAGCTTGAGGATGCGGGTGTAGCCACCGGGACGGTCACCCACCTTGGGAGCAACGACACCGAACAGCTCGGTGACAGCGCGCTTGTCCTGGAGATAGCTGAACACCAAGCGGCGTGAAGCCTGATCCTTGGGAGCCGACTTGTCGGGGTTGTTCCAACCCTCAGCCAACTGTGCGTCGGCCTTGAGTCCGCGCTGAGCGACATTGATGATATGCTCGGCATAGCCACGCAGAGCCTTGGCCTTGGCCAGCGTAGTGATGATGCGCTTGTGCTGGATGAGCGAGATGGTCATGTTGGCCATCAGTGCGTCACGATGCGCTTTCTTACGGCTTAAGTGATTGAATTTCTTATTGTGTCTCATCGTTTATCAGTCTTTATCTAATTTATACTTTGAAATATCCATGCCGAACGAGAGTCCGAGGCTTGCGAGTAGCTCCTCAAGCTCGCTGAGCGACTTCTTTCCGAAGTTGCGGAACTTGAGCAGGTCGGTCTTGTTGTACTGCACCAGCTCGCCCAGCGTCTCGACCTCTGCCGACTTGAGGCAGTTGAGTGCGCGCACCGAGAGATCCATGTCGACCAGCTTCTGCTTGAGTTGCTGGCGCATGTGGAGCACTTCCTCGTCAAACTCTTCGTTTTCGGGAGTCTGCTCGGTGTCAAGAGCAATCTTCTCGTCGCTGAAGAGCATGAAGTGCTGGATCAGGATCTTTGCAGCCTCCTTGAGTGCCTCCTTGGGGTGAATGGAGCCATCAGTAGTGATTTCGAGCAAGAGCTTCTCGTAGTCGGTCTTTTGCTCGACACGGTAGTTCTCGATATCATACTTGACATTAAGAATGGGCGTGTAGATTGAGTCGATAGCAATGACATCAATCGGGTCATTTGGCGACTGGTTCTCATCAGCCGGCACATAACCACGTCCCTTGTTAATGGAAAGTTCGATTTGGAAGCCGGTAGTCGGGTCAACGTGGCAGATGACGAGTTCGGGGTTGAGCACCTCGAATCCGCTGAGCACGTTACCGATGTCGCCAGCCTTGAAAACATCCTGGCCCGAAACCTTGACAGTGGCCTTTTCCGACTCAGTGTCCTCGACAATGCGTTTGAGCCTGACCTTCTTGAGGTTGAGGATGACATTGGTGACGTCCTCCTTGACTCCGGGGATGGTAGCGAACTCATGCTGCACACCGTCGATGCGGATGTTGCAGATGGCGTACCCCTCGAGTCCCGACAGGAGGATTCGGCGCAAGGCGTTTCCGACGGTCACGCCATAGCCTGGCTCGAGCGGTCGGAATTCGAACTTGCCAAAGGTGTTGTTTGCTTCGAGCATCAACACCTTGTCGGGTTTCTGAAATGCTAAAATAGCCATGGATGTTATTTTTTACTGTTTTGAATACAACTCGACGATCAACTGCTCCTTGATATTCTCAGGGATGTCCTCACGCTGAGGCAGGTGCAGCAGCTTGCCGCCCTTGACATTCTCGTCCCACTCAATCCAGGGATACTTGCTGTGGTTGAACCCAGCGAGTGCGTCCTGGACTACTTCGAGCGACTTAGACTTCTCGCGCACAGCGACCACCTGGCCGGGTTCTACGCGATAGGACGGGATGTTGACCACACCACCGTCAACGACGATGTGGCGGTGAAGCACCAGCTGACGTGCGGCAGCACGCGTGGGAGCGATACCCAAGCGATAGACCATATTGTCGAGACGCTGCTCCAGCAGTTGCAGGAGCACCTCACCAGTTACGCCCTTCATGGCCGAAGCCTTCTTGAAGAGGTTGCGGAACTGACGCTCGAGCACGCCATAGGTATATTTGGCTTTCTGCTTCTCGCGAAGCTGAGTGCCATACTCAGACTGTTTTCTTCTTCTGTTCTGCCCATGCTGGCCGGGAGGATAGTTCTTCTTTGCGAGCACCTTGTCTTCACCAAAGATGGGTTCACCCAGCTTGCGAGCGATTTTAGTTTTAGGACCGGTATATCTAGCCATTGTTTCTAAAATTATTAAAGATGTGATACAGAACCATCACAGTGCAGCCGCGATTGCAGAGAGGTCGTGTAGAGATGCAATCAAAATCACTGTGAGTAATTCGCTTGAAAAATGAAATTAATTAAGAATTAAGAATTAAGAACTTAGTGGTTGTCAATCTAATCTTAATGTCTTATTGTTTAGACCAAGCTTGTGTCGGGGATAGGTTAGACACGACGACGCTTGGGAGGACGGCAACCATTGTGGGGCAGCGGAGTGACGTCGATGATTTCGATGACACTGATGCCGGCACCGTGGATGGTGCGGATTGCCGATTCACGACCATTACCCGGTCCTTTGACATACGCCTTGACCTTGCGCAGGCCCAGGTCGTAAGCGACCTTTGCACAGTCCTGGGCAGCCATCTGGGCAGCGTAAGGAGTGTTCTTTTTCGAACCACGGAAGCCCATCTTGCCGGCCGAAGACCATGAGATAACTTGTCCCTCACCGTTGGTGAGACACACAATGATGTTGTTGAAAGAAGAATGCACGTGGAGCTGACCTACGCCGTCAACCTTAACCACTCTCTTCTTTGCTGCGACTGTCTTTTTTGCCATACTTTAATATTATTTAGTAGCTTTTTTCTTGTTTGCGACGGTTTTCTTGCGACCCTTGCGCGTACGAGCGTTGTTCTTGGTGCTCTGGCCACGCACTGGCAAGCCATTGCGGTGACGGATGCCACGATAGCAACCGATGTCCATCAGGCGCTTGATATTCATCTGCACCTCACTGCGCAGGTCACCCTCGACCTTGTAGTCCTCGGTGATGACCTCACGAACCTTGGCAGCCTCGGCGTCGGTCCAATCCTTAACCTTGGTGTCCTCGCTCACGCCAGCCTTCTCGAGAATCTTAGCGGCCGAGCTGCGACCGATACCGAAGATGTAGGTCAGAGCGATCACGCCGCGCTTGTTTTGGGGCAAGTCAACGCCCACTATACGAATTGCCATATTCTGTTAAAAAAAATTTGTGCAAAATTAGTCAAAAAAATCGATATATCAACCCTGACGCATCTTAAACTTAGGGTTCTTTTTGTTAATCACGTAAAGACGGCCCTTGCGACGGACGATTTTGCAGTCGGGGGTACGCTTTTTGATAGAAGCTCTTACTTTCATAGTGTCGTTATGTTAGCTGTAAGAATAGTTGTTTATTATTTGTATCTGAATGAAATCCTTCCCTTTGTCAGGTCGTATGGGGACATCTCCACCTTGACTCGATCGCCGGGCAGAATCTTGATGTAGTGCATGCGCATCTTGCCAGAGATGTGGGCGATGATTTGATGCCCATTTTCCAACTCGACACGAAACATAGCATTGCTCAACGATTCGACGATTGTACCGTCCAGTTCTATTGCGGTTTGCTTAGCCATAAATCAATGTTTCAAGCGTTAATGATTATACTTCGATGTTAGATGAATCGATCTCCCAGTACCTCCTTCACATAGTCGAACGACGAGAGGATGTCCGGTTTGCCGTGATGAACGGCAATTGAGTGCTCAAAGTGCGCACTAGGCTTACGGTCCTTGGTGCGGCAGGTCCATCCGTCAGCTTCCTGAAAGACATTTTTGCTGCCCATGTTGATCATCGGCTCGATGGCGATGGTCATACCGTTCTTGATGAGCGGCCCAGTACCGCGGCGGCCATAGTTGGGAACCTCAGGGTCCTCGTGCAACTTCTTGCCTACACCGTGACCGACAAACTCCCTGACAACTCCATAACCTCGCTTCTCGCAATAGGTCTGTATGGCATTGCCAATATCACCGATGCGGTTACCCGGTACAGCCTTCTCGATGCCCAGATAGAGGGCTTCCTTAGTGGTGCGCAGCAACTGCTTTACCTCCTCGTTGACCTCGCCTACACAAAAGGTATAGGTCGAGTCACCGTTGTATCCGGCTGGAGTCACCGCTCCACAGTCGACCGAGACGATATCGCCCTCTTCTAGGGCATAGTTCGACGGAATGCCGTGAACCACGTTCTCGTTGACCGAGATGCAAACGCTACCAGGAAATCCATACAGGCCCAAGAAGCCAGGAATGCATCCCTGTGAGCGGATATACTCGTCGGCAATCTGGTTGAGTCGGCGTGTCGTAATCCCGGGTGCCACCCACCGGGCTACCTCGCCCAGGGTGCGTGCCACCACGAGATTAGCTTCACGCAGCAACTCTATCTCTTCATCAGTCTTGAGAATAATCATTACTTAATCTAAACCATTGAAGTGGTGGAGTAGCGCCAATTAATGTGCGCGACCCTTGATTTTACCAGACTTCATCAGACCATCGTAATGGTGCATCATCAAGTGAGTCTCAATCTGCTGCAGCGTGTCGAGAACAACACCCACAGTAATCAGCAACGATGTGCCGCCGAAGAACTGAGCGAATTGCTGGTTGACACCGAAGTAGCGGGCAAATGCGGGCAGGATTGCCACGATGCCCAAGAAGATTGAACCCGGCAGGGTGATGCGCGACATGATAGAATCGAGATACTCGGCAGTCTTCTTGCCAGGCTTGACACCAGGGATGAAGCCGCTGTTCTTCTTCATCTGCTCGGCCATGTCGGTGGGACGCACCGTGATGGCAGTATAGAAGTAGGTGAACGCGAGGATCATCAAGAAGTAGACAGCATTGTACCAGAAACCGTTCATGTCACTGAACGTACGAGAGATCCATCCCAGCACACCGCTCTCTTGTGCATGAGCACCAAATCCGGCGAGCGTAATGGGGATGAACATCAGAGCCTGAGCGAAGATGATGGGCATCACGTTTGCCGCATTCACCTTCAGAGGGATGTACTGGCGAGCTCCACCATACTGCTTGTTACCCACGATGCGCTTGGCATACTGCACAGGCACCTTGCGCGTGCCCTGCACCAGCATCACAGCACCAGCAGTGACGGCGAACAGGATAATAATCTCAACCAGGAACATTACCAGACCACCCTGAGCTGTGCTCAGACGGCTAGTAAACTCCTGCATGATGGCACCCGGGAAACGGGCAATGATGCCCACGAGGATGATCATTGAGATACCATTACCAATACCCTTGTCGGTAATTTTCTCACCCAGCCACATGATGAACATGGCGCCTGCGGTGAGGACAATCGACAAGTAGAACATCGTCAACCCACTCATATGCGCATGTCCGCCAGCT
>JAEEJI010000033.1 GCA_016281825.1 Muribaculaceae bacterium | reverse complement strand
GCCCACCCCGACTGGGGCAAACAACGCACTGATGCTTACTATGCTGAATGGGAAAATGGCACCAACACTCAACTGGAAACTGGCGAATTTGTCGACCTGTTCATGACCAGCGACGCGATGGTTCACGACAGCGGCTCGTTTGCTGTCGAGTATCACTACTCGCAGAAGCCTGTCATGTTTGTTTCTAAAGACATGGATTCAATTCTGGCTACCCAGAGCGACTTTGGCAAGTTGGTGTATTCGTTGCATTACCTTGGTCAATCAATGAACGATGTCCATGCTTTTATAACTGACACTGTGTTACTCGGCAACGATCCTATGCTCAACCAACGACGCGACTTCTTCGATCGCCACCTATTGCCACCCAACAATAAATCGGTAGCACAGAACACATTAGACGACCTAGTGCAATCTTTGTTTGAGCATTATCCATGAAGCGATTGCTGCTCATATCATTTTGTGTCATCTGGCTTGGATTAATTTTGCTGTCAGGTTATGGTGGCTATTTGGCTCCATCACGTTTTGGTGCCTTACCTGCATTGTTAGTACTAGCCTACCCCGCCATTGCGGTCTTGTCTTTAGTGATAGGCATATGCTTGTTTTTGCTTCGCAAATGGAAGGGGGCATTGGTAATGTTAGTTGGTTTGTTCGCCACCTGGCCAAGTGTGAATGCTAATTTCCCCATCAACCTATCTCATCAACCGGCTGACACGACACGGTGTTTCTCGGTAATGAGTTATAATGTGGCTGCCTTTGATGACTCATTGTGGGTCGACACGACCCATATGCATCCTGCCATGCGGTTGATTCTGGATGTTGATGCAGACTATGTGATGCTCCTGCAACCTGTAACATGCGGTCTGGGCTACGACGAGCGCAAAAGCATTGAGCCCTGGCTTGAAGAGATTGACCGACACTACCCTTATCGTACCCGTAGCCGATATGATGGAGTAGACCTTTTGTCAAAATACCCCTTCCGCGCTGTTCCTCTATCCATACCGGAGCACTCATACTGCTACTATCCTTATGTCACAAAGTCAACAGGTCGTTATGCATTTGACATCACCCTACCCGACCGTCGTCAACTGCGACTGATTGGAGCATATATGACCTCGTTTCAGCTAGAAGATGACCAACGCCGCATCCTTGACACGACGCGCTATGCCACATCTGCCTTGCCTAAACTATTCTCCAAGATGAGTCAGGCATTTGCCAATCGAGAGTACAACTCAAAACAATTGCGGGACTCACTTAACGCAAGTCCCGCAAACGTGATTCTGTGTACCGACCTTAACGATGTACCGCAGTCATTTGCCTACCGCACCATCATGGGCGATGACATGCATGATGCTTTTAGGGAATGCCACACAGGCTATGTAAGTACCTTTCATGACCATCACATGCTTTTCCATATCGACCATATCATGTATCGCGGTGCACTGCGAGCACAAAGCTTCAAACTCATCAAGAGTGGATTCAGCGACCATAGCCCTATCGTAGCTAGATTTGCTTGGAAATAAGGATTAATCCTGAGGGACATTCACATTTTTGTCCATGGCCAGCGAATGGGCACGGTCCATGAATCGGGTAAACTCAGAGCGACTATCGGGACGTATGAGGTCAGGACGATTTTCGGGGATGACCACATAGTTCTCGCCACGGTAGCTAGGCTTCTGAACAAAGAAGAGTTTATAGCGTGCATCGTGGACAAGCGGCTTGCCTGCAACCATGGTAACCGAAACTTTGACCATGGCGCCACCACGGCTGTCGATATCGCGTTGGTTGCTAATGAAGTTGCCTAGGCTATAGACCAGCAGCACATCCTTGTTGTGCTTGTCGCTGTGACGCATCTCCATCGGCTCGACCACATGCGGATGCCCGCCAATAATAAGATCGACTCCCTGGTCAATCAGGAAGTCTGCCAATGACTTTTGGCTCTCGACTGGCTTCAATTGATACTCAATGCCCCAGTGCAGGTTGACACAAATCACTTGCGCTCCACGCTCACGAGCAGCTTGTATGTCGCGTGCAATCAGATTGCGGTCAATAAGGTCAACCACAGCGTCGCCCTGGACAGTGATTCCGTTAGTACCATAGGTGTAATCTAGCATGGCGAACTTCACTCCTTTGATATTTGTGATGAATGGCACCTGCTGGCTACGAGCTGTTGGATTAGCGTATGTACCAATATGTGGCACACCTAGCGAGTCTAGTGCTGTGATAGTCCGTTTCAAACCCTTGTCTCTTCGATCCAAGCAATGATTGTTTGCCGTCAGGAAGAGGTCAAAACCCGAGGCAAATAACTGACGCGCATAACTGTCAGGAGCACTGAATGCCGGATAGCCACTATATGGGGCACCCCCGAGCGGACACTCCAGGTTGACTACGGCATAATCGGCCCAACGGATGTCATCCTCAACGTAACGAAAACAAGGCGAATAGTCGTACGAGCCGTCGCCTTGCCTAGCGGCAGTCAGTTGAGGTGTGTGCTGCATGGCGTCGCCGAAGAACACCAGGTTGACCGAGCTGCCGCCTTGCAACAACGAGACGAGCGAAAGGAGTAAAATGCTAAGCGTCTGCATGACAATGGATTTATTTGTAAATCTGTTTAGTCGCAGCCAATAAAGTGTTGTGCATGAGCGAGACAATTGTCATCGGGCCCACCCCGCCTGGCACTGGCGTGATATATGAGCACTTGAGAGCCACATTGTCATAGTCAACATCTCCACACAATCGCCACCCCGACTTGCGTGTTTCGTCAGGGACCCGTGTGGTGCCCACATCGATCACGACAGCCCCATCCTTGACCATATCGGCAGTGACAAAACCTGGTTTACCCAAAGCGGCAATCAGAATGTCGGCTTGGCGCGTGTAATTGGCGATGTCGGGTGTCGCGCTATGGCATACTGTGACAGTGCAATTGCCTGGACTGGTTTTCTGCATCAACAAGCTTGCCACAGGCTTGCCAACGATATTGCTGCGGCCAATGACCACACAATGCTTTCCGCGTGTGTCAATGCCATATCGCTCAAGCAACATCATGATACCAGACGGTGTTGCCGAACGGAAGCACGGCAAACCAATAGACAGTCGCCCCACGTTGATGG
>JAEEJI010000032.1 GCA_016281825.1 Muribaculaceae bacterium | reverse complement strand
GACGGCACCATCCGCAACAGCAGCAACAGCTATGTTGGAAAGATTGAGAGTGACGGTACCATCCGCAACCGCAGCAATTCTTACATGGGCAAGATTTACAGTGACGGAACTGTGCGCAACAGCAGCAACAGCTACGTCGGAAAGATTGAGAGCGACGGCACCGTGCGCGACAGCAGCAACCGCAATGTCGGCTCGGCAAAAGGCATCGACCGAAAGTTTGCTGCCGTCATCTTCTTCTTTGATTTACTTTAATAACTGAATATGATTAAATTACAGAATATTTTGGGAGCAGCCGTCATCGCCGTCATGGCACTGACCGTTTGCCCAGCACAAGCACAGAATTTACAGAGCGCAAGTAACAACAGCCGGATGCACAAAGATCTGCTGGCTCGCCAGTCGCGCATCCAGGATCAAATTAAACTCGAGGAGGCGCAAAAATATGCCTCGCAACTCTACGAAGAGGAAGAACCCGAACCCGACATCTACACCGAGGGTTGGGAGAGCGACCGTGTGAACCCCTACAAGAATGCCAATGTCCCGCAAACCAAGGTCATTGACGTTCGCGGTTTCCACATGCCACTCAAGGGCAACTACATCACATCGCCTTATGGATATCGTCCCGCGTTCCGCCGTGTACACAAGGGTGTGGACATGCGCGCAGCGGTGGGCGACACTGTCTATGCAGCATTCACCGGAAAGGTGCGTCTCACCAAGTTTGAACGCGGTGGATATGGCTTCTATGTGATTTTGCGTCACGACAACGGACTGGAGACCGTCTATGGCCACCTGACCCGCTTCCTCGTTCAGCCCAATCAGTTTGTCAAGGCTGGCCAGCCCATCGCCATCAGCGGTAACACCGGTCGCAGTACAGGTCCGCACCTGCACTTCGAGACCCGTTTCATGGGCTACGCCATCAACCCTGCAGCCATCATCGACTTTGCTAGCCGCACCACGCACACCGACTCTTATACCTTTAATAAGAGTACCTACACCGAGAGCCGGTCGTATGCTCCCAGCCGCCGCTATGCTGCCGTGCGCAGCACAGGCTACAGCTCGAGCTCAAGCAAAGCTAGCTACAGCAAGTCGAGCCGCGGTCACAAGTATGACACCAAGACCCGTCAGCGCACAGCACAGCGCAGCACCTACAAGGTGCGCAAGGGCGACAGCCTAGGCAAGATTGCATCGCGCAACGGCACAACAGTCGCTCAACTCAAGAAGATGAACGGCATCAAGGGCGACAAGGTACAGTCAGGAAAAGTCCTTCGCGTCAAGTAAGGGCATTTTTAGAACGATTTAAACGGCTCCGCACATCATTTATGTGTGGAGCCGTTTTTTTATAGTCAATTTGTTGATGTCAGTCCAATGTTTTTTTCTAACTTTGCACGATTTTTAGAACTAAATGATTATGAAAAAACTTTGGAAACTGACTTTACGGGCCAGGCAGCTCGTTATGATGCTATGTGTGTTGTCAACAACTGTAGTGGCCAAGGCCGACAATGTGTCACTCTCATTGGATGAAGCAACGGGACAATACTATGTTAACATGCCATTCAGTGGCCGAAACACCTTGACACTCGACGGGACGGTTACGTCCTTCAGACTTTTTGATGACGGAGGGCTGGGTCCTCACAATTATGATCCCAGATACTTCTATAGTTATGACTGTAACGGCTGGATGGAACTGATTGCCCCCGAGGGGTATGTGTTGAAAATTACGGGTTACATGACTGTGTCTTATTATGACCATCTGTGCATTTATGACGGTTCAAGTGACACTGATTACGCGTTTATTGATGGTAATCAATACATGCGAGATGGGGTCAGCACCAACGTCGGGCAATTCATGTCCAGTGGTCGAAACATGTTGCTCCATTTTTGGGCAGATGGCACTCGGCAATATGCCGGTCTCGACATGACGGTAGACCTGGTTCCGGCGACGGTCGAACATGACATCAATATCGTTGAAGTGCTTGGTGCCACGGTGACCGCCAGCAAAACCAAGGCGAAGGCGGGGGAATTGATTACCCTCACGGTGAATGGTGACATTATCGATAACACCCTATATTCTGTCGCGGGTGTGCGGGTCCATGCCGAGCCGCGAAATCTGTTTGAATCGGTGTGCATCAGAGAAATGGAAACTTGGTATCTGCCAAACGAGGGCAAGGTTGTCTTCTCGATGCCTAATTGTAATGCAACGGTGGTTCCTGTGATAGTCCCAGGATATGAATGGACCGCTGAGGACGGTTTGTACATTGACATGCCTACACGTGGAACAAAGTCGGTATATATCTACGCACTTGCAAAGTCAACCAGTATCTTCGATGATGGAGGTGGAGGAGATGCTTTTGGGCAGTCGCAATACAGTATAGACTACTTCCACAACTACAGCCGAAATTGCGACTCTTATCTCAAATTGGAGGCACCTGAAGGATATGTCATTCGACTGACAGGTTCGATGACCACGACTTATGGTGATTACCTCGATGTCTTTGATGGGTATGACGAGCAGACGTCGACGAAGCTGGGCGATAAGTTGGGATATGGTAGCGGAACCGAAGATGTGGGTACCTTGGTTAGCACTGGAACTGAAATGATGTTGCATTTCCGTTCGAATGATAATCCTACGCAAACGGGACTAGACCTTACTGCCGAAGTGATTCCGGTGACGCCGGATTATGACCAGGGTGATGTCAATGGTGACCACAGTGTAGATGTGTCAGATGTCAACATTCTGGTAAACATCATTCTGGGAAAAGACACTGCAGATAATTATGACGGTCGCGCCGACCTCATCGGGGATAATGGCGTAGATGTGAGTGATGTCAACGCGGTGGTGAACATTATTCTAGGCAAAAACAGATAATGATATTTGACAATAAAAAATCCACAGACAAGCGTCTGTGGATTTTTTTTACCGCTGTGCCAGGTCTTCTGGCGTTGGGTCTTTCTTGACGATGCGACCTTCAGGGTCAATCAAGAAACTGCAGAACCCGCTTTCTTGTCGCCAGATGCGGCGAACCTTTTCTTGCGACGCACTGTCACAGTGCCATTGCAACGCGCTGTTCAGACGGTCAATGGTGACCAGTTGAGCGTACATCGCATCACTCTCATCCATGTTGATCGATACATGCTTCATGCCGTTCAGGCGAGCTGCACGCGCTTGCTGCATGTTGTCGATGCGCGACTCAGGCTGGATGGACGACCAGAAGGTCACAACCACATAATTGCCGCGCAACTGGCTCAACGATTGGGTGCCCTCAGCGGTGGTCACTGTCAACGACGGAGCTAAATAGCCCACGCGACCGTCGGCAGGAGTAGTGTAATAAGCCGAGGTGAACACAAGCAGAATCGCTAATGTAGCCAGTGTAAATAGGGATTTTGTCATTATTATCTATTTAAGTTCATAATTCAGGACAGGGCACAACGACATCCGTCGCTTTCAACCAAGGCCTGTGCCGACTTTCGGCAAATGGGCGAACCAAACACCCAGGGGTTTGTAGTTTGTACAACCCGTTCCAAAATTGCGGAAAGGGACTGCAAAAGTAGACAAAAATCAGATACCCGCCAAATCACCCTACATTAAATTTTCATAAAAAGCTGACATATAGCGCCTTGTTTGGGGTTTAAATGGAATGAAAAGTTTATGTAGATCCAATTTTAACTTAAAATGTTAAAATACCGACCACATAGGCGTTTGTGCCGTTTTCTATGGGAGCAAGACCCACAAAAGAATTAACAATCAACGCCCCTTAACATTTTTTGGCTCTTTTGCCATGAAATTTGCGCATCTCACTTTTTCTTCGTACCTTCGTAACCTCAATGAATGGAACCCATAACTATGGCGCTTCACTATGCCGCGAGAGTGTCGCGGCCATTCTTAATTGCCAAAGGTTCTTAATTCTTAATTCTTAATTGAAAACATCATGGCAAGACTCAAAATACCCAACGAATGGTGGACCGCGCCGGCCGAGAGCGAAGACGGTCAGTTGATACTGGTGACTGGACGCAGTGGCTTGAATGACGTCAAGGCAACCGGTGTGTTTGTTTACCGTATCGAGGTCAATTGGGCATATACACCCGACGAAAATGGAATGCCCGACTTCGCTACCAGCAAACTCATGGAACAAGTCACAGAGGCCTTGGAGGCAGAGTTCAGCAAGGATCCTGTAGCCGTCAATACTGGCATCTATACGGGAGCGGGAGAACGCAACTGGGTATTCTATACCCGGAGCCTGCACATCTTCCAGCGCAAAATCAACACCATTCTCCAGCCCTTCGAGACACTGCCGCTGACATTCCACGCTGAAGAAGACCCCGACTGGGAAGAGTATGCCGAGATGTCCCAGTGCGAAGTACAGTCATCCATGGATGACTAATAGCAATCCCCCTCAATCTTGGAGATTAAGGGGGATTCGTTATATGAGTCAACTTAGTAAGTCCCCCACTTTAGGGGGGATTTAGGGGGGCGGCATCACATGTTCATCCCACCATCCACTTGGATGACTTGGCCTGTGACATAGCTCGATAGGTCGCTGGCGAGGAAGATGGCGACGTTGGCGATGTCGTCAACGGTGCCGCCACGACGCAACGGGATGCGCTGTGCCCACTCCTGACGAACGGCCTCGGGCAACGACTGAGTCATCGCGGTGTCGATAAAGCCTGGAGCGATGGCGTTGGCGCGGATGCCGCGGCTACCCATCTCCTGGGCGACGCTCTTGGCGAGAGCAATTAGACCAGCCTTAGATGCGGCGTAGTTCGACTGACCGGCATTGCCGTGAACTCCCACAACGCTCGCCATGTTGATGATTGAACCGCCACGCTGGCGCATCATGATAGGAACCAGGGCGTGGATAAAGTTGAACGCCGACTTCAGGTTCACATTGATTACGGCATCCCACTGGGCCTCGGTCATGCGAAGCATCAGACCGTCCTTGGTGATGCCGGCGTTGTTGACCAGGATATCGATGTGACCGAAGTCCTCCTTCACCTGTGCCACAACAGCCTCGGTCTGGGCAAAGTCAGCAGCGTTGCTGGCATAGCCTTTCACCTTTACGCCCAGGGCACCAATCTCCTGCTCGGTAGCCTGTCCAATCTCGTCAATCACCAGGTCGGTGAAAGCGATGTCTGCACCTTCGCTGGCCATCTTCAGGGCGATGGCCTTGCCGATACCGCGCGCTGCACCAGTGATCAGCGCGACTTTTCCTTCCAGTAATTTCATCTTATTGTTGTTTTATTTTTGTTTTCTCTTCGATCTAGAAAATCTAGAGCATCTAGACCATCTAGTGCTTCTAGTCAAGCGAAATCGCCTGCAAAGGTACAATATTATTTCGAAAATTCGAAAATTCGTGATTAAAACCCTACTAAGGTCATGGGTAAATCTCGATGTGGCTGCTGCCCGACGAGCCATTCTTCACCACACGGATTTGCGTGGTGATGCGTTCGCTCATCGTGTCGGTGTGGCTGATCACACCCACCTTTTTGCCTTGCGACATCTGCAGCATCGCCAACGAGTCAATCACTGTGGCGAGCGTGTCGGGGTCGAGCGTGCCGAAACCCTCGTCGATAAACAGGTTGTCAAACGAGATGTTGCGCGACGACAATGACGACAGGCCCAGAGCGAGGCCCAGACTGACGATGAACGTCTCGCCACCCGACAACGATGTCGTGTCGCGGACATCGTCGGCGCGGTCGTGGTCAATGACCCGGATGCCCAACGAGTTTTTCACTTGCTGCAGCTCATAACGGCTGTTGAACTTGCGAATCTCCTCATTGGCGTGTTCAATCAGGAAGCCCAAGGTATAGCACTGCGCAATCTTGCGTAAAAGCTTGCCGTCACCACCAATAGAGTCGTTTATTTGACCCCAGTCCTGCTTGTCGCGAGTGGCATCCTCCAGCTCCTTGGCCTTGTCGCCCAACTGCACGATTGCATCATTGTGACTCTTCAAGCGGGTGTTGAGCTCAATCAACTTGTCATGCTGGCTGCTCTGCTGTAGTTCTTGTTGGTGAGCAACGAGTGCTTCTTTTGGCAGTTCGGGCTTGCTGGTCTGGTGAGACTCATGTTCTTTTCGTGCCTGATCAAGAAGCGCGCCAGTTGAGTGAATGGCTTTGATGAGGCGCTCCTTGGTTGAGCGGATGGTCTCCCAGTTATCAGTAGCCGCTAGCATGTCGCTCACATCATCGATTGTGATCTCCTTGAGTTTGTCTGCACGGGCGTTGTACTCATCCAACCACTTGTTCAGCTCGCCATTTTTGGCTTCCATTTCGCGTTTGTGGTCTTCCATCAGTTGCGACTGCTTCTGCTGGATGCCTTGTAACTTGCTTAATTCAGCTTGACTCTCATCGAGTTCTCTCTTGAACGTTTTTTGCAGTTTCTCCAACTCCTGGCTTGTAATCTGGCAAGACGAGGTGGTTTCCTCCGCCGTTTTTTGACTGTCATCGTACTGCTGCGATAGGGTAGGGGTAAGGGCACGCAGTTCGGCAAGGACGGTCTTGTATGAGTTAAGCCCATCCTTAAATATTGAGATGTCTTCAGAGGCCTTTTTTTCAAAGTTTGTCAACACATCAGTGGCTTCCTCTTTTTGCTTAACCCAGTCATCAATGCACTGTTTCACCTTATTGTATCGCGCGAGGGTGTCATCGGCCTGCTGTTTAGTCTGCTCATGGCTGGGTACCAGTGCTTTGAGCGACTCCAACTCATGCGGCAGCAAGGGATACTGCTGGCGCATAGCATCCCATTTCCCTTCTAGTTCGTTCATGTTCTCGCTCAATTGTTGCAATCGCTTGTCCAGCTCAACAATCGTGCCCTCGTTGGTTTTAATGGCACCCGAAAAATCCGATTGGCGCTTTTGCCGGTTTTTCAACTCATTCTCTTTGGTGGTCAGTAACTCATGGAGCTCTGTTCCAACCATCTGGGCTTGCGTCGAGTCTTCAAGATACGGATGTTGGGTCGCACCGCACAACGGACACGGACTCCCCTCGCGAAGCAGGTCGCGGTGTTGCGACCACTGCTCGCTGGTCGTCAGAGTGTAGATGCGCCGCAACGTATCGACTTCTTTATTCAGCGACTCGATGTCAAGTTTGCACAATTCTTCTTGCAGTCGCTTGTTCTGTTCTTGCAGCTGGGCTAGTGTTTTTTCCTTGTCCTGTTTCTCCTTGACGGCTTTGCCCAAGTTGTCCACTATAGTGATGGCATCTTGCAAGTCGCGCAGGGCATGGTCGGCTCGCGTCTTGGCTTGTTGCAGAGCGTCGGCATCTTGACCTTGGATTTTTTGTTGCTCGCTTTGAAGTCGTGTCGTGATGTCGAGGACGTGAGCTTGATGATCTTTCCTCTCTTTTTCAAAAGCCGTTTTCATCTTGCGGAGTTCCTCTTCAGCTAGGGCTAGTGCTTTCTCTGCTGTATCTTTCAATTCATTGAGGTGCCGGGTGGCGGCCTGGATGCGTTTTTCTTGACCGATAATATCACGACCAGTGTCGGCGATTTCATCATTCAGCTTCTTGATCTCATTCTCTAGGCGTTTCACCTCGCGCAACAAGTCCACCGCGGGGTCAATGGCATCGTGAAGCGACAGGCGCGCAAAGTCCGAGGCTTTGGCGGCCAACGCGTCCTTGGCCTTTGTTTCCTCGGCTTGGCAGTCGATGATAGCTCGCGACTTTTTCTCGTCATCGACAAACCACTGCAATTCTTTATCCACCTGCTTGAGGGTTTCGGATAGTGCTTTCTCGGCTTCATCAAGTTCTTTGATTTCGTCTTTCAAGGCTTGAAGGGCGTTGTCATCTAGCATATTCTGCTTGACGGCATCCACCGAGGCACTCACTTGGTTGTAAGTCGTCTCGGCTGCTTTGAAGCGTTCCTTAATGGCTTGAGCAATGTTTGTGTATAAATCCTCGCAGCCAATCAGCTTCTCGAGCAACGCAAAACGCTCATCCTCCTTGGCGGTGAGAAAGTTGGCAAACGAGCCCTGGGCAATCAGCACCGTGCGCAGGAACTGTTCGTAGTCCAACCCGATGATTTGCGGAAGTTCGTTCCAGTCGGCTTCTTCCTCAATGGGCGTGCCATCCGATGACGTGCTGAGTTTGTACAGCAGTTTGACGGTGTTGGCATATCTCGTGCGGTTAAACCTGACGTGCCACTCAGCGCGGTAGATAGTACCGTTGTTGGCCAGGAAGGTAAGCTTGCTGTAGCCATTATTCTTGCCACGCGTAAGGATGTTGCGGCAGTCAGTCGGAGCAAGACGGTTGAGCTCACTCTCATCGGGTGTACCGTAAATCTCGATATTGTTGTGTTGGCGTGCCACGCGTGGGTAGCGTGGCGCGCGGTTGTACAATGCCAGACAGATGGCGTCAAGCAGAGTCGATTTGCCGCTGCCCGTTGGCCCTACGATGCTAAAGATGTTGCTCTCGCCCAGGGCACCTTGGGTAAAGTCGATTACTTCGCCTTCGGGTCTGTCGAGTGAGGCGAGATTGAGAATTTCAAGTCGGATGAGTTTCATGATATTTAGTCGTTAGATTTGTTCTTAATACTGTTGATGACATCGGTAAGGAGCGACTTCTGCCGCTCATTCATCTCGGCGTTGTGTTTGGCCACAAAAGCCTCCTGCAAAGTTTCCAGCGGGTCGCGGTTCAGGATGTCATCAACGCTGGTTAACGTGCGTTCGCCGACGCTGGCTGATGGGTTCACTATTTCGATGATGCTCTCGGTTTTGCATAGGACGGCATTTTTGCTGTTCACCAGGTCCATCAGCATCTTGGCATCGTCATGGTTTACGCGATTGCGCCGAACCTTGAGCCATACATAGTCGAAGTGGTCATCAGGCTTGTCGCTGGTACGCTCTTGCAACTCGTTGTTAATGAGCTTAGTCAATTGATTGACAGTGAGGTCGGCACCATCCTCGGGCAGCACCCGCAGTCGGTGCTGGGGCGTGTACTCGAGTTGTTTCACCATGGGGCGATGACCGGCAGTGAGTGTCACCAGATCCACGCCATGCGTATAGTCCTTCTCGACGAACGACATGGGCAACACGCTGCCCGTATAGCGCGCCCAGTCGGTGTCCCAAATGTGCTGGCGCTTGTGGATGTGGCCGCAGGTCAGGTAATCGGGATGTTCGTTCCAGCCTTCCATGCTTACTTGCTCCTGTCCGCCGATGATGATGCGCTCACTGGCATCACGCGAGGCGATGTCGGCACCGCTGGCATACATGTGAGCCATCATCACCAGGGGAGTGTCGGGATATAGTTCGCGGGCACGGGCGGTGAGTGAGTGCAAGAACTGGTTCACGCCTCGTGAGTAGCTCGTGTCGCGAACCACGTCGCTGCGCAGATAGGGAACAGCGAGCACGATGGCACGGTCGCCCGCTTGGCCGTCAACGGGGATAAGCAGGTCGTCATAGTCAACCTGCCAGTCGCCTTGGCCGTCATCATCGGTGACCCATTGGCGCTTGATTGTGCCGCGAACCTCTACGCGATGATGCGTCAACAATTCTCGAGGAGCCTCCAGGCGACTCGCCGAGTCGTGGTTACCGGCGGTGATGACAATCTGCAGGGTGGCGCAGGACTGTGTCGCTTCAGCGAGAAACTTGTAGTAGGCCGACTGAGCTTTTGCCGACGGGTTGCCGTTATCAAACACGTCGCCTGCTACAAGTAGCGCGTCGGGCTGTTGTTCCTTTAGCTGACCGAGCAACCATTCTAAAAAGTCCTCATGCTCCTCCAGCCGGTCGTTGCCATGAAACAAGTTCCCCAAATGCCAGTCACTAGTTGTGATAATCTTCATGATGCAAGAGCTATAAAACTGTATGATGAATTGAGAATTGATAAAGTGAAAATGTAAGTTCTGTTATTTTAGATTCATCGTAATCGAAGTTGCTAATTAGCATATCTTTCACTCTTTGTTTGATGACATCTCTCAAATTGTGATGTTTTTCTGCAAGTTCTTCAATATTAAAAAAATCAATAGTAGGTTGTTTGCTAAACAAATCTGTTAGAATATGTTGTAGTTCATCCATGAAATGGTCTTCTAGATAGATTGGGTAGCCGAGCCCAGAGTCTGAGGGGCTTGTTTTCTTGTCATTGACCCATATAGAAACATTGGGGATATTAATGTCCATCTCTTTAAAGAGTTGGTCAGGCCAGTGCAAAACAGGCCATGGGCAATCTTTGTTTAATGGATTGAGTGAAGGATCGTATTCTAAATCTGAGATGACTTCTTCGTCGCAAAAATCTTCATCGAGGTCACTAGTGTTAATCCAATCGATAAGGGCGCGATAGAGCTTGTCATAGACTTTAGGACTGTGCGTTCTAAATTCTAGAGGGACAAAACTAATCCACTTCTTGTCGCGGAGATAAAACCAGTCTCTAATAGCTGCAACATCTTGAGGAGTCAGAACAATGTCAATTTTGTTCTCATAATTCCCATCTATAGATATGTAGGGGACGATACTAAAAGTATAAACTTTATCTCTGTATTCGATACAGTTAGCAAACAAATCTCTCTCGGGTATTGACGAGAGGTCAAAAACGGATTCTACCGTGAGTTCTGGTTCATGAGTTGGTGTCTTGTTGTCGTTCATAGAATTACTTTTTTCGGCAAAGTTAATGCTTTTTTTTCGACTTATCAACATTTCTTCGTACCTATGCACCAATATTCTATAATTGTAAAAACATCATTTTGTACAATGCGCTCAGCTCGGCGAAAACCTGATTATGCATTGTGCATTATGAATTATGCATTAGATAACCGTGCCCTGTTTTTCTGCCCAATGGACTCCTTCAATGAAGGCTTGGCGGCAAGGCGCAGTGTAGTGGCGACGGGCTAGTTCTTGGTCTAAGTTGATGTCTCGCTCACTGATGTGTAGCATTTCTGCGATGACGTCGCCATCTACCGGTGTGCCATTCAACGTGAACCCCTTGACAGTCATGATGACCTCCTGTCCGTCCTTTGTCCATTTCGTGCCTCGATGGAACAAATGGTATTGCCGCCATCCATTCACGGCAAATCGTTGTTCTAAAAGTTTGAAACTGATGTGCATAGCTAAAAATTTGTTTGGAGAAGTGTGTTCATTTTCATGATATCAAGTGATTTTACTTATGCATGGTCGAACGAGAATCGTAGTTGATGATTCGCATCCATTCGGCAGGAAGTGTGATGCGCTCGGGTGGCACGTTGATGATGTATGAGGTGCTTTTTCTGAACTTGTCTTTTTGTGCATCTAATATGCATTGCATTACTGCGTCCTCAGGGGCAGAACACATCGCGTTCTTGATTTGTGCAGAGGCTTGACTCTTGGCTTGACTAAGGCGTTGCCTGTCGGAGATGAATGTTCGATACCACTCGTCGAAATCGCGGTCGCGCGAGGGGAAGATGGTGAAGAACAGCTCTCGGATCCAAGGGTCGCACTCATGGCTCTCGAGCTCGTCGCGATAGAACTTGCTGCCGCCCTTATAGCGAAGCAACGAGCAAGCGTAGACCATGGCATTGTCCTTGTTGCCGAAGGTGAGTGGGTAAGCCACGCCATTGACGGTAATCACGATGTCCCATGCCATAGGGCGGCGGCCTTGTTTCTTGACGCTGGACTGGCGACGAACCACCTTAAGACTGACAAGGTTGGAGTCAGTCGATTGAACACGATGACTGGGCATGAAGGCCTCGAGAGTCTCCATGCCGTTGAGGGGGCTAGAATGACTTATAGAATAATGTGTCATAATTTTATTTTTATTAAACAATAAACAAATTAAATACAAGTTTGGCTGTTTAATCACATCATTTTGACCACCGTTTGTGTTTATGTCACTCGGTTGGCGCAGTTTCTGCCGGAGCAGCCTGTCTCTGGATGCATGTGTGTCACATCATGTGAATGAACTAATATCTGAACGAAATATACCATAGTTAAATATACAAAGCACCCTTAATGGGTATTGCCGGATAAATAAAAATGTATATTTCGTGTTTCTAAATGCAAAGGTATGTGTTTTTGTTGAGATAACCAAAGATTTTTGGTTAATTTTGGTTAACTGGTTGTGCGTTTTTTACGCGATATTCCGTAAGGTGTTGGCGCACAACATGTTGTTGCGAGTGGTGTCTTAAGCTCGGAAACCTATCGGGCGGGTACTGGGTTTGTTCTCGAACAGCTCGGCACGGCAGAAGGCATCGAGTTCGTCAAGCGTGGCAGTGCGGCCTGTCATGATGTAGTGGATGCTGCTCTTGCGCGCGATGTTTTCGATCTGGCCGCCCGAGAAGTTGAAGCGGTGGGCGAGCTCCTGGGCATCATCCTCGTTCAATCCCTCACCGAGCATCGAACGCCACAGTCGGGCTTGGACGGTTGCATCGGGTTGGTGGAACTCGATCTTGTAGAGGAAGCGGCGCTCGAATGCTTTGTCGAGGTTACATGTGAGGTTGGTTGTGGCGATGAGAATGCCGTCAAGCTCCTCGAGTTCTTGTAGGATGATGTTCTGCATCGCGTTGTCCATCTTGTCTACCGAGTGCTCGATGTTCTCGAGGCGCTTGTTAATCAGTGCGTCGGCCTCGTTGAACAACAAGATGGGCATTGTTTTGCACCCCTTGCTCAGCAGGCGGTACCGACGGAACAAGTTTCGAATGTTCTTCTCGCTCTCGCCCACCCACTTGTCGCGCATTCCGGCGATGTCTACGCGCATCACGTCGCGTCGTGTCTGAAGGGCTATTTGCTGCACGGTCTCGGTCTTTCCTGTGCCAGGAGCACCGTAGAATAGGCAAGTGAAGCCCTTGCGCATTCCTTGCTGTTCTAGCCGTTCCTGAACCTTAGGCAGCTGTTCTTGACTCAACAGGTGAGTTAGCAGATCAATTTGAGTTTGCTCGTCAGCATTGTAGAACATCGTCTTCGCGCCGAATGATGTGTGCTTGATCAAGTATGGACTTTCTATGATGAAGCGTTTTTTGCAACTCGATTGACTGGGTTCGAAGTCGGCGAGTACCTCTTCCTTACAGTGTCGCGTCAGTAAGTAGGAATCGGTGTCGGCCACACCGTCCACGCAACGCATCTCGAGCAGACCTGCTTCTTGCAGGGGGTGATTGCCATGGCTGAGCTGATTGCGCAGCGTCTCTTGTTCACGAGTGTCTGGGTAGAGGTCTTCTATGTCGTCTAGGGACATGTCTCCGCGGACATCGTCACCGAATTGGTCGTACTTGAGAACGACCCACATGAACAATGAGAGAACAGTGGGCTGATCAGCGAAGCGCAATGCTTCGTGGCACAATGGTAACTTGGAGTTGGCGCGGCACAGTATTGTGAACCACTCCTCGGCGTCTTTCATGTTCAGCGATGTGCGCATGTTCCCGCAATTTTTCTTAACGTAGCGGTTCATTCTGTCGATGAGTTCACGGGTTGTCAGCCCGTCGATTTTCTCGGGCACGAATACCCGATTGTGACGCAACGCAGTGACCACACCTTGCTCAATCATGAAGCCCTCCTCTTCTCTTTCTTCGTCGTAATCGCTGAATCTCTTGCGCGTGACCCAACGTTTGGCGACGAGATCGTCAAGGTCCTCACTGTGAACCATGAATGTTAGACGGCTGCAACGGAGGTGGTAGCAGAAGTCACGCCATGTCATGGGTTTCCCATTCTCAATGAGGATGGCGAGTGCCACCACTTGCATGGCGGTTAAGTCGAGTTTCTCGGTCAGGTAGTCGAGCGGCTCCTTGCACGATTCCCAGAACGTGCCGCTGAGTTTGCTTTCATATGAAAGTTCAAGCACGCGGTTCAGTGCACTGATGATGGTCCACAAGGCTTTTTGTTTGCGGGGCTTCATGGTCTTAGACGGGGTTTTCGTTGCCTCGGAGGCGGTACTTAACTCGTTCTTTTTCATGCCTGTAGATTTATTGTTTGTGTTGTTTTTTTTGAATCACGCTGCAAAGGTATGTCATTCCCATGACACGAAAATATTGAATATACCTGTTTTCTCATTTTTGCCTCAACCCTACCAAAATGATGCCCATCTCAACATTTCTTCGTATCTTTGCATGATAAAAACAACCTCTAAAAAACTTTGTAAATAAAATAGAAAAGACAATGAAAACAAGATTGCTTATACTTATGGCTGTACTGATGACGATGTTGGCAGTGCAGGCCTCTGACTACTATGGCTTTAAAATCGGTGGCGTGTCAGTCAACAGTGACAATTGCAACAACGTCACCGGAAGCACCATCAGTGGTTCGGTGAAATACGACTTGGCGACCAACACCGTCACCCTCACCAATGTCACCATCTCGCGCACAGGCAGCAACAATCGTGCCATCTACAATGAGAGCAACCCCGGACTGACCGTGAAGCTGGTTGGAACTAATAACCTGTCGGCTGCCGATGCCGCACCCGTGCGATTCGAGCGAAACACCACAGTAATTGTCACGGCTGGCAGCACTACAAACATTACCGGTGGCAGTGAGGGCGGCATCTATATTACCAATAGCAGCAATGTGGCTTTCAAGGGCTATGGCACTATCAAAATCACCGCCACGAGCAAAGGAGGTATAGAAGGAAACAACGACAACAACAACCTGAGTTTCCAGGAAGGAATCAATGCCACGATAAAAGGGGGTGGTGGAGACCTGCTCGACATTTGGCGCGTAGCATTTGCCGGAAACAGCAAAGTGACCCTTCAAGCCACCGGCAATAGTAGCAATTCCAATGTAAAAAATGTGGAAGCGATGGCGTTTTTCGACAACCAATGTATTCTGCAACCTATAGGAGCCGCATATAGCGAGACGGCAGAATCGGTAGTGCTAAACGGCGTTAACGTTTATAACAAGGATCTATTAATCAGCAACGACTATGTGGCAATCATCAATGCCACCAACTTCCCCGATGCCAATTTCCGCAACTATGTGCTTCAGTTGTTCCCCAAAGGCTATATCACAGCTACCGATGTCGCTAACACTACATCGATGGATGTCAAGTACAAATCTATTTCTAGCCTAACCGGAATTGCCTATTTCACGGCACTGGCCAGCCTGGACTGCAGCAGCAACACACTCTCGACACTGAATGTGACCAAGAATACCCAACTTACAGACCTCAATTGCTGTGGCAACAACCTCACCTCACTGAATCTGACATACAATAATAACTTGACCTTCCTGGCATGCGACAACAACCAGATATCGACCCTGAGCCTAACGTATAACACCGCTTTAAGCACATTGTATTGTAACAACAACAAACTCACCACCTTGAACCTAACGCATAACACTGCTTTAACCAGCTTGTATTGTAACAATAACAAACTCACCACCCTGGACTTGAGTAGGAACACTGCCCTCAAGACAGTTTTTTGCTACTTTAACAACATAGACGGTGACGGAGCCGAAAGTTTTGTGAACAATCTGCCACAGCGCACTTCGTCCGGCACAATCAGATTTACCATTGCCAACGGTGCAAACGAGACGGATTATAACCATTTGTTGATATCGCAAGCTCAAGCCGCAAGAGCCAAGAAATGGGATGTACAATATACTACAGTAAGTGCCGGTAATCCATGGCTCAGCTATGACGGTGAAATTCCGGTGAATGAGACTCATTTCCCCGATGATAACTTCCGAGAATGGGTCAGCAACTATGATACAAATGGAAATGGCTATCTCACACCCTCAGAGCTGAACGTGACGTCGATGTTTGCGCAGTCAAAGAATATTACCTCTCTGCAGGGCATCGAGTATTTCACCGAACTGAAGACGTTGAATCTTAACGATAATAGCCTTACATCTTTGGATCTGAGTAATAATAAGAAATTGACCTATCTCAGTTGCACGACCAATCAGCTCACGACACTGAATGTGTCCGAATGTACTTTGTTGCAAAAATTATACTGCACCTCAAACCAGTTGCAGCAACTTGACTTGACACCAAATAAAGCCCTAACAATATTGCATTGTAACGACAACAAGTTGACTTCGCTCAAAGTGTCCACCGAGTCGTTTGCCGACGGCACGACAATCAATCTTTACTGTAACACCAACAAGCTAAGCACTGATGCAGTCGACCAATTTATCGCCTCGTTGGACAATCGACCCACTAGAAAGACTTATTACCTGTTCACGAGGGGCGATGATGACCAAAAGATGACCGCGCAACAGGTGCAAAACTCAAGAGCCAAAGGATGGTGGCCAAAACGCCTAACAACCACTGGCATATTGAGCGACTATGAGGGTGAAAGTGATACACTCCTCGGCGATGTCAACGGTGATGGATCGGTCGATGTCTCTGATGTGAATATTGTCATCAACATCATGCTCGGTAAGGTACAAGCAAGCACTTATCCCGGCAATGCCGACTGCAACGGCGATAACAATGTTGATGTCTCAGATGTCAACATCATCATCAACATCATGCTAGGCAAAGCATAAAAGCCTCACCCCAACCCCTTTCCGGAGGAGAGGGGCGGCTGTGGCGGATTAGAGACGGTTCTTTTTCCGCCACTTTTAACACTTTCTTTAACAAATGGCGGAACCGTCCCCATTAGGCGAGAAGTCTCCATTCTCCATTCTCAATTCTCCATTAAAAATTTCCTCTCACCCCACACAATTCAAAACTTCTTCGTACCTTTGCACCAACATTCTATAATTGTAAAAACATCATTCTGTACAATGTAATCAGCTTGGCGACAGCGCTGATTATGCATTGTGCATTATGAATTATGCATTAGATTACCGTGCCCTATTTCTCTGTCATAGTACCCGTGTACAACCGGCGCGATGAGGTCGACGACCTGTTGCGCAGCCTGGCGGCGCAGACCGTCAAGGATTTTGAAGTCATGATTGTCGAGGACGGCTCGACCGACCCCTGCGGAGACATCGTCGACAAGTACAAGGACCAAATCGACGTACATTATTATTATAAGGATAACGAAGGACGCAGCATTGCCCGTAACCACGGTATCGAACGCGCCGTGGGAGACTATTTCGTCTTCTTTGACAGTGACTGCGTCATCCCGCCTGACTACTTTGCCAAACTGCAAACGGCTTTGCGCGAGCAGTATGTGCCTTGCTTCGGAGGTCCCGATGCAGCCGGTGAGGACTTCACCGACCTGCAGAAGGCCATTAGCTTCTCGATGACGGCGTTTCTTACCACTGGCGGAATACGCGGTGGAAAGGTGCAATTGGAAAAATTTGTCCCGCGGTCGTTCAACATGGGTTATTCGCGCGAGGTCTGGGAAAAGGTCGGAGGGTTTCGGGAGATGTTCAGCGAGGACATCGACATGAGCACTCGCATACGCCAGGCAGGATTCGACATCCGGCTCATCCGTGAGGCGTGCGTCTACCACAAGCGCCGCACAAGTCTCAAAAAATTTGCCCGCCAGACCTATGTCTTCGGCATGTCGCGAATCACGCTGAAGCTGCTCTATCCCGACAGTCTCAAGCTGGTCCACACCCTGCCCGCGGTCTTCGTGCTGGGATGCCTTGCGCTCATCCTGCTCGCCATCTTCTGGCGCTGGTGGGCAATACTGCCTCTGGTGCTCTATGCTGTTATGCTCTGGGTCAGCGCACTCGTCAAGACCAAGAGTCTGAAAATATCGCTCATGGCGGTGGTAACAAGTTTTGTCCAGTTAGGCAGCTACGGTTATGGGTTTATCAAGTCATTCGTTTGGAAAATCCTGCTGGGTCACGGCCGAGACATCAACGAAGAAATCGCCATGCGAAAAGGCAAATGATTTACTATGATACAGGATTATGACGTTGAATATCGGCGGTCAAGACCGCTGCAACAGTGTGTCGCCGAGGATGACAGGCCACGAGAGAAGGCCAAACAGTTTGGATTCAAACAATGCAACGACCGAGACCTGTTAGCACTCATTATCGGAAGCGGAAGCCAAGGAGAGAATGTGCTGGAACTGTGCCAACGCATACTCGATGACCATGCCGGGAAATACTACAACCTGGCACGAAACTCCATCAAAGACTTGGTCAGAAAGTACCGCGGCATTGGAGAGGTGAAGGCCATCGAAATCCTTGCGGCACTCGAACTGGCACGGCGATACCAGCTGGAGAGATTTGATGACGAGTACCAAATCACCTGCAGTAAGGACGCGTACGACCTGCTGTGGGCAAAGATGGGAGCGCTTGATCACGAGGAAATATGGATTGTCATGCTCAACCGCAGCAAGCGAGTGCTGGGCGTGGAGCGCATCAGCGCAGGAGGTACCACAATGACCGTGGCCGACATCAAAATGGTCATGAAACCCGCCATCGAACATTTGGCCGACTCCATCATCCTCGCTCACAACCATCCCAGCGACACGGCAAGTCCGAGCATGCAAGACAACACACTGACCAAGAAAGTCGCGGCTGCATGCAACACCATGGACATGCACCTCATCGACCACATCATTGTGTGCCGAGGAGGACGCTACTACAGCTACAACGACGAAGGAGCACTCTAGATAGTTGATAGTTTACAGTTGATAGTTAATAGTTAAGCGTTAATAGTTTACAGTTAAGAGTTAATAGTTAACGTGAGTTCGCTAATACTCTTGTTGGCTGCATGATATGTTGCAACAAAGTCCTCCCCTAAGTTAGGGGAGGTGGCGCGAAGCGACGGAGGAGTGTGTGACACATGCATTGTGCATTATGCATTATGAATTATGCATTGTTCAAAATGGCACTCCTGGCTCGTCGTGGTCAGGGTAGAAGTCTACATTGGGTGGTGGAGGAGTAGGCATACCAGGATCAACATCAGGCTGTGTGTTCATCTTCGACGGTATGATACTGTCAGTGTCACCCGTCAAGTTATAGCTCTCGTCCCAGTTCTCAAATCGAGCGAACTGCCCGCGGAAACGCATCTGCACGTCGCCAACGCTACCGCTGCGGTGTTTAGCGATGATAAACTCCGCCAAGCCACGGATGTCCTTACCCTCGGCATCTTGGCCACTCTTGTAATAGTACTCTGGGCGATGGATAAAGCATACGATGTCGGCATCCTGCTCAATGGCACCGCTCTCGCGCAAGTCGCTCAACTGGGGGCGTTTGCCGTGTTTGTCGTCACGGGTCTCCACACTACGGTTCAGCTGCGACAACGCGATGATGGGGATGTTCAGCTCCTTGGCTAGACCCTTCAAGCTGCGAGAAATCGTGCTCACCTCCTGCTCGCGGCTGCCGAACTTCATGCCCGACGCATTCATTAGCTGCAGGTAATCGATGATGATGATTTTCACGCCGTGCTCACGAACCAGGCGGCGAGCCTTTGTGCGAAGCTCGAATACCGACAACGAGGGGGTGTCATCAACGTACAGCGGGGCAGAATACAACCGCTTGGTGCGGGCCATCAGATTGTCCCACTCGGGCTGAGACAACTGGCCGCTCTTGATTTTCTCGCTCTCCAGTTCGCACACATTGCTGATCAGGCGGTTCACCAACTGCAGGTTGCTCATCTCAAGCGAGAAAATCGCTGTCGGAATCGAGAAGTCAACTGCCATGTTCTTTGCCATCGATAGTACAAACGCCGTCTTACCCATGGCAGGGCGTGCGGCAATGATCACAAGGTCGCTGTTCTGCCAACCGCTCGTCTTCTTGTCCAACTCGTGGAAGCCCGTCTGTAGACCGCTCAAACCGCTCTCGCTGTTCGACGCCTCCTGAATTTTCTTGAGTGCCTCACTGATTATAGGGTCAATCTGAACAACATCGCGTTTGAGCGTGTTTTTGGAAATCTCAAACAAACCGCCCTCGGCCTCTTGCATCAGATCGTACACGTCAATCGACTCGTCAAAGGCTTTCTGCTGGACCATGCTGCTGAAGCGAATCAGTTCGCGCGCGATATACTTCTGCGCCACGATACGAGCGTGGAACTCGATGTTTGCCGCACTTGACACGCGACCGGTCAACTCGCTGATGCGCAGCGGGCCGCCCACCTCTTCAAGCGTGCCGTCGGCACGCAACTGGTCGGTCACCGTGAGCATGTCAATGGGACGCTGCTTCGCACCAAGCGACACAATCGCCTGGTAAATTTTCTGGTTGGCGTTGTCGTAGAAACTCTCGGGTTTTAGGATGTCGCTGATCACGCTGTAAGCATCCTTCTCGAGCATCACGGCTCCCAACACGGCCTCCTCAATCTGAAGGTCTTGGGGCTGGAGCTTGCCAAACTCGCTCACGAGCTCGCTCTCGTGTTGCGGACGGCGGCGGTATTGTCTGTCTTCTGCCATATTATTCTTTAATTTGGGTGTGCAAAGTTAATGCTTCTCTTTCATTCAACACCCATCACCCTCTCAAAAGATATCCACACATTATTAACAACCCACAATCAAATTAAGAATTAAGAATTAAGAATAACAAGTCTAGTTTATCTAGTCCGCAAAAAAAAACTGCCCTACATCTCTGTAGGGCAGTATAACAAATCTTTGCGTTATTCGCGGTTAACGCACGCGGCCTTGATAGCTGCCGTCGCGGGTGTCGACCTCGATAATCTCGCCCTCGTTGCAGAACAGAGGAACACGCACCGTAGCGCCGGTCTCGACAGTGGCGGGCTTCAGCGTGTTGGTTGCAGTGTCACCCTTCACACCAGGCTCAGTGTAAGTAATCTTCAGTTTGGTCTTGATGGGCATCTCGGCGAACAGAATCGTCTCGGTCGAAGCGTCACTGACCACCTCAACGATGTCGCTCTCCTTCATGTAGTCGGCACCGGTAATCAACTCCTTGGCGATGGGGATCTGCTCATAGGTCTCCTGGTTCATGAAGATGGCGTCCTCACCGTCCATGTACAGGTACTGATAGGGGCGGCGCTCCACACGGACGTCCTCAAGCTTCTCGCCGATGTTGAAACGGCGCTCCAAAACGCGGCCGTCAACCACGTTTTTCAGCTTGGTGCGCATGAAGGTGTTACCCTTGCCGGGCTTCACGTGAAGGAACTCGATGCAGAAGTACAGGTCGCCGTCAAGGCGGATGCAAGTACCGTTTTTGATGTCTTGAGCGTTAATCATAAAAGTGCTTGTTTTATATTATTAATGTGTAATTTCCGAAAAACGCTGCAAAGGTACGAATAAGTGAGCGAAAAGCCAAATTTATTTGCGCTTTTCCGCGCGAGGGTATCTTCGGAGAGGCTAAAGGGACTCAAAATCATGAAGAAATCAAAAAAAATCTTTCTTTTTTTGCCTCATACTTGTGTGTTTAGAAAATTAGCAGTAATTTTGCACCGCTTTTTTCGCACGAACGAAAACAAATCAAATTTTAAGATAGAAAATGAAACGTACATTCCAACCCTCGAACCTCAAGAAGGCTCACAAGCACGGCTTCCGTGCTCGTATGAAGACCAAGGATGGTCGCAAGGTGCTCGCACGCCGTCGCGCCAAGGGTCGTTACAGCCTCACTGTCAGCGACAGCGTTTACAAGTAATCAGTCGCAGACATCCTGCCCGCAACGCCGGGCAACAATGCAGCAAGCCGTCGTGACCACAAGTCACAACGGCATTTGTTGTATATACACCAAAGGATAGTGTTATAGGGGCGATGGTTCGGCCGGCGCCATCAGATCTTCTCCAGCAACGACGGATGCACATAGGTCGTCGCCACAGCTACCACACCCTCAATAGAAACGACAACGCGACGGTCACCCTTCACCCGAACAAATACACCTTCGGCGCCCTCAAACGGGCCGCCCAAGATGCGCACACGGTCGCCCTGGCTGAAATCACCAGGCTTTGGAGTAAGGTATAGTAACTGCTCGTCGTGCGTGCCTGCCACTGCGATAAAGCTGTCCATCTGTCGCTGTGGCACCGTCACTGGCTCGCGCCGACCATTGCTCTCCTGTCGCATGATATACCGTACGGGCAAGGCAGTCGACGCTTTGTACTCCTTCATCCGCGATGGCTCGATGAAAACGAAAATTAGGTTATGCACCGACGGAACAAGCCGCTTCACTAGCTTCCCGCCACGCACCACTCCCTTCACCTGCATGGGCACAAAGTTGCGGATGCCAAGGCCATCTAGTTCGGCTTTCACACGCATCTCACGGCAGTAGGTCACACGCAACGCATACCATACCGCCTCCTCTGCTATGTCTTTATTCGGTGCCTTCTCCTCCATTGCCCGCAAAGTTACTATTTTTTTCGCAATATTCCCTAATCCACCACGTTAAAAAAGGGAAGCCTCTCAGGAACATGTCAGTGTATTGCGAGCCACGGCTCGTACCAAAAGCAGCAAAGATGATCAAAAAATGGACCACACTCGAGAGCCGCTACATCATCCAGCGGCCATGGCTCACAGCACGCGTTGACCGCGTGCAACTGCCTAACGGAGTCATTCACCCCGAGCACTACGTGCTCGAGTACCCCGACTGGGTCAACGTCATCGCCATCACGACCGACGACCAGTTCGTCATGATACGTCAGTACCGCCACGCCATGGACCAGGTACTCATCGAACTCTGTGCCGGTGTCAGTGAGGAAGGTGAGACGCCCGAGCAGAGCGCACGACGTGAACTCCTTGAGGAGACGGGCTACGGCGGAGGCACGTGGACCGAGATTCTCACCATCGGGCAGAATCCCAGCATCTGCGATAACATCACACACTGCTTCCTTGCCGAAGGTGTTCAGCGCCTCGCCGATCAAGCGCTGGAGCCAACCGAAGACATTGAGGTCTTGCTCATGTCACGCCAACAGGTTCACGACATGTTACGCAACAACCAGATGCTACAAGCCCTCATGGCAGCGCCCCTCTGGCGATACTTCGCCGAGCATCCTTCTTCAATGCACAATGCATAATAAAAGCCGCTTTCCACCAGGGAAAAGCGGCTTAATTCTTAATTCTAATTTTTATCCTTATTTCACAACGACTTTCTGGCCGGCAACGATGTAGATGCCCGGTTGCAGACCGTCGATGACAGTCGTGCCTGCCTCCACGACGCGCTGTGTGACCACCCGGCCCGACAGGTCAACCACTGTCACTGGCAATGTCTGTGCCGCAGTCACAGTGATGCATCCCGTGCCACCCACGACTTGCAAGCTACTGATTGCCAAGTCGTCAAGCTCGGTGATGACGGTGGCGTCGCTGCTGGCTGTCCAGTTCAGGTAGAATTCGCTCTCGCTAATGCCGTTGTCGTACTTATAGGTCTCAGTGCCGCTGGCCACATCGTCAGTTACACTAGTGGGGCTCAGTACCACAATTGTGCCAATCACCTTGTCGGCAGTCAAGCCCAAATCTTCGGCACGTGTGCGGCGCTCGCGAGTTCCTACGAAGGGTTGCTCGTTCCAAGTAATCTTGTCAAGGTTCACACCATCACCAGCCAATGTCTTTTTGTTTTCACCACGGCCAAAAATGTTTTCCTCGGCGTTCGACACGGCGTCTTCGCTACAGTATTGGTCATTCAAGAAGAAACCGCCACCATTGTCCTCAGCACTTTCTATGAGCTGGAAGTAATACATCCTGCGCATCTCTGGCTGATTGTTCGCATCCTTCACATAGAATGTCACCGAATTAGCAGGGATAGTGCGGCCATTGTTCGCATCCTGGATGTTGGTGAGAACATTGGCATTGCAGCCAGTCAGGTCGATGCCATTGATGTGGTTGTTCTCAAACTGCAGGTCTTTCAGACTGCCATGAGGGCCGCTGAGGTTAATCTGGAACAGGTTATTACTGTTTGCATGAATCGTGTCTATGGCGGCAGCATCGGCAAAGGTCAACTCACGAATCTTGTTGTTGTCGCAGTCAAAATACTTCAGTGCCGTGTTGCTTTCCAAGGCCAGGTCGATAGTGCTGCAGTTGTGCAGGTCCAGATGCGTCATGCCTGTGCTGGCAGCTACGTTTAGTTCGGTGATGCCCGTGTTGTTGTAGCAATTCAGCCAGTGCATGTTCTGTAAACTACTTACATCAAGCTTGGTGAGTTGATTGTTATGCACGCTAAGCGTGTCCAGGTTGGCGCACTGACTTACCTTTAGTTCACCTGGCAGATTGCAACTGGATGCCAACAACGATTGCAGGTTGGTGTTGGCCTGCACATTAAAGTTGTTCTTTCCCAGCAAGCCGTCGTTCTGAACATGCAGGTACTTGAGTGCCGTGCACTCTTCCAGCCCGCTAATGCCAGGCAGTGACGGGTCGTTGTCGGCATAAAGTTTTTCAAGCAGTGGATTGTCGGCAACCTTCAGCGTGGTGAGGTCGGGCAGGTCGTTGGCGTCAACATAGGTCAGCCGGTCATTGTTCTCGGTGTCGACATATTGCAGTTTTGTGTTGCCTGACACTTTGAGTTCTGAGAGGTGATTGCCGCTCACATCCAGATGCTCTAGGTTCACGCCGTTGGCTGTTCTTACGATATAGTAGCCGCTATTGCTCACATCATACCATTTGACAGCGTTGGTGTAGTAGTTAGTGCCGCCTTCCACTCCATTAGCGTCTTTGTAGTAGATTGTGCCAGTCAGTGTCCCATCCTCATTTGTACTGTAGACGGTGCGAGAATAGGTCACCACTTGGCCAGAAATGGTGATGTTGCCTCTCTCAGTTAAACAATTAGGGTTGGACGATGAACCAGCATCTCGCATAAAATAGCAGTCGCCATACATTCCTTTGGCAGTGATGGTGTGCAAATAGGGCGAAGTGTTCACTCCCAGTGACTGCATGTTATTGTTATCTGCGTGGAACTCCTCCAGATGCCCGCAAGTCTTCAGCCATACGAAATGATGGCGTGTACTGCCATTAGCTGGAGACTTGGTGCCAGGATGAGCAGGGTCTACATAGGAATACCATCCACCAGTGCCGTATTCCCATCCGGGATCCATATACCACCATCCGGCAGCAGTGTTGTGGATGTTGGTCTCACTGATGTTTAGGTACTTGAGCTGGGTGTTAAAGTTCAGGTCCAGATGGAACAGACCGGTCGTGTCGCGCAAATCAATGTCACGCAAGTCGAAAGCGCGATGAGTCAAGGCCTCGTTGGCATTAAGTGTAGCTTGCGTGGCTGCAGTGCAACTGATGCCGATAGGTGTGTCTTTGCAGTGATACTTACGCAATAGGTCTGCCTTCTTCAATCTCATAGCGAGTTTCTCGGCATCGGTAGTGGCGAGCGGACCGATAACGTTGTTGTGGCTCACGTCGAGCCATGTCAAATTAGTGTTTCTGAATAGGTGAACAGAGTCGGCAAGTTCATTGTAGCTCAGGTCGAGGTGCTCAAGGCCGGTAAGGTGCTCGAGGCTAGACTTGCCGGCAACATAACTAGCAAGGCGTACACCATTGTCGTAGTTCGAGTTGGTAAAGGTTGTGAACTTGTTGTGACTGCCATTGAGGGATTTCACGTTGACGAGACCATTTAGGGCCGCATCGGCACCAATCTGGTTAAACGAACTGTTGCTCAGATCGATGGTTTCAAGGGCAGTATTACCCAGCAAATAAAGACCGCTGCCGTCACTCATTGCTTCGTTGGCGGTGGTGCAAGTCAGGTTGTTGTTGCCATGCAACTCCAAGGTAGTCATTGTTGGGTTGTTGCCCAGCATCAGTGCCGACAGTCCAGTGCCTGTGGCTATGAAACTAGTTATGCCGTTATTGCCAAGGTCAAGACCCTTCAGCGTAGGAACGCTCTCACTGGTCAGTTCCAGAGCCCCCGAGAACCCATTGTTTTCTGCATACAAGAATTGCACCGATGATCCGCTAGGCACCTCAAAACCAGTCAGCTGATTGCTGTTTAAATATAAAGAGGTGCAACTTGCGGGTAAAACAAGTGACGGGACACTAGTGAATGCATTGTAGCTTAAGTCCAATGCAGCTAATGATGTGCAGCTACTCAAGCCAGTGAGGGTAGGAATATTGGAATTTGAAAGACCATCATTGTTCAGCGTCAATTTCGTCATCGCGGTGTTGCCAGTCACATCCACTTCTTCAAGCGCGGTGCAACTGTTAATTTTAAACGAAGTGATGTTGTAATTGCCGCCAATCTTCAAGGTCTTCAGTGCCGTGTAGCCATAGACATCAGGCGTGAAGCAATTATCATTGCTTATGTCGAGATATTCCAAAGAACCGCGGGATGCAGTGAGGCGACCGGCATCAGACTCAGAACCAATAAAATTTTTAGTGCTCAAGTCCACTCCGTTAAACTCCACATGTTTGAGGTTGGTTAGACTTGAGAGACCTTGAAGTATATTATCTGTTGCTGTCCTCAATTTGGTGTCACCATTTAGAATCAATGTTTCAAGATTAGTTTTATTTGTCAAATAGACCACATCAAGGTTGGAATTATCTGATGCGTCCAAGTATTTAAGGCTTGTCAATGCACCAAATTTGTCTGAACCTAACGCATCATTATTACTAGTAATGCCACAGTTTGCTATTTCGAGGTGCTCTAGTTTTGTGCAGCTATTGATAGAAGTAACATAGTCTAGCGGGGTGTTGTTAGAGACAATCAGTTTTTTAAGATTTGTCAGTGTGCCAACACCAATAGCGTTGAAATTGCAATTATTTAAATAAAAATCTGTAAGTCCTGTGCAGTTCCTAATAAAGATTCTACCATTCCCTGTTACTTGGGAGGCGTCAGTGTAGGTGGTTAGTAGTGTAGAATTATAACTCAAGTCTAATACCTCAAGATTCAGATTGTGTTGCAAATTGGCAAACGAAAGCGAATTGTTGCTGGCCAAAAGGGTCTTCAGGTTTGTGAACAGCTCGATACCAGTTATGTTTGATATTCCGCTATTGCTTACATCCAGATAGGTGATTGACGAAGGAGTAAACACGTCGCTGGTCATGCCCGTGCTAGCCTTGATGGCTTTGCGGAAGTTCTCGTCAGGAAAGGTGGTTGCATTTAATCCCATAAATCGAGCAACGGCCTTGCTGGTGTTGTAATAGCCGCCAGATTGATATGAAATCTGGTCAGAGTAAGTGGAATGGTCATTAAATTGTATGGTGTTTGGGGTATCATTCCAATGAGAGAAAGAAGTCTTAAGAATTTTCAATCCCATTCCATCAGTCCCTATTTCCTCCATGGCTTTTTCTTCATAACCACCACCTGTTGTGCGTGCTATGGCGTAGGTTGTTCCCCAAGTTGGAGGAACACTGAAATAAACCTCACTAGACGAGTAGTTATATTGAGGCATGGTACCGAACATGGTGGTCTCGCCATCATACATCAGTGAAATGACGCCATTGACACCTGTCAAATTTAGGTAGTCGGCGGTTTGGGGACCATCCTCGCCCATGCTCAGGATGATGTTGACCTGGGTGACCCCTTCCACGGGCATTGTCCAATAGTTGCCATCTTTCTCAGTGAATTGTGTGCCAGGAAAATCTCCAAGTAACTTTGTACCCTCGTTATCCCAGGCATACAGATATGGTGCCTCGCCGCCTTTTTGTACCTTGATTGTCAGGTCAGCGTGGGCTGGAAATACACAGAACGCAGCCACCACGAGGGCCAATGCAGTAAATAGTTTGTTTCTTGTCATAGTTATCTAGTTTTATGGTTTGTACAAAATTTATTGAAGCAACAAAAATACGCATTTCGACAGAAATTTGCCACAGCTCCACCTGAAATTTCAGCAAAAAGCCATAAAAACTACCGAAAACAGTAGGTTTTATAAACGAGCACAAAGCAGAGCACCTAGTCGTTCGCCATGCCGCGGCTCCGTCGCGGCCATTACATTATAAAAATAAAGGACACAAAGCATAGCCTCATGTCCTTGGGTTCTTATGTCCAGAAAAATCAGTCGAACTTGCGTGCCAGGTTGTGGTTGTAGTAGTTGACGTTGCCCGTGATGTCCTCAATGACCTCAATGAATGGCGGGAACTTGATAGGCTCCCCTTCGTCAACACCCTTCGCCTCCAGGATGACAAGACCCTCCAACTCGTTCTTGTAGGTGTCTATCTCGAAGAACTGCCCCTGGTAGATGAAATTCAGGCGATGCTTGCAGATAGTGCGGCGCTTCGGGTCGGCAAGCGTGAGCATCATCTCGTAAAGACTGTTGTTAATCTGGCGCTCGGTCACCAGTTCTTCCTTGTCCGACACTTTCTTCTTCGTCGTGTGCACATACAGGTACTTCCCGTCCCAGCCACGCTTGCGCAGACGCACCTCGGCGTTTGCATCAGAAGAGTTCAGGTACGTCTGGACGATGTCGTTCTCGATGCAGTCGGCAGGTACTTCTCCAGTGAGTTTGACGATGTACTTACGCTCGGTCTCGATGGGCTTGGGTAGACCCAGCACACTGCTGATTTCCTGGATCACGCGCTTCATCTTGGCATCGAAGTCATCGTGGTTGTTAATTACGCTCAAGTGCGGGTGTCCCGTCCACGCCTTGATGACCTTCTTGTCAAGCATGCGAGCGATGCGCAGGCCTTCCTCATTCATCTGCTCAAGGCGTTGCGCGTTGTTGGCGGTGGTGTAGAACTGCTCTGCGCCATCAGCTGCCGACACCAGGTGAAGCACAGCGTCATAACGCTCACGGAGCTCGGCCGACGACGTACCCACGGCGCGTGTCAACGTCTGCCACATCTCGGGGGTCATATAGGCTGAAATGTCCATCGTGCCGCGGTCGCACACGATGATGCAAGGCTCATTGCACTCCTGCGCCATGCGCGTAAACTTGTCCTCCAGGGCCAACTGAACCTCCAGGGTCGCTTTCTCGCCCTCATAGAAGTAACCCTTGTTTTTCGTCAGGTAGTTCATGCCAGCCGCGGTGAACATGGTGGGTACTTCAGGGAGGGTGAACACCTGGTATCCCAGGTTAGAAAAATGTTCTACAATCTTAGCCAATGCCGTGGTCTTGCCGGCACAGGGGCCGCCGGTGAGTACGATGCGTTTGATATCTTTCATTTTTAGTTAAGCGATTTTCAATCGAAAGTGCAAATGTACGAAAAACTTTTCAAACAGGAAAAATAAAATAGTCTGTGTGCAAAAAATAGCTCGGCAATGATTATGAATTATGCATTATGAATTATGCATTTAACTAAACGGTCGGCAACGCGATGCCGTCGAGTTGTCGGTAAAGGTTCAGCGCATATACATCGGTCATCGCGCTGATGTGGTCGAGCACTGCCTGGATCTTCTCGAAGAGGGTAGGGGCGTGAACGTCATACTGTTGCGGGAACTTGTTCAGCAGCAACTGCGAGTAGTTTCGCTCGGGATGTTGCACCGCCTCAATGAGTTTCTCGAGCAACAGGTTGATGATGCGGTTGCCCGCTAGGTCCACATCCACGACATAGCCCGCGCGGTACAGTTTCTCGTAAGCCAATTGGCTGCAACGTTCGTAGCCTTCGCTGGCTAGCGGAGATATATGGTCAATAAGAGAACCCTCAAAGGCGCCTGACATAATTTCAGGCTCGTGAGCGACAAAGGTCTGGGCGCACTCCTGAACCAGCAGTCCCACAATGCATGAACGCATATAGCCCACCTTCTCGTTGGGGTCGGCGACGCGTGTCATCACTTCGCGCTTGTGCGCCTGCTCTTCCTTGTCGAAGAAGCCCAATAGTAACTCGAGTGTCTCCTCCGTACTGATGAGTTTGAGTTTGTGCCCGTCTTCAATGTCCATCACTTGGTAGCAGATGTCGTCGGCGGACTCGACCAGGTAGACCAGTGGATGGCGTGCGTAACGCTCAGGGCCCAGCTGCAGCATGCCCAGTTCGGTGGCGATGCGCTCAAACACCTCCTTCTCGCTGGTGAAGAACCCGAATTTGCCTTTCGAGTTGGCTTGGCTCGACGAGTAGGGATACTTGACAATCGAAGCCAGTGTCGAGTAGGTCATTGCGAAACCACCCGGACGGCGGCCCTTGAACTGATGCACCAGTGTGCGCAACGAGTTGGCGTTGCCCTCGAAGTGTATTAAGTCGTTCCACTGCTCAGTTGTGAATTTGTCTTTTAGCGCCAGGCCAGCCCCCTCGCTGAAATAAGCCCCGATGGTCTTCTCGCCCGAGTGGCCGAACGGCGGGTTGCCAAGGTCATGTGCCAGACATGCAGCGGCGACAATCTCGCTGATGTCACGCAATTTGTCCACCCAAGGTTCGCTGGCATACTTGGGCATCAGCCGCAGTGCAATTTCGCGCGCTAACGACTTGCCCACGCTCGACACTTCCAAGCTATGTGTCAGACGGTTGTGTACGAAGATGCTGCCTGGCAGCGGAAATACCTGCGTCTTGTTCTGTAACCGACGGAACGGAGAGGAAAACACTAGGCGGTCGTAATCGCGCTCAAAGTCGCTGCGCACGCCACCTTTGGTATCGTGATAGTCCTCCAGCCCCAGTCGCTTGTCGCATATCAGTTTGTCCCAGTTCATTGCTTTTTTATTATTCTTTGCAAAATTACTGCAAGTTGAGAGAAGTGCAAAATAATTTATCTAAAAACACAACTTTTCTCTGAGTTATTATCAAAAAATGAAGGTGATTAATCCACATGTTTTGTTTTTTTAGCGATTGTGTGCGTGCAAATTTGATGCTTTTACACTACCTTTGCAAATTCAAACAACTGACTAATGGAAAATATTGAAGTAAAAATTGTCAACCGCGGGCCACACCCATTGCCCGCATACAGCACTTCATTGAGCGCAGGCATGGACCTGCATGCGTGGCTCGAAGAGCCTGTCACCTTGCAACCGCTGCAACGAGCCATGTTGCACACGGGCATTTATATTGCTCTGCCCGAGGGATATGAGTGCCAGATACGTCCACGCAGCGGACTCGCCCTGAAGCGAGGACTCACCGTGCTCAACACCCCAGGCACCATCGATGCCGACTACCGGGGAGAGGTGTGTGTCATCATCGCAAACCTCAGCAACGAGCCCCAGACCATCGAAGATGGCGAGCGCATCTGCCAGATGGTCGTAGCACGACACGAGACCGTTCAGTGGCTACCCGTCGAGCAACTTGACGACACCGAGCGAGGCGCTGGAGGCTTCGGTCACACCGGAACAAAATAAACAGTGAACCATGAGTAATAATCAATATAGTTGTGCAACACGTTGGAGTAGTGCGACCCTTTGGCTCGTAGTCTTCCTCTTGGCCGCGCCCATCGCCTTGGCTGGCAGCGACAAGCAGCGCATTACCGAACAGGACCGCCGTAAGGCTGAATACCTCTTCCTCGAGGCACAGAACCAGAAGCAGCACGACCGACTCGACGCTTACTACGACCTCCTCAAGGCGGCCTACGACATCGACTCGACCAACACCAGCGTATCGTTCTACCTCGGCTACTGTCTGCTGACCATGGAGAACATGACCCAGCAACGGGCCGAGCGGGGACTGCAACTCATGCGCAAGCACTTTGACGAAGCGCCAGGCGACTTCTATGAGACCACATTCTACAGCGACGCATGCATGATGCTGGGAAAACCCGAGGAAGGACTGCGCGCCATCAAGACACTGAGCGACCGAAACCCCAACAAACTGGAATTGCAGGCACGACTGGCGCATGCACAGGCGCAGACCGGCGACTTCACCGGCGCCATCGAGACATTCGACTCCATCGAGGCTCTCCATGGCAAGTCGATGCAAATCACTTCCCGTAAGGTTTCTGCCTACATGGCAATGAACGACACCGCCGGAGCCATTAACGAGATGCGTGCACTGCTAACGACAGCGCCCGAGAACGCTACCTACAACATTACCATGAGCGGGCTGCTCGTACAGCTGGGAAGGCAGGACAGTGCCCTCGTCTACCTCGACCGGGCCCAACAGGCTGAGCCCGACAATGGCTACACCTACCTCGCCAAGGCACAGTATTATAATTTGGTGGGCGACTCCGCGGCCTACGAGCAGCAGGTACGCCAGGCACTGGTGAACGAGAACCTTGAGGTAGATGACAAGATGCAGGTGCTCGTTGATTTTATGCGCGACCGCATCGCTGCTAATGACTCCACGGGACGCGTCGACCAGCTGATGAGCGTACTGCTGGAGCAACATCCCCACGAACCGAAAATCCATGACCTCTATAGTGAGTACTTCATCGCTCGCAAGGATTACAGCCATGCCGCCGAACAGCTAGGCTATGTGCTTGATGTGGAACCCACCGACGCACAGATGTGGCGCAAACTGATGATTGTCAACATCATGGACGAGAACATCCCCGCCGCAATCGCTGCGGGTGACAAGGCGTTGGAATATAACCCCGACAGCTTGGATCTGTATCGATACATTGCCCCGGCATATTTCCAAATCAAGCAGTACGACAAGTCGCTTCAGATTTATCAGCGTGCCCTTGAACTCACCGACAGTGCCGATGTTGACACACGCAGCGACTTTATCGGAGGTATGGGAGATGTTTTTTTTGAGATGGGCGACACCCTGCATGCCTTCGAACTCTACGAGCAGGCGCTCCAACTCAATCCGCTCAACACGGGCATTATGAACAACTACGCCTATTTCCTTGCACTCAGCGAGCGTGACCTGGACAAGGCTGAACGCATGGCGGCGTTGGCGGTGAAAGACCAGCCGCAGAGCTCTACCTACCTTGACACCTACGCCTGGGTATACTTCAAGAAAAAAGACTATCAGATGGCGTTGCTCTACATCAAGAGTGCCATCGAGAACGATGACTCACCCAGTGGCGACCTTCTGGACCACTACGGCGACATCCTCTTCATGACGGGCGACCACGAGGCTGCACTCGAGCAGTGGCAGAAAGCTATCGAACTCATGCCCGACAACGAACTTCTCCAGCGCAAGGTTAAGCATCGCACCATCTTTTTCAAATAACCAAGCAATGATGAATCGTCCTGCCGTTTTCCTTGCTGCGGCTACGTCGCAGCCATCACTATACAAAACAAGGCAATGAAAACAACTCCCATCATCTTACTCGCCATTCTGGCAATCCTCGCCACCGGCTGCCGCGCAAAGCAGCAAGTAATCACCACCGACTACCCCAAGCCCGATACTACCACTGTTACGCCAACTACCAATCCCCTCGAGACACGCCTCAATGCGTTCGCTGCCAGCCAGCTCGGCTGGAACACACTCCAGGCAGGAGGAAATGTCAAAATAGGAGGGGCCAAGTCATTCTCCAGTTCCATGCAGATGCGAATGATTCGAGGTAAAGCCATCTACATCTCCTTGCGGCCGCTCATTGGCATTGAGGTGGGTAAAATTGTCATCACCAACGACAGTGTGTTGGTAGTCGACAAGTACCACAAACGCTACCTTGCCGAACCCATCTCGCTCATAACCAACGGCGTGCCCGTCACAGTCACCGAGATGCAGGACATCTTCCTCGGTCGCGCATTCATCCTCGGCAAGGGAACCGTCAACACCTCCACGCGACATCTGGTCCAGCTCGATGCCGATGGTACCAACTATCGCCTGTCGCCCAAGACCCAGCCGCAGGCATTCAACTATGGTTTTACTCTCGACCCCAGCAACCACGTCGTTGCCGTAGAGGTGAAACCCGCCAGCGGAACAAAGACACCCTATACAGCCTGCTATAGCAGTGTCCAGCTCACACTCGCGGGACCCATAGCGCAGCATGCCGATGTTGCCGCCACAATAGGCAGCAGCAAGTTTACTTTAGCCCTCGACCTCAAGGACATCACTTGGAACACCCAGGTCAACATCGACGATTCCAAGCCTAAAGGCTACCAACGCATGAATGGCCATCAAATAACATCCATCCTCGGAGATAATTAAGAATTGGCTCCTTACTTCTCTAACTCCCTTTAACTCCTTAACTCCCTCTAACTACTTAAATGCTCTACGATAACTCCCATGTGCGTCGGCAAGATCGCCTGCTCGACGAAGCAAGGGCGAGAGAACTTCTCGCCACTGCCGAATATGGCATCCTCTCAATGGTCGACCTTGACCGAAAACCCTATGGTATACCCGTCAACTTCGTCTTCGATGTCGACTGTATCTACATCCACTGCGCCACCCAGGGGCGTAAACTAGACATCCTCGACATCAACGATGATGTATCGTTCTGCGTCGTCGGGCGAGTGAACCTGTTGCCCAGCAAGTTCACCACCGATTATGAGAGTGTCATCCTTACCGGAAAGGCAACCATCATCTCCGACGACGAAGAGCGAATGCAGGCCCTCGAATTGTTGTTGGAAAAATACTCGCCCAATGACATCAAAGTCGGCATGAAATATGCCCGATCATCATTCTCCCGCACCGACATCATCCGCATCGACATCGCCACCTTCTCCGGCAAGCAAAAGCGAGTAAGATAAATGTATACTATACAACAAATCAGCCGCTTGAGGATTTGCTCCCTCAAGCGGCTGATTTTGTAGTAACTTAGTCTTGGTTTTAATTTCGTTTGGCGACGCGCTTGGCGTGGGTGATGGCGCCGGTGGGGCACACGAGGCTGCACAGGTGGCATCCCACACAGTGGTTTCCATGAATCTGAGGCTTGTGGTCCTCGCCGAAGGTGATGGCCTGATGGCCACCATCCATACACGACACATAGCAACGGCCGCATCCAATGCACTTGTCGCGGTCAATCATCGGGAAGACAACCGTCGAACGGTCCAGGTCGCTGGGCTTAACAAACTTGGGCAACTCCTCGCCGACAAGTTCGCTCAAATCATTGACTCCACGCTGTGCCATGTAGTGCTGAAGACCCAAAATCAAGTCATCTATAATGCGGTAGCCATACTGCATAACCGCCGTACACACCTGCACGTTGCGGCAACCCAGCTGGATGAATTCAAGCGCATCGTGCCACGTCTCGATACCGCCGATGCCACTAAACTCAATATTCTTCATTACCGGGTTCTGTGCCATTTGCAGGATATATCGCTGGGCAATGGGTTTCACGGCACGCCCCGAGAGCCCCGAGATGGTCTGTTGACCCGACACTGCGCTACGGTCGCCCATCGTCACGCTCTTGATAGTGTTGATAGCACTGATGGCGTCGGCCGAGGCAAAGTAGGCCGCCATGGCGGGCTGGTTGATGTGAGTGATATTGGGCGTCATTTTCGGGATGACGGGAATGCTCACTGCACGCTTGACGTGCGCTGTGTAGAACAGCACCAATTCTGAGTCTTGCCCCACATCACTGCCCATGCCGGCAAGACGCATCTGCGGACAGGAGAAGTTCAGCTCCACCGCGTCGACACCGGCTTGTTCAGCCATCTTGGCCAATTCAATCCATTCCTCCTCGGTCTGACCCATAATCGATGCCACTACCACCTTCGACGGATAGTCCTGTTTCAGGCGGCGCAAGGTCTCAAAGTCCACCTCGGCAGGGTTCTCGCTCAGCTGCTCCATGTTGCGCAATGCGGTGAAATCGCCATGGTTGCCCGCGCGGTTCACAACATCAAAGCGTGGCGATACTTCCTCAATATCCTGCAGGCAGATGGTCTTGAAGAAGACCCCGGCCCAGCCGGCTTCAAAGGCGCGCGCCACCATCTCATAGTTGGTGCAGATGGATGACGAGGCAAGGAAAAATGGATTCTCGCAATGGATGCCGCAGAAGTCGATGGCAAGCGATGGCACCTCCGATGGAGCAGCGGGCTTAGGCAGTTGGAGGGCAAACTCGCGTAAACGGATAGGGCGGTCATAGTGGATGCAGGCATCCTCGGCACGCGCTAAATCCTCGTCGGTGCAGCCCTCGAGCCAACGTGCTGCCAGGGCTATGTTGTCAAAACGCGCCGCGCGCAATGCACGGGCAGGGTCGCCATGCCCGCAAGCCCGCGAGCAAGGAGCGTCGTGGCACAACAAGCATCGTGCCACCTCTTCTCGGATATTCATCTCTCGTTGCATAGTTTTATCAATTGATTGCCACAAAGATACAACTTTTTTCTCAATACCACCTATTATTGCTTTTTTTTCTTGAAGTATTTGTCCAACTAAAAAAACTGACAACTGATTGCTGACCACTGACAACTATTTTATATCTTTGCACCGACTATCCTAAAACAATTAATTCAATCAGCTATGATCGTAACTATCGTGGGAGCGGGAACAGTGGGCTCTCACTTGGCCAGATACCTCTCGGGTGAGCATGTCGACATCTACATCATTGACCGAGATCCAGCCAAACTAGAAATGCTCGATGCCGAGTATAATCTGATGGCAGTCACAGGCGACGCTATCGACCCGGCCATTCTTCGACAAGCAAAGGTGAACCAATGCGACCTATTCGTCGCAGTAACCGAGGTGCCCGAACGCAACTTTGTGGCATGTGCCATGGCCAAGTCAATGGGCGCAAAAATCACCGTGGCACGTGTTGACCGATATGACTATTTGCTGCCACACAATCTGCAGGTAGTGCAGAGCATGGGGGTAGACAATGTCATTTGCCCCGATTACTTGGTAGCACAAGGAGGCATTGACTCATTGCGTCATTCGTGGGTGAACTATTGGTACGAGTTTAATCACGGTGAGATGGTGTTATTGGGAGTAAGGCTCCCAGAACAGGCACCTGCCGTGGGCAAGCGTCTGAGAGAACTGGCGGCTGAAGACCGATTCTTCCACATTGCCGCTATCCGCCGCAACCACATGACTATGATACCCAAGGGCGACCACACACTTGTGGCGGGTGACATGATTTATGTGGCGACAACCCGTGCGCGACTCGAAGATGTCGCTGCTATTACCGGATGCCAAATCCAGAAGATTCGAAACGTGGTCGTGTCCGGCGGCAGTGATGTCGCCGCACTAATGGTGCGCATCGCGGCAAGTGAATTCCGATTTACCATCATCGAGAGTGACCTGGCGCGATGCAACGAATTGATTGCTCAGTATCATGATTGTGAGGTAATCCATGGTGACGCCACCGAGCCGGGCATTCTCTCGGAGGCAGGCATCGCTAGAGCTGATGCATTTGTTTCATTGATGAGTTCGGCTTCAGAAAACATATTAGCTTGCTTGTCGGTTAATGAATACAAGGTGAAAAAGACAGTTGCCGAGGTGAATCTGAATCACTTTGTCAACATGGCCG